>NZ_LR215024.1:648940-973410 GCF_900660605.1 Mycoplasmopsis glycophila | reverse complement strand
TTGGAAAAATTTGGTTTTAACTTAAATTTTATCTTCTACAACAGAAACCAATCTAACAATTGGTTTTAAATCATCAATGTTTTGTAGAGAATATTTTTTCTTTAATTTCTTCTCAATAACCTAATCCAACTAAATTCCCAATCCCTTTATCGTATCCTTTTGATATTCCTAATGCAATGTAAATCCCTTTTGGGTTTTTTTATTTTATACAGAATGTAGTTACTCATATTTATACTATAGACTATCATCATTGTAATCATTGTACAAAGTTAAAATAATTAAAAATTGTACTTATATACTATGTATATAAGTAATAAGTTAAAAGGTATAAAAAAGAGCTTCCAACTTGGAAACTCAGGATTAATAAAAGTGATATTGACAAAAAACTAAGATTTTCGAAAGTGTTTGAAAAGACGGAGTTTTTGATTTTTTGGCATTTAATTTAGACGAAAAGCATATTTATATTTATGTTTCTGAATACATGAAATATTATTCTGATGAACTTGAATTAGATGCTAAAGATATTAGTTGAGAAGAGTTTATAAAAACAATAATTCAAAAAGAAAAATTTATAAACAACTTAAGTAAAAAATTTAAATTTAATGAATATTTCTTAAATAATATTGATTTTGAATTCAATACATTAACTATTACAAGAGATGAATTTAATTTTACCGATTGACTTTTACCTGTTAAAATTCAAATTCCTTCATGTAAAGTTCCAAAAACCAATGAATTGGTAAAAACAAAAGTTGAAGTTAAATTTAGAATTAAAAACATTAGACTAACAGATTAATAAAAACAAAAACCAACAGAATTATTTGAAGATTTTAAAGAATATATGGAACTTATAATTAAAAAATCTATTAAAATTAATTATATATATATATATATATAGAATAGGAGATATGTATGAAAAATAAAGCATTAAAAAGGAGTCTTTTAATTGTAACTGCATCAGTACCATTAATAGGACTTGTTTTGCCTATTTCAATGAATACAAGTTCAAACAATGTGTCAATTGAAACTAGTTCAGGCATTAGTTGAACTTTTGATCAAGTTAATATTAATGTGCAAGATAATATTTGAAAGAACTATAATTCACTTTCAAATTCAAATCATAATGCCAGATATGCACCATATAGATATATAAATATTTTTGGTTCAAACGGTAATTTGAATTTTAATGACGAGAATTCTAATTGACAATATATAGCGGTTGGAGATTCATGATTTAGATTATTTGATGCTTCAAATCCAGGTTTTCCAAACAATGTAAATGTTTCAGATTGAACAGGCGATAATTACGCAACAGAAAGTGGAACACTTTATTCTTGACAAGTAGATGGTTTTAGTAATAAAAGTGTAGATTATGGACCATGATGAAATGGAAATGGATATAATCCAGGTACCGATACCAAAAGATTTAAAATAGGTTATAACTTAGTTAATAAACCATTACATGGTTCTGCTACTCAAGGTGCGCAATCAACATTCTATACAGGAGCATTTTATTTTTCAAATGATATGAAATTAGCAAGTGATATTAAAATTCACTTGTATATTAAAGTTGATGATAGAAATAATTCAACTGTTTTAAAACAAAAAACTTATACTATCAAATTAAAAGAAGAAAAAAATGCTACCTTATCTGATTATGATATTTCGCCTTGAATTGGAAAAGTACAAAAAGTGAATAAAGATTCTCTTCAAGCTTCTAAAAATGGAGATAGTTTAGAAGCATGATTAACTAATTACGCATACTTACCTTATTACCAAAATACTCCAACCTCATATACAAGTGGTTTAAGTTCAGATTTACTTAGCAAAAAAAGAACTTGAGATAATTACAAAGCATCAGGAAAACATAACGGAATGTATGATATTCTAGTATCTACCCCAACGGATATGTCAAGTATTAGAACAAACGGATTTAAATTATCAGAAAATAGTGGTACATGAGTAAATTTTGGTTTATATCAAAAAAACCTTATTAGTGATGCAAGACCAGCAGATATTATATATAACAATCAAGGTGGTTTATTTGTCTTCAATATTGAAATGAATAGAAAGCTTGATTATTTAGTTGCCGGAGCAGTAGCAGAAGCAGAATTTGAACCATATAATGATGTGGCTAATCCAAGTAATACAACGTTTTTTGGGAACACTGGATCATCAACAGCTAGAAAATCTTTCTTTGGATCAGCAGAATATCGTGAAAAAAATGATGACAATAATCAAAGAATTGTTTCTGGATTTTGAAAAATAGCTGACAGATCTGAATCTCAACTTAAAAAATTCTACACTTTAGAAACTATTGATTCAGCACTTGGTTCTGATATTTATAATCCAAATAGTGATGCATTTCCAGCCACAACTTTAAGAATTACTGAAAATGGAAATTCAAATATTAATTATGACATTTCTAAAAATAGAATTAATAGAAACAAAAGAGCAATTAGTACAAAAAATATTTATCAAGATACAAAAGCAGTAAATAATACAAATTCTTTACGTTTAACAAGTACAATTTCTAGTACAGATGCCAAAAAATGAAAAGTTAAAAGCGGTAGTTCATTAACTGCTAGTCCATTACCATCAAGTAGATTTGATAGCAATGGAATTGAATTCAGTCCAATTATTTATACATACACCGATCTTGAATTAGCTAAAAGATATGTTGATAGTAAAAAATGATTAAATAAAAATCAAAAAAATTCTTTAAAAATTGGATTAGATAATGAATCTGGATTTAATGCAAGTAATCAATATTCAAAGGATACTCTTTTAACTAAATGAAAAACTAAAATTGATATTCTTGATGAAAAGGCCAGAATTAAAGACTATACTGCTACTTTTGATTATCCAAATAAAAATATTCAACCTACATCTGCTGAACAAAATTTAGTTTCTCAACAAAGCATTTCTCCTGATGCAAACGGTTTAGAAACTGAAATTATTTCTATTAGCGGTAATAATGACACCAGAACTTTAACTGTTACTTATAGAATAGTAAAATCAAGTGATAAAACTAATGTTTATACTAAAAATAAAACCTATGATATCACTGGTTTTGCTAATGAACAAAATAGAGTTAATAATTTAAATGCTACTCCAGATTATAAAAATGCAAGTCAAAAATCAAATATTCAAGCTTCAGCTGTTGTAAAAAGAGATAAGAATGCTGAAGATATTGGTTGATCATTACCAGAAAGCACACAAATTTATCAAGGTAGTGTTAGATATCTCGGTTATAACGATATAACTGGCAAAATTAAAATTGCATATAAATTACAATCAACTGTGGATGCAAGCACTATTTCTAATGAAAAAACCGCAGAAATTACTGGTTTTCAAACAGAATCAACCAGATTAAATAATTTAGTTGCACAAGACACGTATACTAATCAAAATACAATCCTTAACATCACTGCAAATCCTATTAAACGCGCTTCAGATTCAACTTTAAATACTGATTACACAATCTCTTTAGCAAATAATTATGGAACTACTAATCAAGTTGAATTAACTAATTTATCATCTCCTACAGCTAATGATACTGATGGTTCAGTTTCATATACATATAAATTAAAAACTACAAGAACTAAAGAAGATTTAGTAACAATTACTGAAGAAGCAGTCGATAACAATAATATTTATAGTAATATTTCAGCATCACAAACTAGAACTGGATTTTTAACTCAAGCTCAATATGAGAAAAATCAAAAAGATGCGGCAAAAGAAGCAATTGATAATTATAAATATTTAAATGATGCACAAAAAACAGCACTTAAAAATCAAGTTAATCAATCTAATCTAGATCAATTAGATCAAATTGCAAAAAATGCAAGTGATTTAAATGACGCAATGAAAGCTTATAATGAAGCAACTAATAATATTGAAACAATTAAACAAAATACAGATTATACTCAAGCAGACAATCAAAGTGCTTTAGATAATGCAGTAACTCAACAAAAAACTGATGTTAATAAGACTCAAGGAACTAATTTATCATTAGAAGAAGTTAAAACTAGAACTAAAGCAATTCAAGATGCAATTAGCGCTTTAAACGGTGATGAAAGATTACAAAAAGCTAAAGATGATGCAATAGCTAAAATTAATTCTGATTATTCATCATTAACTGATAAACAAAAAGAAAAAGCAATTGCTTTAATTAATGAACAAACAACAATTGATGGTGTTACTAATCAAGATGAATCTAATAGTGCATTAAATTCATCAATGAAAACCTTGCGCAATTATATTACAAATCAAAATACTGTAACAGCAGGCAATAATTATACTTATACTACTAACGCTTTAAGAGAAGCCTATGATGGTAATCCAACTAAAGAAGGTAACCAAAAAGGCGGAGTAATTAAAGAAGCTGAAGATTTATTAGATGCTTTAAATACCGACAATAATGATAATTTAATGAATAAATCTAATATTGATTTATTAAATAACAAAATTCAAACTGCAATTAATAATTTAAACGGTCAACAACGTTATAATGAAGAATCAAGAAGATTAAATGATTTATCTCTTGCTTTAGCTAAAGTTAAAGATGCAAAACAAGCTACAGATACAGCAAGTGAAGTTGACACTAATGAAGTTGAATTCATTGCTTCAACTATGCCTGAAAATGTAACTACTGTTGATTTAGTTATTTCAAATACAAATGAAGTAACAGGTAAATTAGACTTAAGTTACAAATATCAATCAACTAAAGAAAATCTTGAAACCGTTAAGTCAACTAAAGTTTATACATTAAATAACAATAATGCTTTAAGTACTCTAACAGAAGAAGTGAGATTAAATAATTTAATTGATAATGATAGTGTTGCAAAAACTATTGCATTTAATGGTAATAATCAAAATCAAGTAGCTGTTGAAGAAGTGTCTGCTACTGACTTTACAGGAACCATTGATTCTACAAATAAAGCAAAAATTGTAATTACATCAGTGAAAGAAGATCCAAATGATCCGCACGCTGTACTTGTAACTTACGAATTGCAATCAACTAAAGATAATTTAGGTGATCAAACAGTTGTTTCAAAAACTAAACAAGTTAAAATTGATGGTTTTATGAGCAACAAAGAAAAAGAACAACAAACAATTGATGATTATACAAGCGCTAACTTTGTGGGAACTCCAGATAGCAATAAATTAGCTTCTTCATTTGTTGCATCACCACGTAATGTTAATATTGCTTTTGCAACAAATGATAATGCAAATCACGCCAATGAAACTATTGAAATTCAATCAGTTAAATCATGAGATGATGTTAATGGTACATTAACTGCTGTTTTTGTAGTTAAAAGCAATAAACATGGTGAAGAATTAACTTCTACAGAAAAAGAAATTACTATTACTGGTTATTTCACAGAAGAACAAAGATTAAATAATTTAATTGACAACAAACAAAAAGAATTTAACTTTAGTGGCACAAAAGCTAAAGATAAAACTACTGTTGATGAAGTTACTAAAGATAATCTTTCAGGTTATTTAGCAGAACAATTAAATGACCAATTAACTAATATTAATAATCAAAATAATGCTGTTGTTGTAATTGATGAAATTACTAATAAAAATCCGGATGGAACTATTACTTTCAACTATCACTTAAAATCAACTAGAAGCGATATTCAAAACAACACTGTAGTTTCTAAAACTTTAAGTGCTACAATGTCTGGATTCCAAAGTAATTTAGATCGTGAAAAAGCTGATTTAGATGCCAAAACTAATGATGATATTGATGTAGTTATTGATAAAACTCAAATGGCTTCAAGTTTCAATCCAAATCAAATTCAATTAAACCCTAAAGATAATACTATTAGTGTTGTTGATAAAACAATTACAGGTTACAATGATGTAATTGGAGCAATTAAACTTACTTATAAACTAAAAAGTAATAAAAATGGTCAAGATGTTTATTCTGAACCAAAAGACATTATTATTACTGGACTTAAAACTGAAGCGCAAAGATTAAATGAACTTTTAAATAACTTAGTTGAAGGTGATATCACTTTTAACGGAACTAAAAATAATCAATTACCTTCAGTTGATCCAGCCAATGATAAAGCTAACTATTCATATGATGCAACTAAACAAAACACAAATAAAGCTAGTGCATTTATTAATTCAATTACACCAGATGATTCAACTGGACAAAATACTTTAAACTTAAAATTAGTAACAAGTAAAACTCAAGATGAATTAATTTCAAATTGAAATGTAACTAATTATGAAGCACCAGAAAGTCAAAGCAAAGACTTAGTAATTACTGGTTTCAGAACACAAGCTCAACAAAACAAAATTGATCAAGATGCTGAAAAAGCAAGATTAACTAAGTTAGTTGCTAATGCACAAATTACTTATCCAAATAGTGATCAAATTTTAGCTTCAAGTTCAGTAGTTGGCGGAATACATAAAGTTATCAATTCAACAGATAATAATGCAGAAATTATTATTCAAAATATTACTGATAAAAATGACTTAAATGGTTCAATTACAGTAGCTTATGTAATTCATAGTACTAAAGGTGGAATTTACGAAAATGTAAATACAGATGTACAAAATGTTGATTTAAACAACTTTAAAACTGAACAACAAAGACTTGATGAATTATTCTTAAATAAAGTTGCTACAGCTTCATTGACTGGCATTGACAGTGCAAACTACAGACAATATTTACCAGAAGAAGTTTTAGATCATTTAACTTTAGCTGTTGCTGATTTAGAAAATGCTAAGGTTGAAATTGTTTCAAAAACACCAAATAATCAAACTAATAGTATTGACTATACATATCGTTTAGTTTCAACTAGAGGAGTGGTTAGTGGTCATGATCTAAATACTGTCACATCATCAGAAACTAAATCAGGATCATTAGCTGGCTTCAAAACTGTGGCACAAGCTGAAAAAGAAAGATTAGACAAGCTTAATCCAAATGCAACTGATGATGGTTATACTCATACAATTGATTACTCAAATAGAAATCAAATTCTTGCTTCAAAAGTGCAAATTAGCGATCAAAATTGAACTTGAAGTGTAGAACCAAATACTGATCATACTTTTAGTGACCAAGAAATCATTGCTTATGATGATATTACTGGTAAATTAAGAGTAAGATACAAATTACAATCAACTAAATCAGGTTTAACTGATGTTAAATCAGAATATAAATACGCAACCTTAACAGGTTATAAAACTGAATTAGACAGATTGAATGATTTAGTAAAACAAGCTAATCAACCAGTTGCTATAACTGCAAAAGATGAATCTAAAAAAGATGGAGCAAATCAGAAAAAAGCTTCACAATTAACTTCTGATGACTTTAATACAGCCTTAACAGAATACGGGCAAAATGAAAATGTTAAAATTGAAACAATTTTAGACACTCAAAATGCTAATAATGAAACTGGAACAATTCAATTAGGTTATAAATTAATTTCTACAAGACCATTAAATGGTACAGATGGTTTAATTTCAGGAACTTGAGATGATGCACCTCAAGAAGCACCTACTATTAAATCTGAAACTTCAAATCCATTATTAATTTTTAATGGTTATGTAACTAATGATGATGCAGAAGAAAATAGAATTGAAAGATTAATTGCTGATTTAGTAATTGATTATCCAGGTAAAGAACAATGATTACCTCTTTACAATGAAACAAATGTTATTCCTTCTGCAGTACAAGTAAAATTAAGTAATAATCGTGAATTAAATGCCGAAGGTATTTCAATCAAACCTGATTCAATGAAAATTGTTACTCGTGATGATAGAAAAGGTGAAATTACTGTTAGTTATACTTTAGTTTCAAATTCAAGACAAGCTGTTGAGGTTGAAATTAATAAAACTAGAAGTAAAAACGCTAATACTATTAAAGGCTTCAAAACCGAATTACAAAGATTGAATGAATTAACTTATAGTTGAGAAGATGCAATTCAAAACAAAACAACTATCAGCCCATCTGATGTTATTTTAAGTCATATTACTCCAGTTTCAACTAATGATGATCAAGCTAAAGATGTTGTGATTACAAGTTTTGATGATAGAACAGGTACTTTAAACGTTCAATACAACATTTATTCAAAACGTGCTGATTTAACTGATATTCATGTAGTTAATAAAACTGGACAAATTACTGGTTTACAAAATGAATTACAAAGATTAAATGCTTTAATTGTTAATGATCAAGTATCTAAAACAATTAATTATGTACTAAATGATAAAGCACAAATCAAAGCAAGTTCATTAGTTAATAAAAAAGCTGAAGTACTTGCAAATAATGATAATTCATACTTTACAACCTTAATTCAAGATCCAACTACTTCAAAAGCCAAAATTATTATTAAAGATATTACTGCTGATGATGAAACAGGTCAATTAACTGTTAAATATGTATTGCAATCAACCAAAGATAATTTAACCGATATTGATTCAGATACTGAAAATACAGTTCCAATTTCTGGTTTCTTAACTAATTTACAAGAAGCTAAAAATAATTTAAAAGCTAAAATTGATGAATTAGTGCAAAATAATAAATTAACTAGCGAACAAGCACAAGCACTTAAAGATAAAATTGATAGCAATGAAACTGATTCTATCGATAAAGTTAAAAAAATCGAATTAGAAGCAGATAAACAAATTCTAGTTAATGAAGCAGAAAAAGATTTCGTTCACTTAAACAAAGCTCAATTAGCTGATGTAATTAATAAAATTAAAACTGCTGAAAACTTAGATAAAGCAAAAACACAAAAAGCTGCTGGTCAAACCTTAGATGATAAAATGGCTAAATTAGATGAAATAGTTAAAAACTATGAAGCTAAAAAATCATTAGATAAATATAAACATGCTTCAGAAACACCTAAAAATGCTTTTGACAAAGTAATTGAAGATGCTAAAAACTTATTAGATAAAACTAATACTACTGATTTAGGTACAGATAATTTAGATAATTGAATTGGTAACGAGGAAACTAATACTAAAGGTGAAATTCAAACCAAATATGAAGCTTTAGATGGTGATATTCAAAAAACTATTCAAGAAGTAACTGATAATGAATACTTATCTCCAAAACAAAAAGAGGATTTAATTAATAAACTTAATTCATTAGATCCTAATACTTTAGAAAAAACTAATGATGATGGTACTAAATTAACTCTAAACGATATTAAAGGTGAAATTGCACAAATTGAAGCTCTTAAAAAAGAAGCAAT
Organism: Mycoplasmopsis glycophila; assembly: GCF_900660605.1. Taxonomy (NCBI): domain Bacteria; kingdom Bacillati; phylum Mycoplasmatota; order Mycoplasmoidales; family Metamycoplasmataceae; genus Mycoplasmopsis; species Mycoplasmopsis glycophila. The sequence continues at coordinate 964,186 of NZ_LR215024.1, read as the reverse complement.
TAATCGAATTAAAGCATATGAAAACTTGAATCAACAACAAAAAGATGCATATATTAATCAAATTAAATCAAGTGACAATGATCAATTAGAAACCATTGAAAATAATGCAACTACTTTAGATAACAAAATGCTTGAGTTAAAACAAACAATTAAAAATGTTAAAGATGTACCTAATTCAAGTGCATATCAAAACGCAGATCAAAATAATAAAGAAGCTTTTGATAATGCATTAAATGTGGCTAATAAAATTAAAAATGGTAAAGAAAATACTGATCCAAATGATGCATTTAATTACAATGCAGATTTAAATGCAGTACAAAAAGCAATTGATGATCTTAAATTAGCTAATACCAATATTAATCGTGATGAAGCTCTTAAATATGTTGATAATGCACCATATTTAAGTGCAGACGAGAAAGTAAAATTTAAAGAACAACTTAACAAAAATGCAATCACAGATGAAACTATTGCGAAATTAAAAGAGCAAGCACAAATTGTTAATGATGCTAAAAAAGTTTATGTAGATCAAATTAAAGCAATTGATAATAATGATTTAGATCAAAATAACAAAAATGAATATATTAATCAAATCATTAATAAAGAAATGACATTAGATGAAAATAATGTAATTACTAATCCAGAGGAATTTAGCAAAATTGTTTTTGATGCTCAAAAAGAAGCTTTACTTAATAAATTAGAAAAGAATGTAAATCAACCTGATTTACCAAATATTCTTAATCAAAAACAATTAACTGAAGCTAAAGAAGCAATTAATAATGCAACTGATTTAGCAGAAGCACAAAAAGCTTATGAAGATGCAATTAATTTAAGTAAAAAAATGGCAGCTTTAGACAAATTAGTCAAAAACTATGAAAAATCAATCGCTGATCCAAATAACACAAAATACAATAAAGCTGATAATAAAGAACAATTTGATAATAAATTAGCTGAAGCTAAAAAATTATTAACATCAGATTCAGATAATGGTGTTGATAATAAATTATTGGAAGATTTATTATCAAATAATGACAAATCATTACAACACTCATATGAAGAGTTAAATGGTTTAGAAAATGATTTAATTGAACAAATTAATAATTCAGAAGTTTTATCACCAAATGAAAAAGCTAATTTAATAGCCCAAGTAAATAACATTGATAAACATAATGATGAAGCTGGCCAAGTAGCTACATTGCAAGATAAACTTAATAAATTAATTGCTGACAAAAACAATAATATTAAAGCTATTCAAAACCTTGAAAATCTTAACCAAAGTCAGAAAGATGATTTAATTAACAGAATTAAAAATAATGACTTGGTTGATAACCCAGCAATTTTAGATGAAGCTCAAAATCTTGATAATAAGATGAAAGAGTTAAAAGATGAAATTGCAAAAGAAAGCGAAATTAAAGGTTCAAGCTACTATAATAAAGTATCTGAAGAAAAACGTAATAACTACGAAAATGCTTTAAATAATGCTAAAAAATTAATTAATAATCAAACTCCAAATGGTTATAATAGTGCAAATACTTCAGTTGCTGAAACTCAAGAAATTTTAGATAAACTTAAACAAAGTTTCAAAGTAATTGATGATGAAGTTAAGAAAATTAATGATTTATATGAGAAGTTAAACGCCAAAATTATTGAGTATCAAAAAGATGTTAATAATAAAGAATTGCCAAAAGAAATTCAAGACATTTTAGATGAATTGGTTAACTATGGTGAAGATATTAACGACATTAATAAATTGATTGAATTAATTGAGCAAGGTAAATTGCTTAAATCATTACACGAACAATGAAATAATTCAGATGTTAAAAATCCTGATACTGAAAAAGCAATTCAAGACTTAAATGCTAAAATCAATTCAATTACTGAATTAATTAATTTAGTTGAATCAAGCGATTTAAATAGTAAATTAGATACAAGCAAAAATTTTGTTCTAAATCAAAATCAATATAATCTAAACTTGGCAGAAGCTGAAATAAGTTATTTTGATGCTCTTAAAAATGTTGACAAAACTAAATTTATTGATGCAACTAATAAGTTAGAACAATTAAATCAAACTAAGTTTGTTGAATTTGCTAATAGTATCTTAAATACTTCATATTTTGATACTTATAAACCAGAAAGTAATTTAAATAAAAAATTAATTAAAGAATTATTAAAACTTAATTATGATCCATTAAATAAAATTGAAAAATCATTATTTGAAACACTATTAAAAGAAAAAGCAGGTGTTGAAGAAAAATTAAGTTGACTTTGATATTTAGCTTTAGGTTTAAGCACAACTCTTGCAGCTATAATTATTGGTGTTTTAGTTAAAAAAAGTAAAAAATAATTCTTAATTTTACATTAAAAAAATATGGAATTTTTGTTCCATATTTTTATTTATTTTAAAAATGTTTAAAATTAATTGATATTACAAAATAACTTTTAATGAATCAAAATCATCCATTGATGATTTTATGTTTGATATAACAGTGAAAGAATTCAATCGGTGCGAAATTAAAAACAACTAAAGTGTATTGAAATACCTTAGTAAATTAAACTTTTTACTAACTTTTGATGCCCTAACTTACTGTTTTCTGGGTTTTATTTTTATATTTTTAAAATAAAATTTTAGACTAAAAAAGAAAAAGTATTTTAAAAATTGATAGCAGACTATTATATATCAAAAATTTTAAATTTATGTAAATTATTGTAGGTGAATCAATTGCGTGATAAATGAAGACTTTTTTATTACCGAAAAACACTTCTTAACAAGCATCTAATTCAACATTTTCGCCAAATTTTAAATGTATATTTTTAGCTTGATAAACGCTTTTTCTTTTCTTTTCACACTCATCTATTTCTAAAGAACTAATTCTTGTGAAAAGTGAAATTTTTTCACCAATTTCTTGTTCAAGTAATCTTCTAATTTTTTTTAGATTCGTTTTTATATTTTCTTGTCATTTGAACATTAACAAAACTTTGCTTTTTAACTCTTTTAAAAGCTTGTGAATAACTAATGTTAAAACTTTGTTTTACTTTTTCATGATAATAAAGCGAAAAAGGAGCAATGTTAATAGTTGCATTTTTAGGAAAAAACTCTTCCGTAAAATCATAATAATCACGCATAATTTTATTTATACTCTCATCTTTATATTTGAGAGCATTTTCGTTTTTCTACCTTTGTGAGCAACAGTAAATGAACCACTTTCAACAAGCAGTTTTATTTCTTTTTTGTATCTAATTATTGTTCTGGCACTGAGGCGATAAAGGTTTCAAGTTCTTTGTTTGTCCTTTTATTTCAAAGCCTTAATACACCGTCATTATGTGGGCTTTTCTCTCTTCGTAATCACTCATTTTTTTATGTGTTGTAATTTTAAACAGGCTCATAATCACTCCTTATTAATTAAAATTTTATTTAAGATCTAGATTTCATTTTTAAAACTCTAGGGTGTGGCATTTCGTTTAATATTTAATATTATTTTTAAAAATTTCATGTTTTTTAAGATGATGTTAATGCTTAATATATAATTAATAATATTGATTTCTACATTTAGTATTCAAAGAGATTGTAGTGGCTATTAATTCAATGTTTTTTAAAAATATGAAAGGTTAAACTTATATTAATATAATGATAAAATTTTTTGATTTTTGTGCTGGTATTGGGGGTGGAAGAATTGCTCTTGAAAAAAATGGTTTAGAATGTGTTGGTCATTCAGAAATCGATAAGTATACATCAAAAACATATGAATTGTTTTTTGATGATGAGAGAAATTATGGTGATTTAACAAAACTTAACATTCTAGATCTACCTAAATTCGAGTTTTTAATAGCAGGATTCCCTTGTCAAACATTTTCGATAGTTGGTAAAAGAGCTGGATTTGACGATGAAAGAGGAAAAATCATATATTCTTTAATTCAAATAATGAAACATATGAAAAATAAATATTTTATTTTAGAAAATGTAAAAGGTTTGGTAAATCATAATAAGGGTAAAACATTTAATACAATAAAAACCGAATTAGAAAAAATAGGTTACAACATTTACTATAAAGTCCTCAATAGTTTAGATTTTGGTGTACCGCAAGCACGAGAAAGAATTTATATTGTTGGATTCTTAAAAGAATATGATAACGGTAATTTTGTGTTTCCAAGTAAATTTGAGTCAAATAAAACTTTTCATTATTTTCTTGACTCAGAGAATAATACAGAGCTAGATATTCAAGATAAAACGTTTCAAAAATATTTATCAAATAAATACAACAATCAAAAATTTACAAATGATGAAATATTAGGATGAGAAAATTGTGTTATAGATTGAAGACAATCAGATTTAAGAAAGTATAATCAGTTTTTTCCAACATTAAGAACCGGTAGACATGGATTATTGTATGTTCAAAATAAGAAAATTAAGAAATTAAACGGTTACGAGGCATTATTAATTCAAGGTTTTCCAAAAAATATTGCTAAAAAAGTAAAAAAATATAATCTAAATAATAATAAAGTTTTATCACAAGCTGGTAATGCTATGACTGTTAATGTTATCGATGCGATAGTTCAAAATATGTTAAGAAATATTAAGAATAAGGAATAAAATGAAACCAACAGATAAAACAAAACTCGGTTCAAAAACTGCAAAAGGCGGTTTTCGAAATGAAAGATTTATTGCACAGAAATTTAATAATTGAAAAAGTGATAAAGAAGCACAATCTTGATTAAAAATAATGAAATATAAATTGAACGAAATTGAATATGTTAAAGCAGATTTAATATTCGGTTATAAAAGTGATTTGAATGTAAAAATCAAAATTAAGTTAAAAAATACTATCGATGTTGAAAATATTCAAGTTAAATTAGTGAGCAACAAAAAAGGATACAATCAAATTGATAAAAGATGATTAAAAAGTTACCAAGAAATGTGAAATATACCTTTAAATGTCTATACTATTTTTCAATATTTCACTGGTGAACTAAAACCATATAAAAATAATGTTAGAGATAAAAGAAGAATGTATATTGATGAATTTACAGATGAAGAAAAAGATTTGATTTTGAATTGATTAAATCAGAATAAACTGTTGATAGTATTAGATATATTAAAAGGTCACGGAGAATTCTCTGTGGAATGAGTTCTTGTAATTCGAAAAGAAGAAAATGATTTTTCATGAGCTTTAAAAAATATAAATGAAGTTATTAGTTATTATTATTTTAACGGAGAGGTTCAAATAAGTGCAAAAGGTTCTATTAAAATAGGGAAGATAACGATTCAAAGAAAAGGTGGTGATAGAGGTAGAGAAACTGCTAATATGTTACAATTCAAAATTGATCCAACAGAACTTTTTACAATTTAGATTGCAATATATTTACTTTTAACTCATGTAGATGTAATAAAGGTGAATTTCTAGTGGTGATTTTCGTCTTTTTGTTTAAAATTAAAGATCTTAATTCTGCGTTTCCAAGTTATAATGAAAAAAAACGAATACACCTACAAATAAGGCGTATTCGTTTTTTGCACTTTTAAATTACAATGATAGACCATCAATCGCATATCGAAAATCACTATATATTTTGTTTAATTCCTTATTTTCTGGATCTAAATTATTGTTGATTTCACTTACAACTTTACCATTCGCAGTCTTTGTTGTGATTGTTATAAGCTTCAATACATCTATAAACATATTCATTATGAGTTTTTGGATCTCTCCATTATCCTTATAAAATTTCTTTAATTTATAAATGCAATATTTCAAAACTGTAGATGAATCAATTGCGTGATAAATGAAGACTTTTTTATTACCAAAAAACACTTCTTTACAAGCGTCTAATTCAACATTTTCACCAAATTTTAAATGTATATTTTTAGCTTGATAAACGCTTTTTCTTTTCTTTTCACGCTCATCTATTTCTAAAGAACCAATTCTTGTGAAAAGCGAAATTTTTTCACCAATTTCTTGTTCAAGCAATCTTCTAATTTTTTTAGATTCATTTTTATATTTTCTTGTCATTTGAACATTAGCAAAACCTTGCTTTTTAACTCTTTTAAAAGCTTGTGCATAACTAATGTTAAAAATTTGTTTTACTTTTTCATGATAATAAAGCGAAAAAGGAGCAGTGTTAATAGTTGCGTTTTTAGGAAAAAACTCTTCCGTAAAATCATAATAATCACACATAATTTTATTTATAGTCTCATCTTTATATTTGAGAGCATTTTCATTTTTTCTACCTTTGTGAGCAACAGTAAATGAACCACTTTCGACAAACGGTTTTATTTCTTTTTTATATCTAATTATTGTTCTGGCACTGACGCAATAAAGGTTTGCAAGTTCTTTGTTTGTCCTTTTATTTCAAAGTCTTAAAACACACGCCATTATGTGGGCTTTTCTCTCTTCGTAATCACTCATTTTTTTATGTGTTGTAATTTTAAACGCACTCATATTGACTCCTTATTAATTAAAATTTTATTTAAGATCTAGATTTCATTTTTAAAACTCTAGGGTGTGACATTTCGTTTAATATTTAATAATTTACAAAAGAGTTCTGGTATATATGTATAATAAAGTAAAGTTTACTTATAAATTTTTGAATTTGGAGATATAAATATGAGAAAAAATAAAAAATTGATTTTGCTTTTATCATCTTCATTATCTGTTTCAAGTTTAATTTTGACTCTTTCAGCAAATTATTCGAAAAAAGATGTGAATATTGCAATTAATGATGTTAATTATGTGTTTGATAAAGTTAATTCTAATATTTTAGATGATATTTGAACAGGTTATAATAATTATACTGATGGCACAGTTCATAGGTGATACAACTCTTTAGATGCAAATGGAGCAACTAATTTAAGTCAAACTGGAAATAATAAACTTAAATGAAATGCAACTGGTGATGCATGATATAGATTATTCGATGCTTCAACCCCAGGTTTACCAACAAATATTAATCAAACCAATTGAAATGGTGATGGTTTTGCTAATGAAATTGGCCATATGTATTCTTGAGAAAGAGATGGTGACTCACCATCATTACCTAATGGATCTGGTTCTTGATGAAATGGAAATGGATTTAATCCATTAACTAATAGTAAAAAAATTAAAGTTGGTATTAACCTAACTAACGCTGACACAAATAATGACTTTTTTACTGCTGGAATTTACTTTTCGGAGGATATTAGATTAGTTGGTGATATCAAAATCCACTTATTTGTTAAACAAGATAGTAGCAGTATTAATATTGATCAAACTGAAGGTAAATTAACTACATATACTATAAATATCAATGATGATCCAAAAGCTAATATTGGTACAATGGAAATAAGCCCATGAATAGGTAAAACGCAACAAGTAACTAGCACAGGGAAATCAGTTAGTACAACTATAAACGGTAAGTCAAAAATGGCTTACGTTAGTGACTACGCTTATTTACCATACTATGATCATATTCCTGATGAATACGAAAATAATATGTCAGATGTAAATAGAAATCAAAGAAACTGATGACAAAACACTAGACAACAAGGAAGTAATGAACTTTATGATGTTTTAATTAGAGGTTATACTCCACAAATGGTAAGAAATTCTAAATTTTCTTTCACAACCAGTAAATATAATCAAGTTGCTTTTGGTTTATTTCAACACTCAATAATTAGAAATGGTACTCCTGTTATTACTAAAGATAATATAACTCGAAATCAAGGGGGATTGTTTGTTTTTAGAGTTAATACAAGTACATCACATAACGAAATTGTTGCAGGAGCTGTAGTTGAATTAGAAATGAAACCATTTAATAATTCAACTGAACCTTTTAATCAATTATATGCTGGTAATACTAGTTCTACCACTGGAAGTAAAACATATTTTGGAGTTTCAGAATATAGAAATTTAAATAATAGAGATGATTATAAAGTTATTGGTGGATTTATCAAAATGGCTGATCGTAAACAGTCATATTTAAAGAAATTTAACACTGAAGAAAAAATTCAAGATAATCTTGAATTTTACAATAAAGCAACTGACGGAATCCCACAGGCTAATTTAACTATTTCTGAAATTGGAAATAGTGCTTTTACATACAATGTGGATAAAAATGGTATTTCTTATGACAATAAAAACGTAATTAGAACAAGAAATATTTATCAAGATTATAAAAGTTATAATAATTTATCTAATTTACATTTAAATGCTACTTTTGCTTCAGGTGTTGACAGAAAAAAATGAAGAATGATTGCTAGATCTACAACAGCTTCTGCTTCAACCACTTTTGGAAGAGAATATCTTGATTTTGCACCAATTGAATACACATTTACAGATTTAGAATATCTCAAAAGATATATTCAATCTAAAAAATGATTAACTAAAGGTGAAAAAGACGCTTTAACTAAGTATGTTGAAGCTGATACATCTCTTAATATAGATAATGAATATACAAATGAAACAATTAAAAATAGTTGGAAAACAAAAATAGATCAAATTGACGATTTACAAAAATCAATTGAAGAAAAATATAAAGACATTCGTGAATTCGCACTTGGTGCAGAAATTTATGATAAAAATTGAAATGCGATTGCTACAAATAAAATGATTTATGCTTTAGCTGATATTTCAGTTAAAAATAGTTTAAAAGATTTTATCAATACGAATTCTGACATTATTAAACTTAAATCTAGTGAATATAATGACGATACCAATGCCCAAGATAGAAGTACTTCAACTAAATATGACACCGCAGACTCTTTCGATTATTTAACTAGAATTCTTCAAACAATTAAAAAAGTTTTAACTGATAAATTTGATGCAATTAAAACTTCGGGTAAAAATAATTTGGATTCTATTTATGCAAAATTAGATGATTATCAAATTACTCAAGCTAATTCGCAAACTTATCCAAATAACAATTCAAAAGCAGCTAACTTACTAACTAATAATTTGATTCAAAATGTAATTAATCCTTTAACAAATTATGAACAAGTTCAGGCTTTTGATTCGGCAAATTCAGAATCTTATAAATCTAATATTAAAAATGTTCTAGATAGTATTAAAAATTTAAATGATTTGGAAGCAGAAAAAAATAATTTAAAAACCCAAATTGTTGAACAACAAAAAGCTCAAAATGATTTTAAAAATTATGCTGTTTTTACAAAATCAACCAATTCTATTAATTTAAATTCTTTTGATACTTTTGATGCTAATCTTAAGGATGCGGCCAATAAAACTATTGATAATATTTTTGATTCAACTCAAACTTTAAACACTTTTTATACTAATGGCAATAACACTTTACAACAAAATTGAATCAACAAATTAACTGGTGATGAAATTAATGGAGCCTTACAAGAATTCAAAAAAGAAATTAATAATTTTAGTTTTTTAAATGGCGATGAGACTAGTGGGGAAAAATTTAATATTATTAATAATTTAGGAGTTCAATTGGGTTGAGATGGACCTTTTACATATAACACTCAAACCAAAATTTTAGCCATTAATACAACCTATTATTCAACCATTGATCAAGCAATGCAATCAGCTTTCAGCACTGCTAAAAATAATGCTAAAACTAAAATTAACAATCTTTCATTTTTAAGTAAAGCAGAAAAAAATAATGTTAATCAATTAATTGATCAAGCACAACTATATAAAGACACTTATGTTCCAAACGAAGACTATTCAAATAAAGTATTAATAGGTTCAGATAAAAACATTAAAACCATTGTTGATAAATGAACTGATATTAATACAGAACGTGAAAAAATTAAAGACTACACCGCTACTTTTGACTATCCAGATAAAAGTATTAATCCAACCACAGCAGATCAAAATTTAATTACTACTCAAAGCGTCAGTCCAAATGACCAAGGTGTTGAAACGAAGATTATTGGCATTCAAGGTAATGATGATGCTGGTACTTTAGTAGTTACATACAAAATCCTTAAGTCTAACGATAAAGATAATATTTATACAGAAAATAAAACCTACACAATTACAGGCTTTAGTGATGAACAAACTAGAATTGCTAATTTAAGCGCAACTCCTGAATATAAGGATAAAGCTCAAAAAGCTAATATTCAAGCTTCAACAGTTGTCAAAGCAAATAATTCAAGTGTTGACATTCTATGGCAATTACCAACTAATACTAAAATTTATGCAAATAGTGTTAGATATCTTGGTTATAACGATATAACTGGCAAAATTAAAATTGCTTATAAATTACAATCAACTAAAAATACAAATGCTATTTCTGATGAAAAGACTGCAGAAATAACTGGCTTTCAAAATGAAATAACTAGATTAAATAATTTAGTAAATCAAGATTCTAATACAAATAAAATTACTAATATTACAATTGTTTCTAATCCAATTAAACGTGCTTCAGATTCAATATTAAATACTGATTATAATGTTAATTTAATTGATTCAAATTTTGCTAATACTAATCAAATTAGTTTAACAAATGTAAATCAAACTGCAACTGATGATGTTTCTGGTTCATTGACTTATACATATAAATTTAAAACTACAAGATCAGCAAGTGATCTTGTAACAATTGAAGGACAAACTGTAAATAATAACAATATTTATAGTAATGTAACTAATCCTCAAACTAGAACTGGTTTCTTAACTCAAGCTCAATATGAACAAAATCAAAGAGATGCTAAAAAAAGAGAAATTGATAATTATCAATATTTAAATGATGCACAAAAAAATGCTATTAAAGAAGCAATCCAAAATGCTCCAATTGATCAATTAGACCAAAAAGTTGCTGCTGCAAATGATTTAAATAATGCAATGAAAACTTACATTGAGGCAACTAATAACATTGATACAATTAAACAAGGAATTGATTATACTCAAGCAGATAATCAAAGTGCTTTAGATAATGCTGTAAATAAACAAAAAACTGATGTTAATAAAACCCAAGGATCTAATTTATCATTAACAGAAGTAAAACAAAGAACTAAAACAATTCAAGATGCAATTACTAATTTAAATGGTGAAGAAAGATTACAAAAAGCTAAAGATGATGCCATAGCTAAAATTAATTCAGATTATTCATCACTAACTGAAAAACAAAAGGCAAAATCAATTGAATTAATTAAGTCACAAAATACTATTGCTGGTGTTAATACTCAAGATGCTAATAATAGTGCTTTAAATGCATCAATGAAAACTTTGCGTGACTTTATAACAAATCAAAATAATATTGTTACAGGAAATAATTACCTTTATACAACAGATGCTTTAAGATCTGCTTATGACGGCAATCCTGCTAAAAATAATAACCAAAAAGGTGGGGTAATTAAGGGAGCAGAAGATTTATTAACTGCTTTAAATACTGATAACAATAATGATTTAATGAATAAAACTAATGTTGATTCATTAAATACTAAAATTCAAAATGCAATTAATAACTTAAATGGTCAACAACGTTATGATGCTGAATTAGCTAGATTAAATTCATTGCAAAGTGCTAGTGTAAAAGTCAAGGATAGTGCACAAAGTTCAAAAACTGCAAGTGAAATTGTTAAAGATGATATTGAATTTAATACCTCTACAATTCCTGCGGATGTAAAACCAGTTAATTTAGTTATTTCAAATCAAAATGAAGTAACAGGTAAATTAGATTTAAGTTATAAATATCAATCAACTAAAGAGAATCTGGAAACTCTTCAATCTAATACTACTTATACATTAAGTAGAAATAATGCTTTAAGTACTTTAACAGAAGAAGCAAGATTGAATCAATTAATAGATGATAATAATATTGCAAAAACTATTAATTTTAATGGAACTAAAAATCAAAATGCTATTGAAGACTTAACTAAAACACAATTTAATGGTACATTAGCTAATAGCGAAAACAATAAAGCTCAAATCGTAATTGATTCTGTTGCACCTGATCCAACTGATGAGCATGCTGTAATTGTAACTTACAAATTGCAATCAACTAAAGATAATTTAAATAATCAAACTATTGTTTCAAAAACTGCTCAAACTAAAATAACTGGGTTTATGAGCAATAAAGAAAAAGAACAAAATACCATTAATAGCTATAATGAAGCTAATTTTGTAGGTACACCAGATAGCACAAAATTAGCATCATCATTTGAACAGACACTACGTAATATTAATATTGCTTTTGCAACAAATGATAATGCAAATCATGCAAACGAAAGAATCGAAATTAAATCAATTAAAAATTGAAATGATGTTACTGGTTCATTAACTGCAATTTTTGTAGTTAAAAGCAATAAACATGGTGAAGTTTTAACTTCAACAGATAAAGAAATTACCATTACTGGTTATTTAACTGAAGAACAGAGATTAAATAATTTAATTGACAACAAGCAAAAAGAATTTAATTTTAGTGGGACAAAGGCTAAAAATCAAACAACCGTTAATGAAGTAGCTAAAGAAAATATTTCGGGATATTTAGCAGAACAATTAAATGGACAATTAACTAATATTAATAATCAAAACAATGTTGAATTAGTAATTGATTCTATTTCGGAAGCAAATCCAGATGGCAGCATTAAAATTACTTATCATTTAAAATCAACTAGAAGTGATATTGCTAATAACACTGTAGTTTCTAAAACTTTAAGTGCTACAATGTCTGGTTTCCAAAGTAATTTAGATCGTGAAAAAGCTGATTTAGATGCCAAAACTAATGATGATCTTAATGTAGTTATTGATAAAACTCAAATAGCTTCAAGTTTCAGTCCAGATCAAATTCAATTAAATCCTGAAGATAATACTATTAGTGTTGTTGATAAGACAATTGCAGGTTACAACGATGTAATTGGAGCAATTAAACTTACTTATAAATTAAAAAGTAATAAAAATGGTCAAGATTTTTATTCTGAACCAAAAGAAATTATTATTACTGGACTTAAAACTGAAGCGCAAAGATTAAATGAACTTTTAAATAGTTTAGTTGAAGGTGATATTACTTTTAACGGAACTAAAAATAATCAATTACCTTCAGTTAATCCAGCTAATGATAAAGCTAACTATTCATATGATGCAACTAAACAAAATGCAAATAAAGCTAGTGCATTTATTAATTCAATTACACCAGATGATTCAACTGGTCAAAATACTTTAAACTTAAAATTAGTAACAACTAAATCTCAAAATGAATTAATTTCAAATTGAAATGTAACTAATTATGAAGCACCAGAAAGTCAAAACAAAGACTTAGTAATTACTGGTTTCAGAACACAAGCTCAACAAAACAAAATTGATCAAGATGCTGAAAAAGCAAGATTAACTAGTTTAGTAACTAATGCACAAATTACTTATCCAAATAGTGATCAAATTTTAGCTTCAAGTTCACAAATTTCAGGAATTAATGCTGTTATCAATTCAACAGATAATAATGCTGAAATAATTATTCAAAATATTACTGATAAAAATGATTTAAATGGTTCAATTACAGTAGCTTATGTAATTCATAGTACTAAAGGTGGTATTTACAAAAATGTAAATACCGATGTACAAACTGTTGTTTTAAACAACTTTAAAACTGAGCAAAAAAGACTTAATGAATTATTTAAAAATAAAGTTGCAACAGCTTCATTAACTGGTATTGATAGTGCTGATTATGCTCAATATTTACCACAGGAAGCATTAGATCATTTAACTTTAACTTTAAATAATTTAGAAAATGCTAGGGTAGAAATTGTTTCAAAAACACCAAATAATCAAACTAATAGCATTGACTATACATATCGTTTAGTTTCAACTAGAGGAATGGTAAGTGGCCATGATCTAAATACTATTAAATCAGCAGAAACTAAATCAGGATCACTAACAGGTTTCAAAACTTTAGCACAAGCTGAAAAAGAAAGATTAGATAATATCAATCCTGATGATAAAAAAGATGGTTATACTCATACAATTGATTATTCAAATAGAGATCAAATTTTAGCTTCAAAAGTTAAAATTAATGATTCTAATTGAACTTGAGAAATTTCTCCGGCTAGCGATCATATTTTTAGTGACCAAGAAATCATTGCTTATGATGATATTACTGGTAAATTAAGAATTAAATACAAATTACAATCAACTAAAGAAGGTTTAACTGATGTTAAATCTGATTACAAATATGTAACTTTAACAGGTTTTAAAACTGAATTAGATAGATTAAATGATTTAGTAACTCAACAAAATCAACCTGTTTCAATTACTGCTAAAGAAGATAGAAAAAATGAGGAAGCTAATGAGAAAAAGGCTTCACAATTAACTGCAGATGACTTTAATGTTGAATTAACTCAATATGGTCAAGGACAAAATGTACAAATAGAAACTATTTTAGATACTCAAAATGCTAATGATGAGACAGGAACAATTGAATTAGGATATAAATTAATTTCAACTCGTCCATTAGAAGGTCAAGATAGTTTAATTGATGGTGATTGAACAGATGCACCATCTAAAGCACCTGTGATTAAATCTAACACTTCAAACCCATTATTAAGTTTTACAGGCTATGTAACCAATGAGGAGGAAGAAGAAAATAGAATTGAAAGATTAATTCCAAACTTGGTAATTGATTATCCAAATAAAGAAAATTATTTACCGGATTTTAATATAAGCGATGTTGTAGCAAACAATGTTCAAGTCAAATTAAGCGAGAATCGTGAATTAAATGAAGCACAAATAGCACTTAAATCTGGTTCAATGCAGATTATTAGTCGCGATGATAGAAAAGGTGAAATCACTGTTAGCTATACTTTAGTATCTCAATCAAGAAATAATGTTGAAATTGCAATTAATCAAACAAGAAGTAAGAATGCTAATACTATTACTGACTTCAAAACTGAGTTACAAAGATTACAAAATTTAAATTATGATTGAGCAAATACAATTGCAAATAAAACTAATATTAGTCCATCTGATGTGATTTTAAATAACATCACACCTTATGCTACTGATAATGATCAAGCAAAAGATATAACAATTATTGGTTCTGATGATAGAAATGGTACATTGAATATTCAATATAATATTTATTCAAAACGTACTAATTTAACTGATATTCATGTAGTTAATAAAACTGCACAAATTACTGGTTTACAAACCGAATTACAAAGATTAAATGCTTTAGTTGATAATAATCAAGTAACTAAAACAATTAATTATGTGCCAAATGACAAAGCACAAATCAAAGCAAGTTCATTAGTTAATCAAAAAGCTGAAGTACTTGCAAATAATGAAAATTCATACTTTACAACTCTAATTCAAAATCCAGCTACTTCAAAAGCTAAAATTATTATTAAGGATATTACTGCTAATGATGAAACTGGTGACTTAAACATTAAATACGTATTGCAGTCAACAAAAGATGGTTTAAATAATATTGATTCAACTACTGAAGGAACAGTTACAATTTCTGGCTTCTTAACTAATTTACAAGAATCTAAAAATAATTTAAAAACTAAAATTGATGAATTAGTTAAAGCAAATAAATTAACTGATGAACAAGCAAATGAATTAAAAAACAAAATTGATAACCCTGACACTAATTCAATTGAAAAAGTAAAAGAAATTGAATTAGAAACAAATAAACAAGTTTTAGTTAATGAAGCAGAAAAAGAATTTACTCATTTAAACAAAGCACAATTAGATGATGTAATTAATAAAATTAAAACTGCTGAAAACTTAGATAAAGCAAATGAAGCTAAAAACAATGGCCAAACCTTAGATAATAAAATGGCTAAATTAGATGAAATAGTTAAAAACTACGAAGCTAAAAAACCATTAGACAAATATACCTATGCTTCTGAAACTCCTAAAAATGCTTTTGATAAAGTAATTGAAGATGCTAAAAAATTATTAGAGAAAACAAATGCTACTGATTTAGGTACAGATAATTTAGATAATTGAATTGGCAACGAAGAAACTAATACTAAAGGTGAAATTCAAACTAAATATGAAGCCTTAGATGGTGATATTCAAAAAGCTATTCAAGAAGTAACTAATAATGAATACTTATCTCCAAAACAAAAAGAAGATTTAATTAATAAACTAAATTCATTAGATCCTAATACTTTAGAAAAAGCTAATGATGATGGTACAAAATTAACTTTAAATGATATTAAAGGTGAAATTGCTCAAATTGAAGCTCTTAAAAAAGCTGCAATTAATCGAATTAAAGCATATGAAAACTTGAATCAACAACAAAAAGATGCATATATTAATCAGATTAAATCAAGCGATAACGATCAATTAGAAACAATTGAAAATAATGCAGCTGCTTTAGATAACAAAATGCTTGAGTTAAAACAAACAATTAAAAATGTTAAAGATGTACCTAATTCAAGTGCATATCAAAACGCAGATCAAAATAATAAAGAAGCTTTTGATAATGCATTAAATGTGGCTAATAAAATTAAAAATGGTAAAGAAAATACTGATCCAAATGATGCATTTAATTACAATGCAAATTTAGATGAAGTACAAAAAGCAATTGATGATCTAAAATTAGCTAATACCAATATTAATCGTGATGAAGCTCTTAAATATGTTGATAATGCACCATATTTAAGTGCAGATGAAAAAGCAAAATTTAAAGAACAACTTAATCAAAATCCAATTACAGATGAAACAATTGCGAAATTAAAAGAGCAAGCACAAATTATTAATGATGCCAAAAAAGTTTATGTAGATCAAATTAAAGCAATTGATAATAATGATTTAGATCAAAATAACAAAAATGAATATATTAAACAAATCATTGATAAACCAATGACATTAGATGAAAATAATGTAATTACTAATCCAGAAGACTTTAGCAAAATTGTTTTTGATGCTCAAAAAGAAGCTTTAATTAATAAATTAGAAAATAATGTAAATCAACCTGATTTACCAAATATTCTTAATCCAAAACAATTAACTGAAGCTAAAGAAGCAATTAATAATGCAACTGATTTAGCAGAAGCACAAAAAGCTTATGAAGATGCAATTAATTTAAGTAAAAAAATGGCAGCTTTAGACAAATTAGTCAAAAACTATGAAAAATCAATCGCTGATCCAAATAACACAAAATACAATAAAGCTGATAATAAAGAACAATTTGATAATAAATTAGCTGAAGCTAAAAAAATATTAACATCAGATTTAGATAATGGTGTTGATAATAAATTATTGGAAGATTTATTATCAAACAATGATAAATCATTACAGCACTCATATGAAGAGTTAAATGGTTTAGAAAATGATTTAATTGAACAAATTAATAATTCAGAAGTTTTATCGCCAAATGAAAAAGCTAATTTAATAGCACAAGTAAATAACATTGATAAACATAATGATGAAGCAGGCCAAGTAGCTACATTGCAAGATAAACTTAATAAATTAATTGCTGATAAAAACAATAATATTAAAGCTATTCAAAACCTTGAAAATCTTAATCAAAGTCAAAAAGATGATTTAATTAACAAAATTAAGAATAATGACTTGGTTGATAACCCAGCAATTTTAGATGAAGCTCAAAATCTTGATAATAAGATGAAAGAGTTAAAAGATGAAATTGCAAAAGAAAACGAAATTAAAGGTTCAAGCTACTATAATAAAGCATCTGAAGAAAAACGTAATAACTACGAAAATGCTTTAAATGATGCTAAAAAATTAGTTAATAATGAAAATCCTGAAACTTATGACACCGCAAATCTTAATTTTGATGAAACTAATGATGTGTACTTAAAACTTAAAAAAGCTTTTGAAGCACTGGAATTAGAAAAATTAGTCAATGAAGGAAGTGAGTTTGTCCAAAAAGCTCCTTACACTACTTCGACTCCAGAAAAACAAAATGCTTATGATGCTGCAATTGAAGATGGTAAAAAAGTTCTTGAAAACCTTGAAAATGTAACAGTTGAAGAAATTCAAGAAGCAATTGATAAAATCAAAGATGCAATCAAGAAAATTTATGACAATAAAGATGACTTGAAAAACATTGTTGATGAATTACCAAATCTTTCTGCGCAAGAAAAAGAACATTTTAAAGATCTAATTCAAAATGAAGAAGATCCAGTTAAACGTGATGAAATTCTCCGTGAAGCTCAAAAAATTAACGATCAAAAACAAGAGTTAATTAATTTAATTAATGAACAGCCCAATTTATCTAACACAGATAAAGAACAATTAAGAGATAAAGTTATAAATGCTGACTCAAGTCAAGAAAACTGATATGACAAACTTAAAGATGACATTACTAAAGCTAACGAATTAATTAAGAAATTAGTTGATGAAATTAGCAACCATACTTTAAATAATGACGAGTTAGATGAATTAATCAAAGATCTTGCTGATGCTGGTGTAACAAATCCAGATTATGACAAGATTGTTGATGGATTGAAAAAATACAATGACTTAACAAATGCATTAACTAGCTACCGTAATTCACATGTTCTTGATGAAAATTATCAAGATCTAAAAGACGCTTTAGTTGCTGCAATTAACGACACAGTCGATTTTGCAGTTACACACGAAGAATTAAGGAATTTAAAAGATCAATTAGTTTCTCAAAAAGAACAATTGAATCAAGTTGCTAACGGTGAAATGAACTTAGTTGATTCATTAATTAATAAAGATCAAAGTAAGTTTGATGAAGCGTTAAATTCAATTAATCAAATTATTTCAGACAAATATAGTCAATTTAACAAAGAATTAAGTGATAAAAACTACTTTGAAATTACCAATAAACCTAATTCGCAAATTAGTGAAAATGATATTAATTTAATTAATAGCATTGAACAAAAAGATGCCTCCGAAGTAATCTACAGTGCAATACAAGAAGCATTAAAAACAAAATCAAAAGCAGAGAATTTAAGTATTTTATGATGAATTTTACTTGGATTATTTACCGCAGGAATTGGTCTTAGCATCTACTTTCTTGCTAAAAAGTCGAAAAAAGACGAAGAATAAAAACTAATTTCCAAAACAAAAAGTTGAATAGCAATATTCAACTTTTTTTGTTCACCTAAGTTTGACAACTTTTCCCGTATTTCCAACTTGCGGGATTTTTACTGCGTTTCCAAGTTGTAATCAAGAAAAAACGAACACATCTACAAATAAGTCGTATTCGTTTTTTGCACTTTTAAATCCTGAGTTTCCAAGTTAGACCTCATTTTTTGAGGTCTAACTTGGAAACTCAGGATTGTAACTTGGAAACAAAGCAATAAAAAATGCCTATAAATAGGCATTTTTTTAGTTCTGAATATCTTTATATGAAATAAATGTTAAAACTAATGGTTTGTTTTCTTTGTTTACAATTTTAAGAGTATGTGAATCATTTCAATTTATATTTGTATCAGTAATTTTGGTTAAAAATAATAGCTCATTAAATAATAATGTGTTGTTTGATTGGTTAGAAGCGCTAATGTCTTTACCTACTAATTCATCATCAAAATAAACATCAAAAGTGGACATATCTTGGCCTTTTTGTCCCATAATTACCATTTCTGGTGAATTAATTGGAATTTTAATATAGTCATTAGCAGTTACGGATTTAGCTACAAAACCATTAATTGGACTTTCTACATCACCTCTTTCATTGCTTATTATTTCTCAATGTCCATAAAATCTATTATTTTCGCTGTTAATTGGAATGATGCTATCAGTATTTAAATTAATTCCGAATTTAATTTCAGCTAAAGTAATTCCATATCTATCTGTATTAAGAGTGTTTCTAGCTAAAATAGTAATTTCTTCTATATCATAAACACGATCGAAGAAAACTCTTTGGTAAGAAGAATTGCTTCATCTTGAACTAAAATCATAATATAAATTGAATTCATGACGTTCTTCAGAATTTTTTTCTTTAATTAATACTGTCAATTCATTCGGTACATATCAACGTCAATAGTCTTGTCTTGGATATATGTCAATAAAGTTAGCTTTAAAACTTTCACTAGCTTGATATATTAATCTTACCGGTCTATTTTGAGTAGCATTGCCATAGAATTTTTCGAAATATGTATTAATATCATTATCAAATACTTTATCAGATTCTGGAAATTTTGGTGCCATTCTGGCGTTACTAAATTGCGGTTCCACCATTCCTAGATTTTTAATATATCTTGAAATTTGAGTTTTGTTTTTACTTTCATTAGTTCTGTATCTGCGTTGATATTGATAAGCTGGATTTTCAATTAAATTGCGAAGTTGATCTGCATTTAAATTATTAGTTTCTAAAGTAGGGGTTATAGAATTTGTAACTAAATTAATTTTTTCTGTGTCATTAGCCAATCAGAAATTCATATTACCAGCACCTGCTTTGTTATAAACTGCTAATTTAATTTCGTAAACTTGACCTTTAACAAATTCAAATGAACCTAAACTTTGTTCACTATTAGAAGCATTTAAACTGCTTCCGATTAATTGATTATTAACTCAAACACCAGATCAATCATCAGCTAATGCTTTAAATTCAAAGGTTCCTGTTTTAGGAGCAACGAATTTCATTGTTGATTCTAAAAGAGTATTTGCCCTATTCTTGGTTAAATAATTAAGTTCATCAAAATTAAAATCTTGCACAAACGAAATAATATCATTTTGATCTATTTGAGTGTAAGCAGCATAAAGCTCTTCAAAAGAATTTGCATTAGAATTTAAACTTGGATATAGTTTCATCACCGGACGATTAACTACATTTCTAATTTTAATTTTCATTTTGTACATTGGTACATAATTACTTGGTTTAGTATCAAATTCATCTGGAATAATATCTAAATCAAATTCATCAATTTCGGCAAAAGTATTTGCATTAGCATGGTAAGTAACTTTAAATTTATTATTTGAATCTATAGTTAAAGAATTACCCAATTTAGTTTGAGTTGGAACTTGAATGTTTTTAATTCTAAAATTAGGATTAAATGAAGCAATACCTTTTTCAAAATCAAAAACATAATCTTGACCAGCTGGAATTTGGAAAGCAGGCATTGTATCAGAAGTATATTCGAAATTATTTGTTTCACTGTTATATAAATAGTTTCCAACAGCATAAATAGATGAAACAAAATCAAAAGCAGGATATTTATTTAATTTGTTTTCTTCTTCTGGAGTAACCGATCTTTCTTGAGAACTATCACCATTAATTTCTTTAATTACTGTGAAATTCTTTTGTAATGTTTCCCCTGTAGTCACAGATGAAGCATATTGTTTAAGTGCATATAAAGGATTTAATTTAAAGTAATCTGCTAAATAAATTATAGTAGTGAAAAATTTTTCTGAATTTTTACTTTTTCCAGAAGCTTTAATTCAATTGGCAAAATTCATTGGTCCATATTGATAAACCATATTTGCATATAATGAATATCAATCATTATTATTGGCTTTTTTAGCATTTAAAATGTATCCATTAGCCAATCTCGCTCAACCTTCATCTAAATCACCTGTAAAATTAGCAAAATTACGTAATCTTGTTCTGTCATTTATAAATGCTAAATCAACTGTTGAAGGAATATTTGTTCATCCATGATTCTTAATATTGAATGGATCTTGATGTTGTTCAAAGTTATGATTAATTTCATGGTAATTACCTCAATTAGCAAAACCAAAATCTAAACTTTTACCATCATAATATCCTTTAGCTCAACTAATAGCAGCTCAAAGATTATTTGTACCTCCTCAAGCTCCAGCTCCGTCTCAAATATCATCACAATAATTTAAAGCTATTTTAGGATTTCAGTAATCTCCTCAATAATATGACATTTCATAAAAACTATTTCATTTCTTAAAGACTTCTTCTGGGAAAACCATATTATCTAATTCCACTCCAGCAACAGATGTAGGAGTGGTGAAAGGAACTAAAATTGAAGAATAATTAGTTTGGATCGAAGCAACAGGAGCGGTAATTTCGCCATTTTTAATTTTCGTAATTTGTGCATTTCATTGTTCTTCAGTGGTTTGATCATAAACATAATGGAATTGTTCTACCGCACCATAAACTTTGAATTTTAAAGAAGCAAAATTTCCATTATATTTGAAGTTTTGTTTTAATTCAAATGATAAAGAACCTCCAAAAGGTGAAGCTACTTTAATTTTTCTAGTTTCTGGATCTATCTCACTAAATTGGAATGTAAAGGAACTTTGTACAAAAGGATAACGGTTAGAAATTCTAGCTGTATTGTTAAAATCTCTGTTGTTTCAATAGTTTTGATTTATATGAATTTTGATTGGTAAATCTTTATTTCATGCGTTTTTAAAAACATTATATGTCTCAGCATCAAATTCAATTTCTGCAATTTCACCTGCTGGAATATATAAACCTAAAGCATTACTTCCTGAAAAACTCCCATCAATTTTAAATTCCTTAGTAAGTGATTTAGTTTCATTAGTTACATTCTTTTGATATCATAAAGCCGCTGCTGGGTGTTTTTTCAATTGACCACTTGCGATTTGAGATTTAATTCATTGAGGGTCTGAATATTTAACATCTGTTTCTCCTGGCACTCTTTCAGCAAAAACTAAGTTTGAAATATTAACTCTTTCACCATCCAAAGTCATAAATGAATTTTCTCTATTATTAGCTTCATAATTATAATCTCAACCTGGATATCTAAAACCTTGTGAAGAATAACGATTTAATAATTCTGTTTCATAGAACTGGTTATTTATTTTATTTTCACGTGATTCATAACCTAAAAATTTTTGTTGATAAGTCACAATATCAAAAGCTTCACTTAAATTAGCTGCAAAACTTGGATCTGTGTTTTGGAAATTGTCAGATTCAATTTCTAATTCGTTAGTTTTTCAACTTAAACCTTCATTATCAAATACAATAGCATAGTATGTACCAGGTCTGTTTGTTTCATATGATGACGAACCTATTTGATCTAATTTTTTATTAAAATAAAATCACTGAGTTCTAGAAAGATCCAAATTGGTTGTTTTATTTAAAGTTAAAGTTATTGGATTTCCATTGGTTATGATTACATTATCACGATTTTGCAAAATAACTTCACTAAGTGGATTAACTTTATGAACTATTAAGTTATTAAAAGTTTTAACAAATGTTTTATTATTGTAAGTTCCTTTAATTACAACTGAATAAGTTGTATCTGTTTCGATATCACTATATTGGATTTGCAATTGTGGAATTGTAGTATTTTTCAAAAATTCATTATTAGAACTTCAACTATATTGATTAATTACTAAGTTGTTCTGAGAATTATCAAACCCTTCAATATTGATATTTAAAACACCAGTTGTTGAAGTAAAATATCCATTATTTTCAACTATAACAGATGCATTTTGAAATAATAAATTAGTTTCTTCAGCGGTCAATTCTTTTGATTCTTCTGGTGCAGGATTAGCAGGATCAGTAGGCTGAGTAGTTTCAGCAGGATTAGGATTAGTTGGCTCTGTAGGCTCCTCCGAATCAGTAGGTTGTGCAGGTTCTACTGGATTTGGATTCACAGGATCAGTAGGACGAGTAGGTTCAGCAGGATTTGGATTAACAGGATCAGTAGGTTGTGTAGGTTCTACTGGATTTGGATTAATAGGATCAGTAGGCTGAGCAGGTTCAGCAGGATTAGGATTAGTTGCTTCTGTAGGCTCCTCTGAATCAGTAGGTTCTGTAGGTTCTACTGGATTTGGATTAACAGGATCAGTAGGCTGAGTAGGATTAACAGGATTAGGATTAGTTGGTTCTGTGGGCTCCTCTGAATCAGTAGGTTGTGTAGGTTCTACTGGATTTGGATTCACAGGTTGAATAAGATTTTTTTTATTTCTGTTATTCAAAATTAAAGTTGTAGTTACAACGCTTGCAATTGTAAGCGGAGTTAAAAGAGCAAGTGCACCTATTAGTACTTTCTTTTTATTTTTTTTCATACACACTCCTTATTTAATGTATTTTTATATTTTAACAAAAACACTCTAAATAAATAATATTTAATATTTATTAAATAGCAAATAAAATGTTAGGTTAAACTGGATACAAAAAAATCACGTATTTGAAATTTGCGTGTGATTTTTCTAATTTATAATATTTTGGTCTTGAAGAATAACCTATGTTTTCCTGCATTTCCAAGTTGTAATGAAGACAAAAACGAATACACATACAAATAATGCGTATTCATTTTTTGCACTTTTAAATTACAATGATGGACCATCAATCGCATATTGAAAATCACTATATATTTTGTTTAATTCCTTATGTTCTGGATCTAAATTATTGTTGATTTCACTTACAACTTTACCATTCACAGTCTTTGTTGTGATTGTTATAAGCTTCAATGCATCTATAAACAGATTCATTGTGATTTTTTTGGATCTCTCCATTATCTTTATAAAATTTCTTTAATTTATAAATGCAATATTTCAAAACAATTAGAGACAAAAAGCATAAAAATACATGAGATTGAATATGCTCGTCTTTATAAACGTACATCGGTCTAACTTTGATTGCTGATTTTAAGGTTCTGAAACCTTCTTCCACTTTTCATTGTCCCTTATATATTTCATTCGCTTCTTTTGAATCTATATTTGTTATGTTGGTTTCAATCATATAAAAGGCATCTTCATTAGCGACTTTTTTAATTTTTTCGATATTTAATCTTCCAACTGTTTTACCATCTACTTCCATATAATTTTTCTTGCATTCAGGAACCAAAGCACTTAATGGGAATTCACCATTAATAGACTTTTTATCTAATTTATTAATAAGATTTTGTCTTTTTATTTTGTCTAAAGTTTGTTTCGAAGGGCTAAAATAGACAAATTGTTTTCTAAAGGTATCGTTATATCTTTTTTTATTTTTGTTTTTAGTTCAAACAGATTGGACCAATCTAGATTTAGTAAAATAATCATTTTCTTGAACAAACCCTTGATCATTTACTATAAATTCTTTATCTTCTTTTCCGAGAATATCAATACGTTTCTAGACTATATATTTATATCCTTTTTGTTCTAAATATCTTAAATTTGCATTTTGACTAATACCTTTATCAGCAACAATTATTGTGTCTTTTATTTTGTAAATTCTTTGCATTTAGACTAAAAATTTCACAAGAGTTTTAGAATATGCAGTATTTCCTTGGAAAACTTTATAGTGAAAAGGAATGCCATTATTATCAACTACCATAGCCACAACAATTTGATCTTCATCATGCTTTCCGTCTTTAGAAAAACCTCTTTGTCTCAAACCATCTCTTGAAAAACTTTGAAAATAAACAGTTGTATTAGCAAAATGCATTAATTTTGTGTTTCTAGTTGTCAATTCTTGCATTTTGTTATAAATATTGACTAAAATTGCATTTTTATATTCTAAAAAAGTATCAAAATAGTTATAAATTGAAGATTTTTTTACATCTATCTCATGTAAAAAATCATTTTTGTTTTTGTATTGACAAATATAACT
The DNA here is from genome assembly GCF_900660605.1 of Mycoplasmopsis glycophila. Lineage (NCBI taxonomy): Bacteria > Bacillati > Mycoplasmatota > Mycoplasmoidales > Metamycoplasmataceae > Mycoplasmopsis > Mycoplasmopsis glycophila. The sequence goes on along the minus strand of NZ_LR215024.1, from coordinate 938,836 downwards.
TCTTGGTTGAATTATGCTTGTTGCAACAATAAATTCCAATACTTCTTCTAAAGATTTGTGTTTAGTTTTAGGTAACGCTTTAAATAAATCTAGTTCTTTAATTACTTTATAAATAAGTTCAATACCAACGTTTTTTACATTTGTTTCGACAGATGTTGGGTTAAGCAATTGGAAAAATTTGGTTTTAACTTCAATTTTATCTTCTCCAACAGGAACCAATCTAGCAATTGGCTTTAAATCATTAATGTTTTGTAGAGAATATTTTTCTTTAATTTCTTCTCAATAACCTAATCCAACTAAATTCCCAATCCCTTTACCGTATTCTTTTGATATTCCTAATGCAATATAAATCACTTTTGGATTTTTTCTTTTATATAGAATGTAGTTACTCATATCTATGAGATATATTATTATCATTGTAAAAAGTGAAAATAATTAAAAATTGTACTTATATACTATGTATATAAGTAATAGGTTAAAAGGTATAAAAAAGAGCTTCCAATTTGGAAACTCAGGAAACTCAACACTTTTGCGTTAAACGCAAATAAGTATTGAGTTTTTTTATTTATTATTAAACAAGCAATTTAAAGTTTCTTATTTCTATATTCGGCTAGCTTTTTGTCAATTTCATCAAAATCAATTTCTTCGATTTTTTTAGCTGAATTATTGATTGTTTCTGTCTCTTCTTCAATTTTTTCTTTAGTGAATAAGTTTTTATTGGTTATGTATTTTCATTCTTGATAATGTTTCTTAATTCTTACTTTGTATAAGTTATCTACTTCGATTTCAATTAAAGTAGGATTTGCTTTTGAGAATGAATATTTTTTAATTGGTTCTAAAAATGTTTCACCTAAAGTATTTTTGATAAGAAGTTGATCATCTTCTCTTGTAGGATACATATCAGAAACAAGGAAATCAGTAGTTTGGGTTTCTTCTTTGAAAATTGGTTTTCCTTTAATGTTTTTAGGGATGTTTGGAATCTTTTTACATCTAATTTTCTTAAGTAGTCCATCGTCTGTTAAGAAAGTAATAACATCATCATTTGAAGCTAGAGTAAAGTTTGAAACTTGATCTTTTACAGAAAGATAAATTGATTTATTTCCTTTTGCTTTAGTTCCATATAAACCTAAATTATTTTCTGAATATTTGCTTGATAAACCATTTTTAGTAATTATGATAATATCTTTAGTTCCATCGCTTGGACAAGCATTTACAACAATATCATTTTCATCTAATTTAATTGCTGTGTAACTCTTATTGATTCTTGAAACTTTAAAATCTTTTAAAAGTACTTTCTTGAACATTCCATTTTGCGTTCCGAGTGTAATATACATTAATGTATCTCAATTATTAACTTCAATAATCGAGACAATTTCTTCATTTGGATGTAAGTCAACAAAATCAGTTAAGTGCATTCCAAGTTCTTTTCATTTTACTTCAGCTATTTTGTAGATAGGTAGAATTACATAATTTCCAAAGCTAGTGAAGATTAAAAAGTTATTAAGTGTGCTTGATTTTTCATAGTGAATTAAATAGTCATTTTCTTTGAGTACATAATTTTTAAAATCATTGCTATCCATAACTTTTTGTGAAATTCTTTTAATATATCCAGCTCTGGAAATACCAATATTGACAATTTCATCTTTAACTAAATCAGTTTCTGAATAACTGAAATTGTATTCTTCATTTATAATTTCTGTTTTTCTAGTTGTAGCTAGAAGTTTTTTCATATCTTCGAGCATGCCGATAATATATTTATTAAACTCTTTCTCGTTTGATAAAAGAAGCTTAATTCTAGCAATTTCTTTTTCAATTTCAGCTTTTTCAAGTAAGTAAGCTTCTTTGTCAGTTTTACTAAGACGGTAAAGTCTAAGTTCCGCAATTGCACGTGCTTGCACTTCTGTAAATCCAAAATGAGCAATAAGGTCTTTAATAACTCCAGCTTTTGAGCCCTCTGATTTACGAATTACACGAATAACTTGATCTGTAATTTCGCTAACTTTAATAAAACCTTCAACTATTTCAAGCCTTAATTTATATTTTTCAAGGTCGTATTCGAGAGTTTTGGTTTTAATTTCTTTAATATGTTTAATGTAACTTGAAAGAAGTTTGGATAAATTTAAAATTTTCGGAGCACCTTCATCAATTACAACATTATTGTAAGAATAAGTGACTTGCATTTGGGTTTTTTGGAATAAATAACCTAAAATACTTTCAACATTAGCATCTTCTTCTAGTGTGATTAAAATATTAATTCCATCACGATCTGATTGATCACGAACTTCAATAATTCCTGCAATATCACTATTGTTGATGATTAAATCAATTTCATAAACAAGTTTAGATTTAATCACTCCATAAGGTATTTCTGTAATTTCGATAAACTGATTTTTACCTTTTGTGTAAACTTGATATTTTGAAAATAGTTTGATTCTATGTTTATCATTTTTTCCAGTTTCGAAAGCTTCATAAATACCATTTGTTCCATAGATTTTCCCACCTGTTGGAAAATCAGGGCCTTTGACAAACTGCATTAAATCACTTAAAGAAGCATTAGGATGCTTAATTTTATATTTTGTGGCATCAATTATTTCACCTAAATTATGTGGTGGAAGGTCAGTTGCCATCCCGATTGCAATTCCTTGAGTTCCATTAACAAGCACGGTAGGAAAAATTGATGGTAAAACAACTGGTTCAATTTCTGAATCATCATAGTTAGGAACAAATTGAACAATATTCTTTTTGATATCACTTAAAATAAATTCACAAACACGACTCATTTTAGCTTCTGTATAACGCATCGCAGCAGCAGGGTCATCATCAAGCGAACCAATATTTCCGTGCATATTTAAAAGCGGAATATTATTTTTTCATCATTGACTCATGTTGACCATTGCATCATAAACAGATTTATCACCATGTGGGTGATACTTACCAATAACATCACCAACAATTCTTGCTGATTTTTTATATTGTTTATCATGCTCAAGACCAAGGCCAAACATTGAATAAAGAATTCTTCTTTGCACCGGTTTTAGACCATCTCTAACATCAGGTAGTGCTCTTTGTTGGATAATGTATTTTGAATACTTACCAAATCGATCAGACATAATTTTATCTAATGATTCTTGAATGATTTTTGATAGAATATTTTCTTTCATAACTTTTCCTTTGTGCTCTGTAATTAATTTAATTTTATCAATTTTTAACAATTAAAACGAAAATAACAAAAGCAAAAGGGAAATTAGAAATAAAACCAACAATCTTTTTGAATTTATCATATTTATATTTTTTATAAAATAATGTAAAATATGTTTAATTAAATTAACAAATCATAATTTAAATTATTTTTTATACAAAAATACAAAACACTCAAAATATTTAAAAGTAAAGGAATAAAATGCGTAAAGTAGTTAGATTAAAAAATAAATTACGTGCTGAAAAAAGAGCAAAAAAACTTGCTAAAGAAACAGCTAGAGACAAAAGAAGAGCAGAAAGAGCTGCTGCTGAGTAATTTAATCAAAATAATCAAACACTTAATAAGTCCAACTTGGTTTTATTAAGTGTTATTTTTATATGTTTGATAAAAATTCTTCAATTTATCTTTTTTATCAAGTTAACTAATTTAAAAAATAAAAACGAAAGGTAATAGAATTTACAATATGAGCATTTATAAGTTAAAAGCCGATTATGAGCCTTCAGGAGACCAACCAAGTGCTATTAAACAGCTAGTTGAAAATATTAAAGAAGGCGTGAGTGAACAAGTTCTTTTAGGAGTTACTGGAAGTGGAAAAACTTTTACAATTGCAAACGTTATTAAAAATTTTGATCGTCCAGTAATTGTTTTATCACACAACAAAACACTTGCTAGCCAACTTTATTCGGAATTAAAGTCATTTTTCCCTGAAAATGCTGTTGAATATTTTATTAGTTACTTTGATTATTTTAGGCCTGAATCATATCTTCCTTCAACAGATACATATATCGAAAAAGACTCAAAAACTAATGAACAAATTGAAATCTTGAGGTTGAGTGCATTAAATTCATTAATGACTCGTAAAGATGTTATTGTTGTTGCTAGTGTTAGTGCAATTTATGGTGCTTTAAATCCTGAAGTTTATAAAGATGCGTTTTTTAGGTTTTATAAAAGTCAAAAGATTTCAATTCAGGAATTCAATTATGCTTTAATCAATTCGCAATATACACGTAATGATGTAGATCTTAAACCAAGTACTTTTAGTATTAAAGGTGATGTTGTTTTAATCCACCCTGCAGATAAGGAAGATTTAGCAATTCGAGTTAGTTTTTTCGGTGACGAAATTGAAGAAATTGCATTAATTGATCCATTAACTAAAAATGTTCGTGAAAAAGTCAATATTTATACTTTATCACCAGGTAGTGAATATGCAACAGATAAAAATGTTTATCAACAAATTGCTCCAATGATTTTAGATGAACTTAATAAAGCAATAGCCAACTTTAATAAAGAAGGTAAACTTTTAGAAAGTACAAGATTAAATCAAAGAACTAAAAATGATATTGATGACATGTTAGAGTTTGGCCATTGCAAGGGAATTGAAAATTATTCAATGTACTTAGATCAAAGAACTTTTGGAGAAAGACCCTTTACAATTTTGGATTTCTTCCCGAAAGATTCGCTCATGTTTATTGATGAATCACATATGTTTGTTCCTCAATTAAATGCAATGTATAAAGGTGATCGATCAAGAAAAGAAGCGCTTGTCAATTATGGTTTTCGTTTACCTAGTGCGCTTGAAAATAGACCACTCAAATTTGAAGAATGAGAAACAGAGTTTAATTTTCAAAAAATTTATATTTCTGCAACACCTGGGGATTATGAGCTAGAAAAAACAGATCAAGTTATCCCGCTTTATGTGCGTCCAACTGGTTTAATTGATCCTGAAATAGTTATCAAGCCTACCAAAAACCAAGTTGAAGATATTTATGACACAATCATTAAACAACGCGAAACAGGCGAAAAAACAATTATTTTAACAGTTACGAAAAGAATGGCCGAGGAGCTTTCGACATTCCTGATTGAAAAAGGAGTTAGAGCAGCTTATATCCACTCTGAACACAATACTTTTGTTCGTAATGAAATATTAAGAAAATTAAGAAGCGGAATTTATGAAGTTGTTGTCGGAATTAATTTATTAAGAGAAGGAATTGACTTGCCTGAAGTTTCTAAAGTAATTATTTTAGATGCTGATAAAGAAAGCTTTATGCGTAACGCACGCAGTTTAATCCAAATTGTTGGACGTGCAGCCAGAAACGCGAACGGACAAGCAATTTTATATGCTGATAAAATAACCAAAAGTATGCAAATTTGTATCGATGATAATGCTAAAAAAAGAGAATTACAAATTAAATACAACAAAGAAAATAATATAGTTCCTAAAACTATTATCAAACCTATTCCAGAACCAATTCACGGGCACGACATTATGAATGCAGTGGAACTACTTCTTTCTAAATCACAAGAAGGAAAAAATATCAAAAATAAAGATAGCAAAAAATCAAAAGATGAAATTATTAAACAAGTTAAAGAACAAATGAATCAAGCCGCGAAAGAGCTCGATTACGAAAGAGCAATTGAATTAAGAGATATTCTTTTAGAATTACAAAAAAACAATTAGAAAGAGCGATATGTATATTAAATACGAAGATATAAAAAACAATAACGATGGTATTAACAGTTACACAACAGATCCTTATTCAATCCATCAAATTTTGATTCAAATTATCAAAAACACACTTAAAGATCAAATAAATATAGATTTATATAACACACTTATTCAAAACAACTATTCTAGCGCTTCAACTTATCAGCTTGTTTTAGATCAATACGCATTAAATCTTGGCTTGCTACTTCAAAAGCATAGTTATCTAGGCTCTAATGTAAAAATTAAATTAGAATGACAAAAGTTTCAAAAAAGCAGCGATCAAAATGAAGTGATTAGTGTTATGAAAGAGCTTTTTCAATTATTTAATTTAAAAGGGAGAACCAAAGATATTTTAGTTTTTGTAGAAGATTTTAATTTGTTTAATAACGAGCAGCTCGAAACAATTTCGAAAATGAATTTTTTAATTGAACCAGTTAATGGTTGTGACTTACCATCTTAAAAAGGAGAATTTATGTCTAAAAATAATGACTTTTTAGCAATTCAAGGTGCAAGAGAAAATAATTTAAAAAACATTTCTCTAACAATTCCTAAAAATAAACTAGTTGTCTTTACAGGTCTTAGTGGTAGTGGTAAAAGTTCTCTTGCTTTTAATACTATCTATGAAGAAGGAAGAAGAAGATATGTTGATTCTTTAAGTTCTTATGCAAGAATGTTTTTAGGCGGAACTAAAAAACCAGATGTCGATAAAATTGATGGATTAAGTCCTGCAATTAGCATTGAACAAAAAACAGTGCATAATAACCCTCGTTCAACAGTAGGGACTATTACTGAAATTTATGATTATTTAAGATTACTTTTTACAAGAATTGGTAAAGCTTACTGTCCAAAACATAATATTGAAATTTCTTCACAAACAACAAAAGATATTTTAAAGTCAATTTATCAATTTCCACTTAATAGCAAATTGATAATTTATGCGCCAATTGTTGAGGCGCAAAAAGGTACTCATGCAAACCTTATTTCAAAAATTAAAAGTGAAGGGTACTTAAGAGCTAAAATCGATGGTAACATTTATGTTTTAGATGATGTGATCGAGCTTGATAAAAATATTAAACACGATATCGATTTAATTATTGATCGTATTGTTTTAACACCTGAAAATGAAAAGAGAATTGTTGAAGCTATTGATATTGCAGCAGGTTTAACAAACGGTTTAGTAAAAATTGAAAATATAGATACTGAAGAAGTTAGAAGTTTTTCAAAAACTTATGCTTGTGTTTATAAAGATTACAGTTTATCAAAAATTGAAACTCGTTTATTCTCATTTAACTCACCACAAGGGATGTGTGAACACTGTAAGGGTCTTGGAACAGAATATAAAGCCGATTTTGACTTAATTGCTCCTGAAAAATGAAGAAGCATTAATGAAGGTGCTATTAAATATTTTGAAAACACGGTAAATACTTCAAACATTGAATGACAAAGGTTTGCTGCACTATTGAATCATTACAAAATTAATCCAAACTTACCAATTGAAGAACTCACTGAAAAAGAGCTTAATATTATCAAATACGGTTCAAACGAAAAAATAGAATATGATGTTCAAACAGAAAATAATACATATCGTATGGACAAAGAAATTGAAGGGATTGTTACTAAAATAGAGCGTCTTTATTTCGAAACTTCAAGTGACAAAAGAAGAGAATATCTTGGTAAATATATGAATCCTGTTGATTGTACAGTATGTAAGGGAGCGAGATTAAAAGACACTGCTCTTTCAATCAGAGTTGATAACATTAATATTTTCGAATTTACCCAAAAATCAATTGCAGACGCTTTAATTTTTACCAAAAATTTAGTTGATAAAATTGATGATAATGAAAAACAAATTTCGAATTTAATTACTAAAGAAATTATTGATCGACTTTCATTTTTACAAAATGTTGGTTTAGATTATTTATCACTCGAAAGAACAGCCGAAACTTTAAGTGGTGGAGAAGCGCAAAGAATCAGATTAGCAACTCAAATTGGTTCAAACCTTTCGGGAATATTATATGTGCTTGATGAGCCTTCAATTGGTTTACATCAAAAAGATAATGCTAAATTAATTGAAGCGCTAAAGAAAATGGTTGATTTAGGTAACACTTTAATCGTTGTTGAGCACGACGAAGATACTATGTATGCAGCGGATTACATTGTTGATATCGGGCCAAAAGCGGGTGCACATGGTGGTGAAGTTGTAGCACAAGGAACACTTGATGATATTGCTAAAAATCCAAACTCAATTACAGGTAAGTATTTATCAGGTGAATTAGCAATCCCTGTGCCAGATATTCGTCGTTCAGGTAATGGTAATTCAATTATCATTAAAGGCGCTAAAGAAAACAACTTAAAAAATATTAATGTGAAAATCCCGCTTGGAATGTTTGTTGCTGTGACTGGAGTTTCAGGAAGTGGTAAAAGTACCTTGATTAATGATATTTTAGTTAAAGGGATTCAACAAATGCTTGGTTTAGCTGATGGTTTAAATCATAAAAAAGCTAAATTTGACACAATCCAAGGCTTAAAAAACATCGATAAGGTTGTGCCTGTTTCTCAAAGTCCAATTGGACGTACTCCAAGAAGTAACCCAGCAACATATACTGGTGTTTTTGATGATATTCGTGATATTTTCGCGAACGTTTATGAAGCTCGTACACGTGGTTATACAAAAAGTCGTTTTAGTTTCAATGTTCCTGGTGGAAGATGCGAAAAATGTTCAGGTGATGGTTTCTTAAAAATCGAAATGCACTTTTTACCTGATGTTTATGTAACTTGTGATGAGTGTGATGGAAAAAGATACAATAGAGAAACTTTAGATATTAAATATCATGGTAAAGACATTTCGGATGTACTTAATATGACAATCGAAGAAGCAATTGAATTTTTTGAAAACAAAAAGAAAATCCTTGAAAAATTACAAATTTTAAGTGATGTAGGTTTAGACTATATCAAATTAGGTCAAATGTCAACTACTTTAAGTGGCGGAGAAGCGCAAAGAATTAAATTAGCTACCTACTTACAAAAGAAAGCTACTGGAAAAACAATTTACGTGTTAGATGAACCAACAACAGGTTTACATATCCATGATATTGCTAAATTACTTAAAATTATTAACAATATCGTTGAAAACGGAGACACAGTTTTAGTTATCGAACATAATTTAGATATGATTAAATCTGCTGATTACATCATTGATTTAGGGCCTGATGGCGGAGCTAATGGTGGAAAAGTTGTTGTAGCTGGAACTCCTGAAGAAGTTGTTAACTTCGGAGTAGGTTATACAGCTGAATATCTCAAAAAAGTGCTTTAATTTATTTTTTAAAGGCTGTTTTTTAAAAAAATAGAAAAAGATATAATTAAATAAATAATTTCAGCAATTATTTAGTCTAGGAGATTTATGTCAAGAAGAACTCATGATAAAATTAATGTTTTAAAAATTATTCACTTTTTTGATTTAAATATTGTCAATGCTGATAATCCAAATATCGAATATAACGACATACATGAACCAGCAATTAAAAGAGTTGGTTTGGAATTAAGTGAACATATTCGCACAGATCGTATTTCTTATAATGTTATTTCTTGAGGAACAAGCGAGTCAATGTGATTTGCTCAAATTGGAAAAGAAAGAACAGTGAATGCATTAGAACATGTTATTAGTCAAAAGCCGCCAATTATTATTTTGTCTAAAGGGGTAAATAAACCTGCTCTTTCATGAATTATTGAAGTTGCTAACAAGTACAATGTTCCTGTTGCATTAACCAAAACTAATTCTTCTGTTATTTCAACTGTAATTGGTTCTTACTTAAATGACTTTTTTGCAGAAGAAACTCAAGTACATGGAACACTTGTCTTAATTGGTGGAACTGGAGTTTTAATTACAGGAGCAAGTGGAGTTGGTAAATCAGAAGCTGCACTTGAATTAATTCAAAAAGGACATATTTTAATAGCTGATGATGCTGTTATGATCAAAGATAGTGGAAACTCATTTATTGGTAGATCGCCTAAAATGATTCGAAACTTACTAGAAGTAAGGGGGATTGGGTTAATTGATGTGAAATATACTTATGGAATTTCATCTGTTGCCAAATCTTCAATTATTGATCTTGTGGTCGAACTTGTTCAACAAGATAAACAAAATGAATTAGACCGTTTGGGAACTGAGATTTTAAAATATCCAATTTTAGGAAGATATATTCGTAAAATCAAGGTGCCGATTAAGCAAGGGGGTTCAGCAGCCGCTTTAATTGAAGTAGCAGTTAGTGCTTATCTTGCTTGAAAAGAAGGAAAAAGCGTTCTTGATGAAATAGAAAAAAGAAGACAAGAAGGAGAAGACGATGAATTTTAATTTACCATCTTATGTTCCTGATTTTGCAATTGCAGAAGGAACGCCGACCACATTATTTCAAATTGGTAATTGGTCAATGAATGTTTATTCATTAGCGATTATGTTAGGTTTCCTTTGCTCAATTTTAAGCATTGTGTTCTTTTGAAAAAGAGAAAAATATCCAATTGAAATTTTACTTTCACTTATCATTATCACTGTGCCAACCTCAATAATCGGTTCAAGATTAGCTTTCATTATCGAACAAGCTATTTATGGCGGAGATTTATCAGAGTGATATGCAATATGAAAAGGTGGATTAAGTATTCAAGGTGGAATCATCTTAACAATAATTGCTGATTTAACATACTTATATTTCAAACGTTCAATCATAGATATGAGAAAAGCAGCTAGTTTAATTATTCCTACTATCTTAATTGGACAAGTTGCCGGAAGATGAGGAAACTATTCAAACCACGAGGTTTATGGAAAAATCGATTGAACAGGTGCTTCTTCACTTATTTTTGGAAAATCATTTGCTTCAAACATGTTTATTAGTGACGATTATTCTGAACTTCTTGGACTTAAAGGAGCTTATAGATACCCACTCTTCCTTTACGAAGGAATTGCAAACTTAATTGGATACTTAATAATCGTTTGAGTATTTAATCTTTTTTGAGTATTTAAACCAGGAGCCACTTCAGGTTTATATCTAGTTTGATACGGAATTGTTCGTCAAGCGATGGAACCATTAAGACAAGAAAGTTATGATTTTTATAAATATTTAGCTCTTATCTTTATTATTATTGGTACTTTAGTGTTTGTTTACTATCAATTCTTTGGACTAGTAAAATACAAATTAATTTGCACAAAAGAAGATTCAAAATTTAAATTTATTTATCGCAATTATGAATATGCAAATCAAGAAGAATACTTATCACACGTAGAAACTTCTTCTTTAAAATATTTATATTACAAATTAAAAACTAGATAATTCTAGTTTTTAATTTTATACAGTTGGAGGAAAATATGCAAAATGAAAAATGAGACACAATAATTATTGGTGGTGGTCCTGCAGGTCTTAATGCTGCCCTTTATGCTTCTCGTGCAAACTTAAAAGTATTATTTATTGAAAAAGGAGCACCAGGAGGAAAATTATCAACAACTAGCAAAGTTGAAAACTGAATTGGCACTCCAATGATTGAAGGGTGACAAATTGCACTTGATTTCTTTGAGCACGCCAAAAAATATGGTGCTGTCTACAAATATGGAACAGTTATAAATGTAACTAGCAACGATAAATACGATTTTGAAGTTGAATTAGCTAGTGGCGAAAAACTTCACTCAAAAACAGTTCTAGTTGCAACTGGAATGGAAAATAGAGTTCCAACCTTTATTAAAAATATTGATCGCTACATGCACGCTGGAGTTAGTTTTTGTGCTATTTGTGATGGTCCACTTTACAAAGGTCGCCCTACGCTTGTTTTGGGGGCAGGAAATTCAGCTGTTGAAGAATCAATTTATCTTTCAAGCATCGCTACTGAAGTTAATTTAGTAATCAAAGATGATTTCTTTACTGCAGAACAAAGACTTGTAGATGAACTTCTTAAATTACCAAATGTTAAAGTATACAAACAAAGCAAGATTTTAGAAATTGGTGGAGAAGGCCAATTAGAATGAGCTTTAATTGAAGATAAAGATGGACAAACATCTAAAATTGAAGTTGCTTCTTTCTTCCCTTATATTGGAATGGAGCCTAAAGCTCAATTTATTGAAAAACTTGGTGTACTTGATCATAAAGGCTTTATTCAAACTAACGAAAATATGGAAACCAAAGTGCCTGGACTTTTTGCTGCAGGAGATATTCGCGAAAAGGAAATTCGTCAAATTGTTACAGCCGCAAGCGATGGAAGCATAGCAGCCAAAAGAATTACCGATATTGCTAATACTTTAAAATAATTTAAAAAACACCTTGCTATTTGCAGGGTAAACTGGGACACGAAAAGTGGACAAAAAGTTTAATTTGCTAAAACACCTCAACACTCTTGAGGTGTTTTTCAATTTAATACTGATTGAATTCTTTCGTTGTTGTATCAAAACACAAAATCATCAATCAATGATTTTAATTCATTAAAAGTTATTTTTGTAATGTCGATTAATTTTAAACATTCTGATTTTAAAATCGAAAAGAAATATTCTGCTTCTCTATTATCTAAAGAATTTCCAACTCTACCCATTGATACAACACCATTGTTTTTCTGAATTAAATCTACATAAGTTTTTGAAGAATATTGGAAACCATGATCAGAATGAGCTATTCATTTTTTGTCCATTTTGATTTTAGACATATGTTCCATTACTAGTTCTAAATCATTTCTTTTTGAAAGATTATAATTAACAACAAATTTGCTTTTGTGATCAATCGCAACAGATAAAAATACAAAATTGTTTAAGCAATCTTTTGGTGCAGAAATATAAGTAACATCAGTGGCAATTATTTGGTTTGTCTCTCCGTGATAATCACGATTAACAAGATCTATAAATTTTACGTTTGTGTTCTTTTGTTCTCTGTCTATTTTCTTTCTTCTGATTAAACAAAATAAGTTTAATCTTCTCATCGCTCTACCAATAGTCCTATAATTTAGATCTATTTGGAATTTTGTTCTAATATAACTTTCCAATCTTTTTCTACCAAACAAACCCTTATTTTTCTTAAATGACTTAATTATTAATTCATCATATTTAGTATTTACAGATTTTTTTCTTGTTTGCTGATCTTTAGTTTTTAGATTGTGAATTGTTGACTTAGATTTATTAAAGCATAGGCCCAATTTTCTTGTAGAAAGTGAAGATTTCTTAATTTTAGAAATATCAACTTCAATATTATTTCTATCAAAAGAGTCTTTATAAATTTCTAAAATTTCAATCAATTGTTCCTTAGGCATTTTTTCTCATTCCTTTTTTACAATTTCAATAGGAGTAATTTTTTGCCTTTTTGGTCTACCTGACCCTTTACCTTTTTTAGATGATTTACCTGTTTGCGATTCTATATTTATCATTCCTAAATTATATCTGTTATACTTGAAGACAAAATATTTTTTAGCCTCATTGAATTTTCTATCAAAAAAACTAAAACCTCTGATTGAATAATATTTAAGTTCAAAATCATTTTTTGATATCAAATTATTTTTGTAATCTTCGTAACTAGCGAATAGTTCTAATCATTGATGTGCCTTTAATTGTCTCATAATACCTCCTAAATATATAAAAACACGAAATATGGTTGTGTCCATATTTCGTGTCCTAGTTTAGGGTGTTTTAATTTTCTAATCAAGTTTTCAAGGCATAAAAATTAATTTAGCAGACACTTTTTTTCTTGTTTTTTCCTTGATTTTTCTAATCTTAATAAAACTATTTAGAAGAATCGAAAGCAGAACAAGACTAAAGATAAAAGTAAGATAAAGAGCATGAATTCAGTAATATTTGTAATATGCATAGTAGAAATACATTTTTAACACTTGTGCATCAATAACCATTAAAACAATATACACAACTGTAAGAAAGATAAAAATAAAGTAGTTATTAGCAACTTTATTTGACATTGCTTTTGCAAAATCCTCATTGTCATAAAAAATTGAAATAAGTTGTTGTTTTAATAAACTTTCAAATCAAAAAGGAAGGATCAAACTTCAGAAAATACCATAGAAATTCTCTGGACTTTTTGATTTATTAATCACAAGTAAAGTGATCAGTAAAATTTCTTTGATTACAAATAAAAATAAAGCAAGTACAAAAATAGTTGTTATAACTTGATAATATGCTCCAGATTGTTTAATGACATTCAAAGTTCCAATTTCTAATTGAATATGATGTAAAAAGAAGGTATAAAAAACACCGAAAAAGCATAAAAACAATGCTAAAGAATCGAATAATTGCATAATATTTAAAAAACGCAAATTCGTTTTATACAAATTATTATTAAAAATTTTATATAAGTGTCTCATGGAATTATTATAATTCTTTTTTATCTTTTTGTGCTTTAAAAATAATATAATAAAGCATATGAAAAGAATACATAGATTGATTATTTTAACCACACTTGCAAGTTCGGGAATAATAATTGTTCCATCAATTGTTTTGGGCGTTTTGTCAAATAAAAGAAGAGTTAAAAAACAAAATGAATTAAATCAAAATAGCCAAAACGACGCAATAAATTATGATTTAGATCAAGAATTAAGTTCTACTACTAATATTTTAGAATTACAAGATCAAGCAGACATAAATTTATATTTTTCGACATATGGTATTATGCCTTTCTTTAATTTGGTTAGATTAGCAATGCTTTCAAAATCCGAAGTACATTTTCTTTATACTTCAAAATTACTTTTTCAAAAACCACTTAATAAAGACTATTTTGAAGATTTTCTTAAAAATGTTAGAAAATTACCTGAAAATCTAGATTCCGAGAGAGCACAAGAAAAATACAATAAATCTACAATTAAAGATCTCGATTCTCTTTCAGATGAAAAAGCTGTGGAATATTTTGAAAAAATTATTGCTAGTAATCCAGATAAAAAAATTAATCTTTTTGTTAATTCAGACCACTTTAAAGATGAGATTGGTTATGCTAATTTGGTTCATAAATATCCTAATGTTGCTATCGTTGGATTAGAAGATTCTTTATGGACAGGTCAATGAGTTTCTCAAAAATATGTTCCTGCAATTTATGATCTTTATTTAGATCCTAAAACTGGAGAACCTATTGAAGATGCTCCTAAATATTTTGATAAATTGAGTCAATATTTAATTACCAATTTTTATCCTAATATAGTTAGTTATTTTTCAGAATATGATGCAGTGCAAAATTTAACAACAAAGAAAATTAGAAATATTAAACCATTCTTTGAAAAAGAAATAGATGAGAAAACAGGAAAAACAGTTTCTCCAAAAGAAATTAAAGATTTTATTTTCAGTACTAGAGATAGAAATAATAAAAGATTATTTACACATTGAGGTAAAATAATTGGTCTTGATTGAGAAAAAGAACGTGAAATAGTAAAAGATGATCATAACAAAAATAATAAACCATCGATTATAATTATCGGAACAAGTTATGATTCTGATATCGAAAGAGTAATTTATGTAGCGTCAAAATATGCGGATGAATACAATATTTATTATAAAGGACACCCTGGTCACAATTATAATGCTACTTATATTAATGAAAAATTATCACCTGAAAATGTTGGAAGTAAAATCGTTTTTAATAATCCAGCAACTGGTCAAAATGATACTTGAATAATTAAAGAAAATCAAATTGTAAGAGCATTAGAAACACAAATAGCATCAGAAGAATTAACAACCGATCATGTTCTTGATGAGAACCCTTTAAGATTTGAAAAATGAGTTTTACTAACTTTTGGAACAAACGCAATTAGTGGAATCGATAATGGTTATAATGTACCAGATGATGTTTTGGAAATTTTTCTTGATAATGAATTAAGACCAATTAGTCAAGGAGATAATCTTTATGATGAATACATTAAAAAACTTATTACAGATTATATAGCTCCTAAATCTCTTGAAATAATAAGAAAAGAAGAATCTAAAAACAAACCGTTTAATGATTTAACTGTAGAAGATTTTGTTTTTCAAAAGAATGCTAGTGCAGAAAAAGAAAGATTTTTCTTCAAAAATATTAATATTAACAAAATACTTGTATCAGAACTTAATGATAGTGGAACAGCTTGAGAGATTACTTTTGAAATTCGGGCTCGTTCTAGTGTAAAGGAATCGGATAAAATTTATACATTCACTAGAAAAATAGAAATCCCTTTAACTGAAACTAGATAAAGATCAGATAACTATTCCGAGTTTCAAATATACATTGAATTCTTTGATTTAATTCCAACTAGCTTTGTGCTGGTTGGTTTTTTTATTTAAAATAAAACAAATGATTTAACATTAGGTTCAAAAGAGTATCATACAACTAGATTTGAATGGTTTATACCTAAAAAATAAAAAAACACAGAGCAATAGCTCTGCATTTTGTGTTTGAATAAGTTTTTAAATTATTTAATAATTTTTGTAACTGATCCAGCACCAACTGTACGTCCACCTTCACGGATAGAGAATTTTGTTCCCTCTTCAACGGCGATTGGAGCGATAAGTTTAACTTTAAGGTTAACGTTTTCTCCTGGCATAACCATTTCACGTCCAGCTTCAAATTCAACTCCACCTGTTACGTCTGTTGTACGGAAGTAGAATTGAGGTTTATAGTTTTTGAAGAATGGTGTGTGACGTCCACCTTCTTCTTTTTTAAGTACATAGATAGCAGCTTCGAATTCTGTGTGAGGAACGATTGATCCTGGTTTAGCTAAAACTTGTCCACGTTCAACTTCTTCACGGTTTACTCCACGAAGTAATAATCCAGCGTTATCTCCAGCCATAGCTTCTTTAAGGTTTTTACGGAACATTTCGATTCCTGTAACAACTGTTTTTTTAGTAGGTTTTAATCCAACGATTTCAACTTCATCGTTTAATTTTAATGTTCCACGCTCTACACGACCTGTAGCAACTGTTCCACGTCCTGTAATTGTGAAAACGTCCTCAACAGCCATTAAGAATGGTTTGTCGAATTCTTTAACTGGTGTTTCAATGTATGAATCAACAGCGTCCATAAGTTCCATAATTTTAGCTTCGTATTTTTCATCACCTTCAAGTGCTTTAAGAGCTGATCCACGAATAATTGGAGCGTTATCTCCGTCAAATCCGTATTCTGAAAGAAGTCCACGAATTTCCATTTCAACAAGTTCGATCATTTCTTCTTCACCTTCAAGCATGTCGCATTTGTTTAAGAATACAACCATACGAGGAACTCCAACTTGTTTTGAAAGAAGAATGTGTTCACGTGTTTGAGGCATAGGTCCATCTGTTGCAGCAACAACTAAGATAGCTCCGTCCATTTGAGCAGCCCCTGTAATCATGTTTTTAACGTAGTCAGCGTGACCTGGACAGTCTACGTGTGCGTAGTGTCTTTTTTCTGTTTGATATTCGATGTGTGATGTGTTAATTGTTATCCCACGTGCTTTTTCTTCTGGTGCATTATCGATAGAAGCATAATCACGAGCTTCTGATAATCCTTTTTTAGCTAATGTTGTAGCAATAGCAGCTGTTAATGTAGTTTTACCGTGGTCAACGTGTCCAATAGTACCAACGTTAACGTGTTCTTTACTACGGTCAAAATCTAATTTTGCCATTTTTATCCTTTCTTACTAATTAATATAGTTTTACTTTTTTAAAATTTTTAAAATATAAATAATAAATTATCTATTTTTAGTTCTAGCGCTAAAACCAACCATAGCCTAGTCTTTCATCTAGGTCCTGTCCATTGATAATTAGCAATAGAATTTTACCAAATTATTTACTAATTAAAATATTTGAAATATGCTTATCTGTGCGCTATTTGTAAAATAAAAATTCTTTATTATTTTTAATATACGTATATTTTACCACAAAAACAATATTTAAGAATTACGCTTTTTGTTTTGTTATTCTTATTTTAGAAAGATAAAAATGTGGAAAAATAATTCAAAATTTACCTATTTAGCACACTTTATTTTTGAAAAAATAGAAAAATGGGATAATAAAAATACATATTAAAAGATGTTATTTTTAATGTGTTGCTAATTGTAAAATTAGCGAATTGGTTTAATTTAACATTTTAACTTTAAAAATAAAAAGGACATAAAATTTATGAATAAAAAAGAATTTAGCACAAAAGAATATTTAGATAAAGTTCATGCATGATGAAGAGCTGCAAACTACTTATCAGTTGGACAAATCTACTTAAGAAATAACCCACTTTTAAAAGGTGGACTTAAAGCTGAAGACGTAAAAATGTATCCTATTGGACACTGAGGAACAATTCCAGGTCAAAACTTAATTTATGCACACTTAAACCGTGTTATTAATAAATATGATTTAGATATGTTCTATATCGAAGGACCAGGACATGGTGGACAAGTTATGATTTCTAACTCTTATTTAGATGGAAGTTATACAGAATTATTCCCTGAAATCACAAAAGATGAAGAAGGGTTAAAAAGAATGTTCAAAAGATTCTCATTCCCAGGTGGAACAGCTAGCCACGCTGCTCCTAAAACACCAGGATCAATCCACGAAGGGGGAGAATTAGGATATTCATTATCACACGCAACAGGAGCAATTTTAGATAACCCTAATATTATTGCTGCTACAGTTATCGGTGATGGTGAATCAGAAACAGGACCTTTAGCTGCTGGATGGTTTGCTACATCATTCATTAACCCAGTTAATGATGGAGCGGTTTTACCAATTTTACACATTAACGGTGGAAAAATTTCTAACCCTACAATTATGTGCCGTAAAACAGATGAAGAAATTAGAAGCATGCTTTACGGATACGGATGAGAAGCTATTTTTGTAGAAGCTGACGTTCATGATCAAGTTGGAATTCACGCACAAATGGCTGAAAAATTCGATGAAGCTATTGAAAAAATTCTTAAAATTCAAGAAGAAGCTAGAAAAAAACCAGCTGAAGAAGCTACAAGACCTTTATGACCAGCACTTATTGTTAGAACACCAAAAGGATGAACATGTCCACACAAAATTGATGGTCTTACATATGAAGGAAGCTTTAGATCACACCAAGTTCCATTACCTGTAACATCAGAAAAACCAGCAATGCTTGAAGATCTAGAAAAATGATTATTATCATACAAACCAGAAGAGTTATTTAATGAAGATGGAAGCTTTAAAGCTGAACTTGCAGAAATCGCTCCAAAAGGATTAAAACGTATGGGTGTTGCACCTATTACAAACGGTGGAGTTGATCCAAAACCATTAGATTTACCAAAATGAGAAAAATTCGCACTTGATATTAAAAAACCAGGTGAAATTAAAGATCAAGATATGGTTAATGCTGGAAAATACTACGCTGAAGTAATTAAAATGAACCCAACAAACTTCCGTGCATTTGGACCAGATGAAACTAAATCAAACAGATTATTTGATGTTTTAAAAGTAACAAACCGTCAATGAATGGAAAAAGTTGATCCTGAATTAGATGAAGCTATCGGACCAGTAGGTAGATTAATCGACTCACAACTTTCAGAACACCAAGCAGAAGGAATTTTAGAAGGATACGTTCTTACAGGACGTCACGGATTCTTCGCATCATACGAATCATTCTTAAGAGTTGTTGACTCAATGTTAACACAACACATGAAATGAGTTGCTAAAGCAAGAAAAGTGCACTGAAGAAATGACTATCCATCACTTAACGTTATTGCTACTTCAACAGCATTCCAACAAGACCACAACGGATATACACACCAAGATCCAGGTCTTTTAGGACATTTAGCAGATAAAAAACCTGAATTAATTCGTGAATACCTTCCAGCTGATACAAACACTCTTTTAGCTGTTTTAGAAAAAACATTAAAAGAAAGAGATGTTATTAACTTAATCGTTGCTTCAAAACAACCAAGAGAACAATGATTTAACAAAGAAGAAGCTGCTGAATTAGTTGAAAAAGGATTAAAAGTTATTGATTGAGCATCAACATGTTCAGCAAACGAAGAACCTGATTTAGTACTTGTTTCATCAGGAACAGAACCTACATTAGAATTATTAGCTACAGCAGAATACCTTCATAACCAATACCCATCACTTAAATTCAGATTTGTAAACGTAGTTGATTTATTAAGATTACGTCACCCAAGTTTAGACCCACGTGGACTTTCAGATGAAGAATTTGATGCAATCTTTACAAAAGATAAACCTGTTGTATTTGCATTCCACGGATACGAAGGATTATTAAGAGACATTTTCTTCTCACGTCACAACCACAACTTACACGCACATGGATATAGAGAAAATGGTGATATTACAACTTCATTTGATATTCGTTTAATGAGTGATATGGATAGATACCACATGTCACAAACAGCAGCAAAAGCTGTTTATGGAGACAAAGCAAATGACTTTGTTAAATTAATGGAAGATAAAGTTGCATACCACAAACAATACATTCAAGAAGTTGGAATTGACGAAGATGAAGTTAGATTCTGACAATGAAAAGGATTAAATAAATAATTAAATCCTTATAAACCAATAGAAGGTGCAAAAGCGCTTTCTATTTTTTTATTTATGAAAAAAATTAGGTTATAATATTAACCATTTAAAATTAATATAAAATTAATTATATAAGCCAACTAACTTAAGTTCAACTTTATAAAATTTCATAATTAAGGAAAACATGAGAAAAAATAATAAATTAAAACTTTTACTTGTATCTCTTTCAGCACTAGGTTCTTTCTTTGTGACTGCTTCTACTAATGAAACATACGAAAACATCCAGCCACTTACTAGTGAAACAGCACAAAAAATTTACGCTGGCGAAATTTCAATGGCTGATGGATATTACGATTCATCGCTTATTAAAACATCTATTTTAAATCCAGATGGTGATGATGATGAGGATGGTCTTTTAAATAAAGAGGAAGTCTACACCTACGAAAAAGACAGTAAATTATACTATGGACTAAATTCACACCCTCACCTAGCTGATACTGATGGAGACGGAATCACAGATGATCAAGATACACATAAATTAAGTTGAGATTTAAGTGACAGAGATATGCTCTTTTTTCAAGAGTTAGCTTACCGTAATAAATCTGTTCTTTTTTACATGTTTAACAATGATAATTTTCTTGATTTTAAAGACAATGTTCAGCAAGCACTTAATCTTGAAAAACAGGGCAAATATAGTGGAGAAAATCAACGTTTTATGCTAAATGCATATACAAATATGCAATATGAATTTTCAAGATATTGACAACCTGTTTATAGTTTTGATGAATCAAATGGTTACCAAGCAACTTGATTTACTAATCAAAGTGATTTCCCTTTTATTGAAAGTCAAACTCTCAATGTTCTTGCGATAGCTGGTACCAATAATCCTAATGATTTTGATGATGATATAGATTTAGCAGCAGGAGCAAAACGTCCTTCACAGCTTTCAGATAATATAAATAAAGCAACATGATATTGACAAGATTGAAACATAAGAAAAAAATTCTTCAATCCAAGTGACCCTAAATTTAATTCGCAAAAAATTAAATGATTAGACCAAAGAGGAAAACCTTCTATAGCCACAGTAGGTCACTCTTTAGGTGGTTATTTAGCAAATGGTTACGCAGCATTACTTCTTGAAAACAAGAAGGATAATTCTTATAGCAATAATTATTTAGGTGCTTGATCTTTTAACGCACCAGCCATTAAAGATTCATCATTAGCAAATTACGTTAATACATGAATTAGAGAAGGCAAATCGCATAATTTTGTAACTGCACAAGATAATATGCCTAGTCATTTTTCAAACGCTATTACAGTTGGAGATGGTGGCCACACCAATAAATCTTTCTTTAAAAAACCAATTGTAGATAAGTATTTTGTAAATGGTATTAGAAAAGGTTCAGAAACAATTCTAAATCCGCAACCACAGCTTAAAGATTTAGCTTTAGCAAAGCAGATCTTATCTGTTAATTACATTAGAAATAATTCGACTTTAAAAAGTTTTGAATCAGTTTTTACTAGCCAAGTTAAATACAAAAACAAAATTCAAGAGAATATTCCTAAAGGATATAAGTTTAAAGATGAGAATGCCTTAAATAATCTTTCTTTATTTAGTCAAAATTTAGAAATTGTACCAATTAATCATAAGATTGTTTACAATTTCACATTTAATGGTAGACCTGTACATACTTTTGATCAAACAGAATTTACTGTTAATGTCGAAACAAATAATTACAAAGTTCCTTCGATTCCACCTTATCCAAGTAGCATTACAAAAAGATATGCTATTAAAGGTTATGATAGCGTCCCTATTGTTACTGATTTTACAAAAGATTCAATCTTTAATTTAGAACTTATCGAAGTTGAAAATAAAGCTACTACTAAAATTACTTTTGTTGATCACGCAACAAACAAGCAAATTGGAGAAAAACTGACTGCAACTACTTATCCTGGTGAAGATATATATTGAGAAAATGCATGAAATGACGTGAATTATAGGTTGTTAGATCCTGAATCTTATCCAACGTGAGGAAAAGAAAATATTATTGATCTAGAACTCATTCCATTTGAACAAAACATCATCTTCAAGATGGATAATAAAGAAATTGGACGTGAACAATTTATCACGAAAGTTACTGATCAATTACATAGTTTTTCACTTCCAAAAAGTAAGCTGCCACATAAACTTTATGAACAAATTAGCATCAATGAGCAAGAAAGAAATAATACTTTTGCTACTTGAGTTGTTAATTTAAGAGAAGTTGACGAGCCTAAACACGAAGTTATAGTTAGACTTCTTGATCCTCTTTCTCGTGATGTTTTAGTAGTGCAAAAATTCCAAAAATGAAGTGATGAGAAAATTACTCAAAGTGAAATAAATTTACCAAATCATTATGAATTTAGTGATAAATCATCTTATGATGCTCTAGAGACACAAGATATTATTTTAAAACGTAAAGAATATACTCTTACTTATCAATTTGTTTTGGAAGGCGAAACAATTAGTACAGATGTAATTGAAACTGAGTATTTAGGTGATTATGAACTGCCAAATGTTCCTAGTTCAAACACAAATGATTTTGTATATCAAACTAAAAATCAACTTCGTAAAATTGAAAATATAGATAAAAATCAAACAATTGTTGTTGAACTTACTAAATTACAACTTCAAACCACAATTAATTATGTTTGAGACGGACATAATGTAGCATCACAAGAGCTACAAAAAGCTCCTTCATATAACATTCAAGTCAGTGATTTATCAGTTCCTGAAAATTACACTCTTGTAAATTCTAATATTGTAAATATTAAAACAGGACAAACAAATAATCTTGAAGTAAATAAAGTGCAAAAAACTGTGTTTGTTTCTTATTTTATTGATCAAACAGAAATTGCAACTCAAAAAATTACAAAAGATTTTGATTATGTGATAACTTCTTCTAGTTTATCTATTCCAACCGGATATTCCTTAAAAAATCCAAACCAAGTGTTTGATATGAATCACAATCATAATATTGATTTAGTTCGTAAGGAATATGTTCTAACTTATGAATTTTGATTTGAAGATCACAAAATTAGTTCAGAGCAAATAACTGTCTCATATGGCAAAGAATACCAACTGCCTCCTCTTCCTTTTTCTAATTTAAATGATTATGGTTATAAAACTTTAAATGAATATAAACCACTAAAAACAGTTGAATCAAATCAAGTTGTTAAAATTTTTCTAATTAAAGACGAATTAGTCACAACAATTAACTATTTTGATCAGGAACAAAATTTAATTCAATCACAACAAATTAACAAAGCACCTAGCTATAAAGTAAAGCACAGTGATTTAGTACTTCCTTTAAATTACCATATAGAAAACCCAAATACATTAGAAATTCATACAGGGCAAATTAATTCGGTTATTTTAAGTAAAAATCTTTTAGAAACACAAATTACACTTAAATATCAAAATAATGCAATTGAAACACGTAGGCTTGAAATACCATTTGATGAGCATCTTTTTGCTAGTTCATTAGTAGCGCCAAAAGGATATGAAATTAAGGATTTAAACTTAATAATTAATGCAGGGCAAAACTACGAAATTGAGTTAAATAAAAAATCATATATTTTGACTTATGAATTTAGATTTAATGACAAGATTATTTCAGTTAATAAAGTTCCTGTGTTATATCATGAATCATATACCTTACCTAGCTTACCAAGTTCAAATTCAAATGATTTTAGCTATAGAACAAAAAATACTTATCAACCAATTTTAAATGTTGAAAAAGATCAAGAAATAATTGTTGATTTAGAAAAAGATCAAGTAGCTACAACAATAGAATACCTTAATGATGCTAATGAAATTTTAGAAACGCAAAAGTTTTGAAAAGCTCCAAATTATCAAATTACAAGCAAGGATTTAAATATTCCAAATGGCTATGCATTAAAAGATCCAAATATTCAAATTACAATTGGACAAAATAATAAAGTTGCTGTTACTAATTTAGTTGCAACAACCACTTTTAATTTCGTAGATAATGAGCAACTAATTAGTTCAATCACCCTTAAACAAGCGCAAAATAGTCAAATTGCATTTTCTAGTTTACAATTACCATTTGGCTATCTTGCAAGAGATCCACAAGAATCATATTTAGCAGGTCAAACATACACAATCAATGTTGAAAAAGAAACATTTACATTAACTTATGAATATTTCTTCGAAAACACAAAGGTAGCCAGTGTTTCTTTAAAAGTTAAATTCCATGAAGAATATAACCTTCCAGAGTTGCCTATATCAACAAGTAATTTATATGATTTTGGATTAGTTGATCCTAACTCATATAAAGCTATAAATAATGTTGAACAAAGTGAAACTTATAGAATTTATTTAGCTAAAAAGCAAGTTGAAACAATTTTTGAATATTATTATAATGACAAAAAATTGGGAACTCAACAATTTTATAGCTCATCAAAATACACTCCTTCTACAAGCGATTTAATTTTACCTGCAGGATATGTTTTAAAAACAAGTGACCTTGTTTTAGAAAGCGGAAAAATAAACCAAATTTTAGTACAAGAAGCTAGTTCTGCTACAACATTTATCTTTAAGTATGAAGATCAAGTTATTAAGACGCAAACGCTTGAAAGAAATAGCAAAAACAAGATCTTATTAACTGAACTTGATGTTCCTAATGGATATGTAATTATCAATCCGCAAAACGAATATGATCCAAAAGCAACATATGAAATTGTCTTAAACAAAAAGCAATTCCATATTACCTACAACTTTTATTATGAAGGTGATTTAATTGCAATTGAAAAAGTTAATGTTCTCTTTGAAGGAACATATGAACTTCCGCCTGTTCCTAACTCAAATTCTGATGAATATCATTACATTCCTATTTCAAACTATGTTGTTTTAGAAAACGTAAATGAAGATCAAATTGTTAATGTGCAATTAGAAAAAAGTACTGATGTTACAACATTAATTTTCGTTTTTGATAACAAAATCTTACATAGACAAAGTATTTCAAAATCCGAATTTAATAATTTTAATAACACAATGTGAGAAATTACTGAACACTACATTGCTACCAACCCTAATATAACCATAATTAAAGGACAAGAGAATATCATTAATTTACAAGAAGAAATGGTTGTTTCGCACATTGTTTTAAGATTTAAAGATAAAATTATTAAGGAAATTACAATTACTCATAAATACAATGAGCCAATTAATCTCGAAGATTTAGATCTTCCTGAAGAATATGTTTTACCAAAAGGGTTAAATTTATACCAATTAGATGGCATATACACCATCGAATTACAAATGAAAAACAACTCTTCTGGAAATTGAAAACCGCTTGTTATTGGTCTTTCTTTAGCAGTTATTTTAATCATTAGTTCTATTATTACAGCGCTAAAAGTAGGAAAAGCGAAAATGCTTTTAATGCTTACAAAAATATGAAAAACAATATCATTTAAAAAATAGAACATTTTCAATTTCTTGCAAATTTTTCACAAAATTAACTCAAAAAATACAAAAACATCCAAAAACACTTATTTTTAGGCTATATTTGAATCTTTTGGTGATTTACCTATAAAAAAATAAAAATGAAGGTATTTTATAAAAAAATCTTTTAGTTTATAATATTAATGTGGAAGTAAAAAATGAATATTTCGTTTTAAGTTTTTTTAGGACTTAATAATTCGTTTTTGTTCTGGTCAAACTAAAATGCATTATTTTCTTGGTAATCCTATCAAAACTTGCATTTATGTTTGTTAAAAATCTAAATATTAGAACTTCGTGACTTTCTTCATTTTATTGTCTATTCCACATTTTTTTGAAAAGTTGTAACAGCAATTTTTCTAAACAGTTTTAATATGATTAATTAGGTTTTTATAATCATAAATAAATTTTATTTCATTCATAAAAAGCACGCGAAAGCGTGTTTTTTCTTTTCTTATTTTTACTTTTAGTTTGAGAGAAATATTCGTGATAAAAAAGCCTAAAATTGATTCAAAATCATATTTTTATAATCTTCCTACGTTTCCCAGCTCCTAGTATAAAAAATGAAATATCTGACTTTGTTTCGGATATTTATTTTTGTTTAAGTGATTTCAAAACATTTTTAACTAAATAGTAATCATCTCAACTATTCTCTAATTTTGACACACCCCAAAAAACTTACTGAAGATGATGTTAAAGTGTTATCAGCTCTTGCACAAAAAGATTTATCAAATGTGTAATTTAGTGCAATTAAAGGACTAATTGATGGATTATTAAGAGGAGCAAATGAGCAACTTAAATGACCATGATGATTAGCTCTTGTACTTACAATCGCCGGAATTGGTTCATTCATTTTTGGTTTAATCAAAAAAAGCAAAAAAGACGAAAATTAATTTAATTAATCGATAAAAAACACACGCAAGTGTGTTTTTTCTTTATAATTAAACTATTATGTTAAATATAGTTTTATTTCAACCTGAAATTTGCCCAAATACAGGAAATATTATTCGTACATGTTTTGCAATCGGAGCAAAATTGCACATTATTAAACCAATTGGTTTTGATTTACACCCAAAATGATTACGCAGATATGGAGCAGGACGTATGCTTTCGGATATTCCGCATGAAGTTCATGCTTCATATGAAGATTTTGCTAAGAAATATTCAAACAAGAAAATTTTTTATGTGACAAGATATGGACTTAATCTTTATAGTGACGTTAATTACAAAGCTACTTATGAGCAAGATAAAGAAGTGTGACTTATGTTTGGTCGCGAGTCAACTGGAATTGATAAAAAGATCTTGCAAGATAATTTAGAAACTTGCATTCGTATTCCAATGGTGTCTGCAATGCGGTCAATTAATTTAGCAAATTGTGTAAGTATTTTAGGTTTTGAAGTTATGAGACAACTTAACTTTGTTGATTTATCGAAATTTGAAGTTGAAAAAGGTAAAAACTATTTAGTTGAAAATGATTTTAACAAGTAAAACAAATAGCAAAATCAAAGCACTAAAAAAATTACATGATAAAAAATATCGCGAACTTGAAGGTGCTTTTTTAGTTGAAGGATATCACCTTGTTTCGGAAGCTTTGAATAAAAATTTAGTTTTAGAAATTTTTGAAACACCAAGTTCCCAAAAATATCCAGAATCAACTTTAATTTCAGAAGAAATTTTGTCTTATTTATCTACAACAATCACACCTCAAAAAATTTTAGCTAAAGTACGTAAACCCACTTTTAATCAAAAAGTTAATAAAATAATTGCACTTAATAATTTACAAGATCCAGGTAATGTCGGAACTATAATTAGACTTGCGAAAGCTTTTAGATTTGATACAGTTATTATTGAGAATTTAGACCCATACAATGAAAAGGTAATCAGATCATCGCAAGGCGCTTTTTTCGATATTAATATCATACCAACCAAAAATTTAGAAGCACAGCTAATTAAATTAAAAGAGCGTGATTATGTAGTTTATCAAACTCTTTTAGATCAAGAAGCAATTGCGCTCAATGATGTTAATTTTGTGAGTAATAAATTAGTAATTGTTGTCGGAAATGAAGGACAAGGAATTAGTAAACAAATTCAAAATTATGCTGATTATAAAGTTTATATCCCAATTGATTTTGAAAGTTTAAATGTAGCTTGTGCTACTGCAATTGTTTTAGATAAAATTAGAAATAAAAAATAAGGAGCAAAAATGAAAAAAATTCTATCAAATGTGAAAAGCAAGTTAATTAATGCCAAGTTTTCAATCAATTTAGAAGGATATTCAAAATCTGAAGTTAATAATTTTCTTGAAGAAATTAGTGCTTTAATTCATTATGCAATCACAGATTTTGAATCATTTGAATCAGCTTTAGCTAAAAAAGATGAGATTATCATGTCACAAAAAAGTAAAATTGATGAATTAACTTTTGAAAACGAACGTCAAAAATTACAAATTACTAAACTAGAACAACAAAGAAAGAGTTAAAAATGGAAGATAAAGATGTAAAAGTAAATAATTATAAAAATTTAATTCAATGATTTCCTGGTCATATGGCCAAAGCTATGAAGGAAATTAGAGAAAATGCAAATCTTTGCGATGTTTTTATAGTTGTGTTAGATGCTCGTTGCCCAATTAGTTCATACAATGAAGATTTTGATTCTATAGCTACACAAAAACCACGCCTTTTTATCATCACAAAAAGTGATTTAATGGACATAAGCAAAAAAGCAGCAATTAATGCTCGTTTTAAAAACGAGCACTTGCTTTGATTAGATTTACGTAAAAAATCTTCAAAAAATGCTATTTTAACGAAGATTAAACAAATAATGAAGCCTAAAATCGAAAAGAACAAGCAAAAAGGAATGCTTATCACAAGAATGAAGTCTTTTGTTGTTGGAATTCCAAACTGCGGGAAAAGTACTCTTATTAATTTAGTCAGTGAAAAAGCGAGCTTAAAAGTTGCTAACTACCCTGGTGTTACTCGTGCTAAAAAATGAGTTGTGAATGGAGAGTATTT
Source organism: Mycoplasmopsis glycophila (assembly GCF_900660605.1). Taxonomy (NCBI): domain Bacteria; kingdom Bacillati; phylum Mycoplasmatota; order Mycoplasmoidales; family Metamycoplasmataceae; genus Mycoplasmopsis; species Mycoplasmopsis glycophila. The sequence continues at coordinate 910,195 of NZ_LR215024.1, read as the reverse complement.
ATTTATGGACACTCCAGGTATTTTATTGCCTAAATTTGAAGATCAGGAAGTAGCGATTAAACTTTTAACAATCGGATCAATTAAACTTGAGAATTTTCCAATTGATTTTATGGCTACACAAATGTGAAAACTACTCAGTAAATACTATCCAAATAAATTAGAAGAAATTGGAATGAAACCAAGTTTTGATGATAACGAGATTTATGGACTCTTTTTTGAATATGCTAACAAGTTTAAAATTTTAAAAAATGAGGGTAAAGAAGATATTAAAAAAGCTCAGCTACAATTTATTAATTATTGCAAAAATTTAACTGGTGTAACTTATGATTAAAAGCTTTTAAAAAAGTTTTTGTTTTAAGCTATTCTTTAAAATTCAAAATGCTACTATTCTAGCGTTTTGTTTTTTTAATTCGTTTTACTTAAATCATAAGAAAAGCGAGATTAGATACACTTGTTTTTAATCTTTTCTTTTTGAAATGCTATAATTTGAATAATTATGATTAAAGAAGAGTTAGTTATTAAAAAATCCAGATTTATCGCCTATTGTTTTGATGTTCAAAACAAAGAAGAAGTCAAAAAAATTTGGCTAGAACTTAAAAATGAGCATAAAAATGCAAGGCATGTTTGCTATGCTTATTTACTTTATCAAGATGGAGTAGAGAGCGCTGGTTTTAATGATGATGCAGAGCCAAAAGCCACTGCAGGAAGACCTATTTATAATTTGATGAGAATGAAGAATGTTTATAATAAAGCTATTTTTGTTGTGAGATATTTTGGCGGAATCAAATTAGGTGAAGGTGGATTAAAACGAGCATACGGTAGCAGTGCTGGTATGGTAATTAATAAACTAATTGAAAACCAATAATTGGAGATATTATGAAAATAATTAAAAAAGAAAATCAAAATTTTGTGAAAGTTATTGCTGCTTACGAAGGAAGTGTTTTTCCAGAATTTGTGGGAACTAAAAACTTCACATTAACAGAAGATATTGAAAAAAATATAGCTTATTTTTACATCGATAAAGAACATCAAACAATTGATGGACTAATTGAAGCAGCTTTAAAATTAGGTACTTATAGAAACCGTAATTATCAAATTGATTTAACTAGTTTTTTATTTAAGGGTATTACAATTGAACAATTAATGAGAATTTTTATTCTCAAAATTGACTTTGTTAGAGCAGAGCTTTTTAAAAAATCAATTGAGATCAAAACTAGCAAAACAAAAAGCAAAGAAATGCATTTATTAGTTGAAAATTTAACAAGTGCACAAGCAAAACTTATCAATAAACTACAACTAGTTTCTGATGCTATTACTAAAGTAAGAAACTTGCAAATTAAACCCGAAAACTTCTTAAATTCGGAAATGTTAGCTTCTGAAGTTGCTCATGATTTTTCAGGATTATCAAATTTAAGAGTTGAAGTTTTAACTAAAAAAGAAATTCAAGATCTTGGTATGAATTTACTTCTTTCAGTTAATAAAGGAAGCACACATGAACCAAGAGTTTTAGTAGCGCAATATCAAGGAAATCCAAAATCAAAAGAAAACATTGTAATTGTAGGTAAAGGAATCACTTTTGACACTGGTGGAGTTAATACCAAAGGATATCATATGTCAGGAATGAAATTTGATATGTCCGGTTCTGCTATAGCTGCTTATGCTGTGAAAGTATTAGCTCAATTAAAAGCTAAAGTTAATGTAAGCGCAGTGATGTGTATTACAGACAATAGAATTAATCACGATGCTTCTTTACCTGAAAACATTTATCAATCAATGAGTGGAAAATGAGTAGAAGTAAATGATACTGATGCTGAAGGTAGATTAGTACTAGCTGACGGTTTATATTATGGGGCTACAAAATTAAAAGCGACCACTTTAATTGATGTTGCAACACTTACAGGTACAATGCTAACTGCTCTTGGGCATGTTTATACTGGAATTTGATCAACTGATGAAAATAACTGAGAACAATTTGAAAAAGCTAGTCAAATTAGTCTAGAAAAAGTATGAAGAATGCCAATGCATGAAGATTTTAATAAAGGGAACAAAAGTTCGAAAGTTGCAGACTTATTAAATTGAAGTTCAATAGTTAAAGCTGACTCAAACCAAGCAGCAATGTTTTTAAAAGAATTTACTAATGATGTTAAATATATCCACTGTGATGTAGCAGGAACAGCTGACAAAAATGGTGAACCGCAAGGTGAATTAGTTGCAACACTAGTAGAATATGCTCTTTTATCAAGTAAGTAAAACAAAGGAACTAATTTATTATATTCAAACAAAACCAGCTTATTTAATCGCTGGTTTTTGTTATGCAACATCATTTATCCAAATAAAGATCTTAAACTGAAATACTAATTAGCTTCCGCTATAAGAGTTGTTATAAAAACAATCTTACTATTTGTGAAAATAGCAAGAAAAGAGGGAAAATATGTCTCATTAAGTTTACGGCTGGCTTCACTTTTCTGTATTTTGAGTTGGAAAAAATAATTATTTTTTTACATTTTAACCGGCATTAGTTAAAGTTTTATAAATACAATATAAACACACTTGCATTGGGTTCAAAATTGGGTTCAAAATTGGGTTCAAAATTGGGTTCAAAATTGGGTTCAAAATTGGGTTCAAAATTGGGTTCAAAATTGGGTTCAAAATTGGGTTCAAAATTGGGTTCAAAATTGGGTTCAAAATTGGGTTCAAAATTGGGTTCAAAATTGGGTTCAAAATTGGGTTCAAAATTGGGTTCAAAATTGGGTTCAAAATTGGGTTATAATTTTGCTGGATTTTTAATTTAAAAGCACTTTGGAACTAAAAAAATACAAGAGTAAAATTCACTTTCTCTTGCATTCTTGGTTTAAATTTAACCTATATTTTTATATTTTAAGTTGAAAAAAGAATTATTTTTTTTACATTTTAACCGGCATTAGTTAAAGTTTTATAAATACAATATAAACACACTTGCATTGGGTTCAAAATTGGGTTCAAAATTGGGTTCAAAATTGGGTTCAAAATTGGGTTCAAAATTGGGTTCAAAATTGGGTTCAAAATTGGGTTCAAAATTGGGTTCAAAATTGGGTTCAAAATTGGGTTCAAAATTGGGTTCAAAATTGGGTTCAATTTTTCTGGATTTATTTATTACTTCTATTCGTTTTCTGCATCTTCTAATAATTTTCAATAACCATTTTTTAGATCACCAACACGTATAATTTTATTTTTTTGTTTTAATTGAGAAATTTCTCTTTTTATGGTACTGTAAGATGTATTTAATATATTTTTAATTTGGTTTATAGATATTTTAGGATTTTCATGAATTAGATTGAGTATTTTGGTTTGTCTTTCGGTTAATCTTGTTTCAATAATATTTTTTATAATATCTTCAACATCTTTCGCATTACTATTGTAATTTCTATTGTATAGGGTTACTAATACACCATTATTAGAAATATAGTATTCAGGACTTTTCTCAAAATTTTCATAATCTTGAAAAATTCTTCTAACACCCGATGCATAATTTTCAATAAGACCTAATTTATCTAATACTTTAACTATTATTTCATTTCTTTTTGCTATAAAACCTTTTTTCATTTCTTCCAAAGTTAATCCCTCGGGAGTATCTCCTGGAGAAAAAATTTGTACTCTATCTTTAAAAAATTCAACCTTTATATCCCCGCTTAATGAATAATCACGGTGACAAAAAGAATTTGCAATAGCTTCTCTTAATGCTCTTTTTGGTATATCGTGTTTTTCTTCTCTAGCAGGTTTACCAGAAATTGTTATATTATTTTTATTTAATAGATTTGAAAAATATAAAACATCATCCATTTGTTTCACAATAGAACCACTGAATTCCTTTTTATCTAAAAACTCATCAATATCTACACCTTTAAAAATTGCGAATTTTGTAATTGTGTTATTTTGGTCGCTCAAAAGAAGAGCGGCGTTATTGTAATTATTATTTTTATCAATTAACGATAACGCTCTTTTGTCAAATTTGATATTCTTTTCTTTAAATTTCTTTTCAAGATAATCAAATGTTAAATCTTTTTTACTGATAGTAATAGATTCATAGCTTTGTGTTTTAAAATTATTCAACATTCTCTTTATCTCTTCTTGTGTTGCTCTTCTTTTTGTACTACCTACTCTAACGAATATGCCTTTATAATTAAAACCTTCACCGTCTTTGTAATAATATGGTTTATTTAATCCTTTGGAGATTTTAATCTTAAAAGGTATTTCATCAGGAAAAACTTCTACTAATTCAGAAATATTCGTATTAAAAGCATTGACAATTCAATTAGAAATAGTTTCTTCTCATATTTTCTTTTTTTCTTTGATTTTATCTTCGTCAGCTTCACCTTTATCGCTCATGCCTAAATATATTTCCCCACCTTCTGTGTTTAAAAAAGAAACAATTTCAGCTTTCAATTGACTCGATTTTTCAGGTATATCTATTTTGTATTCAATATTTTTCTTTTCCATAATTAATCCTATTTTTTTACTTTTTATAAATTCAACTTATAAAAGCTATCTATATTTATATTTTAAAACAAAAACCCGCTTCTTATTAGATAAAACGGGTTCTTTCTATAATGCTGCAAGTTTTTAGAAAAAACTAATTCTAATTTGCTTCTATATTTTGAGGTTCTTCTTCTTCTTCTTTCTTTATACGTTTTCAAATAATGAAGAATCATCATAAGAATGGAATAAGAAAGATTAAAAGAGTAAGTAATCATAATTTATTTCATGATTTCTTATATCCGCTTAAAAGCGATCTATTGATGTTTGTTTGTTCTTGAATCTGTGAATTAGAAGAATCATCACTATTGCTTAAAATTTGCTTTGTAGCAGAAATTGCATCTAAAATTGCTTGCTGACTTTGTTTGGTGATTTTGTTTCATTTTGGATCATTTGTAAAATCAATCAAATCATTTAATGATTTAATCAAGTCTTGCAAGTCAATTATTCTATTTTTTAATTCATTTTGTTTATTTTCAAATGTATTTGAATCTGCTTTGTTATTAATTACTTGTTTTTGTAATTTATCTTTAAGTTGATCGTCTAAAATAGTATTATTAGTAATTTGTTTAATTAAATCAACTTTTGATTTTACTCTTTCTAATAATGCTGATAATTCTGAATTATTAGGCAATAAAATCACTTCGCTTATAAGTTTGTCTTTTTGATCATTTGTTAAAACAGGATCTTTTTGAATTTCTGCAATTAACTTTGCTTTAGCTAGTTCATTAGCTAATTTGTTTTCAAAATTTACATCTTTTGGATCTAAATTATGGATATTTTCGTTAATTTGATTCTTTTGTTGCTCGGTTAAATTGCTATCTTGTTTTACTTTAGTTATAGCTTCTTGTTTTTTGTCGATATTTGATGAAACGTGGTCAAATGTTTGATCGATAGGATTGTTATTTTCAACATTTTCAACAAGTTTTTCTTTATCTTGAACTGTAAGTAATGAATCTGGAGTGTTATTGATGCGCTCGTATGCTTCTTTTTTCTTATTGATATTCTCATTTGTTATTTCGAATCTATTTTGCTTGTTACGTCAATTTACATCATCGTCAACATTGGCGTTAAGTATATCTTCAATAAGATCTTCTTTTTGTTTAGGTGTTAAGTTGCTATTTGTAATTTCGTCAATAGCATCACCTTTATTAACGATTTCATTTAGATTATCATGAAATTCTAGAATGTCCTCAGGAATACTTACTCCCTCATTATATGGTTCATTTAAATCATGAACTTGCTGTTTCAATCTATTTTTTTGTTCGGTTGTAAGTCTTTTATCTTGGCCTATTTTAATTTTAGCTTTTTCTTTAGAAGTAATATTTCTTACATCTTTTAACATATCTATTATGTATTGAATTTGGCTAACTTCTATAACACCATCGCCACTATTTTTATTTAATAATTGCTTTGCTTTTTCGTATTGTTTTAGAAACTTTTTGTTAGTTTCTAATTCTGAATTTTCTTTGGCTACTTCATAATCATTAGCACTATCATTAAATGCAACTTTAAGTTCGTACATCTTTTGATCAACAAGTTTAGCTTTTTCTACTTGATTTATAACATCTTCACGTGTAGGAGTTACATTTTTATCTGCTATATTGTAATTAGCAAATAGTGTTTTTTGTTTATTGTTTAAGTTTTCTAACCTTTTAACTTCTGCTATATATTCATTTCGAGTTCAAAAACGAAGTTCTGGCTGACTGTTTTTGTCTTTTTCTGGACTTATAATAGAAGGATCTTTTTTAGATCTTAATGAATATTTGATAGTTAGAATACCAAGATTTTCATCGTAAGGTATAAGTTCGTTTATGATAAGTTCTTCAGATTCTTCTGTAAAAATATTATTTCCATTTTTTATTAAAAAATGATCTCTAAAGTTATATATATTAATGTCGCTTGGATATAATCTTTGCTCTCTTGGTATTGATGTGTTTTTATATTCAAAGCTTAATTGAATATTATTGATACGTTCTTGTTCTTCTTGTGTATATCTTTGAAATCCGGTTATAAAATTAGAAGTAGAAACGTCATTTGACTCGCTAGCAAAATTAGCTTTTGATCAATTTGTAGGATGACTGTGCATTCCGCTAATACCGATCTTATGAACTATATCTGCATATTCTGCGTTGTAGTTTCTTAAATCGTACTTAACTAAAAAAGTAACTCTAGTGCGTCCATAAAACTTATCATCTTCGTTAGGATTATCTTTATTGTTAGTACTTGAGCCATTTTTAACAACTCTAATTTCTAGTTTAATATATTTATCTCTATTTATTTCTTGTTTCATTTGTTCATCTATCAAATAAAAAGATTTATATGCATCAGAGTTTTGATTGAGCTCTAAAATGTTAATTTGAGCTTTATTAGGATATTCAAAAGCATTTTCTGTATTTTCTAAAGCATGAGCAATTTGATTAATTTTATCTTGAATTCGAGCTATTTCATAATATGCATTCAAATCAACTTTTGAAGCATCAACTTCTTTAGCTTTTTGAGCTTCATTTATATAAATGCTCTTTTCATTTTGATTTAAATGACTTAAAGCTCTAATTTTATCTACAACTTCTTGAAAGTTTGAGGCTTGTACTTCTTCTGTATTTGCTGTTACGGTTTCGGCATTTTCACTTGGTGTATCATTTCTATTTACATTTAAAAATGCACTTATTGCTTTTGTTTTATAATTAGCGACTAGATTTTTAGATAAACTGTTTGTTTTAGAAACCTCTTTTGTATCATTTTTGCTTTCTACAACTAAATTTGCAGAAACGGGTATTATCATTGAAAAAGATGCTAAAGGCAGCAAGATTTTTGCTGGAATTTTGGCTATTTTTTTACTTTTCATATTTTCTCCTAAATAAAGCTTTGAAAGCAACACTATATATCATATTTTATCAAACACCAAAGCTACAAAAGCATAATGTCATGTTTTTAGTTCGTGTCATTTTTTTGCAAAGTAAAAAAGTGCATAAAATACATCAAATAAATCAAAAAAGAAGTTTTTTTGCAATTTCTCTTTTTGCTTCTTTTAAAACTTATATATATAATACATTAAAAAGCTAATCGTTCGTTTGTAATCAAAAAATGACACATTTTTTACCATAAAGTAATATAATTTACTAAATTAGATTAAAAAACAAGAAAGGATACAAAAATGATTAAAAAAATTGATAGTCAACGTAATGAATCAATGCTTGTTAAAGCAGTTTTCAAAGGTGACGAATATCCAAAAACATTAGTAGAAAAAAATAATGTAGTTACAGAATATTTTTCTCAAAATGAAGCATTAGTTTATATGGGAGATGCTGAAAAACACACATACGAAAGTGTTTTTAGTTTTGCTAAAAACTTCTTTTCATCATTAGTAAGAGATGTTCAAGTAGATTTAGACTCATTTGTAAAAGGTAAAGTATGCATTCCTTGTGTTGTTAAAGCTATGACACATGCATATAACTATGTAAATGCTGATATTTATTCAGCAAAAACTTCAAAAAAACCTAAAAAATATTCAGTTAGCTTACTTTCAAAAGCTGAAGCTTCAAAATATGAAGAAGCTTTCAAAGAAGCAACAATTTTATCTGAAGCAGTTAACTTTGCTAGAAACTTACAAGTTACACCTCCAAACATTTGTAACTCAGAATGATTAGCTGAACAAATAAAACAAGATTTAGCACAATACGATAACCTTAAAGTTACAGTATTAAACAAAAAACAAATTGAAGAATTAAAAATGGGACTTTTACTTTCTGTTAACCGTGGAAGTATGTATGAACCAAGAGTTGTTGTTATTGAATACAACGGGAACCCTGAATCAAGAGAAAAAACAGTTTATGTAGGAAAAGGAATCACATTTGACTCTGGAGGTTACAGTTTAAAACCTTCAAGAAGCATGCTTGGTATGAAATTTGATATGTCAGGTTCTGTTTTTGTAGCAAGTGCTATGAAAGCTATTGCGCAACTTAAACCTAAATCAAATGTTGCTGCTGTTATGTGTATCACAGATAACCGTGTTAATGGAGATGCTTCATTACCTGATTCTGTATGAACATCAATGAACGGCAAAACAGTTGAAATCAACAACACAGATGCTGAAGGAAGACTTGTTATGGCTGATGGTTTAACATATGCTGTTAGAAATCTTAAAGCTACACGTTTAGTAGATGTTGCGACATTAACAGGTGCTATTTTAGTTGCTTTAGGACACACTTATACAGGTGTTTGAGCCACATCCGAAGAAGCTTGAAAAGATTTATCATCTGCTGCTGAAGCGCAAAAAGAATTAGTATGAAGAATGCCACTTGATGATGCTTTTGGTAAAGAAATCAAAAACTCACCAGTAGCTGATCTTAAAAATACAGATTTAACTGGAATGGGTGGTAGTAATTCTGCTGCTATGTTCTTAAAAGAATTCACTGAAGGAGTTGAGTACATCCATTTAGATGTTGCTGGTACAGCAGATCTTAATGGTCATCCAACAGGAGTTATGGTTAAAACATTAGCTCAATTAGCTTCAAAATAATACATGATAGACACCAATGGCCTTGCCATGGTGTTTTTCTTTAAAAACAGCTGCTAAACGCCCAGAAAAACACTCGAATCTTGACTATTCATATCATTTCTTATTTTCAAACGCTTGAGAAATAGACTTTGGAGAAACCAACAAAAGTTCTGGTAATTTTTCTTGAAATAGATGCGAATTTTTATTTTATTTGATTGTGATTAGAATAAAAAATAGTAGAATAAATACACATTTAAGAAGTAGGTAAATTATGGGTAAAAAATTAAATTTCAAAAAATTAATACTAATTAGTTCTTTAGTTGCGATAGCTCCTTTCGCACTATCAGCAATTAATTCTCAAAATATAGATAAAAATCAGGCTCATTCTGTTGATGTTTATGATACAAAATTACAGTTCAGTGATTGAATGTCAAATGTGAATGGAAACAAAAGAATTACACAGCTTTCTATTCCTGGAACACACGATTCAGCTATGTTTGCTGGATGAAGCGGTTTTATCTGACCTAGTGCTAAAGCATGAGCTAAAACAGTAGAATGAGATTTTAACAAACAACTTAAAGCAGGAATCAGATTTTTTGATCTTCGTTTAGCAAGCAATATGTGATTTTACCATGGATCAATTTGCTCAACTTCTGAATTTGCTCCAGTTATGAATTTATTTGCTAATTTCTTAAAAGCACACCCTGGAGAAACTTTAATTATTAGATTGAAAGCAGAAAATGAGAATTTAGATAGAATGTCTGATTCTGCTAAAAAAGATTGAACAAATAAAATAATGAAAGTTCTTTCTTCTTCAAATGTTGCACCACATGTTTACAGTAATCCTACTAATGGTCCATTTCTTAATCCGACTTTAAATGAACTTCGTGGAAAAATGTTTTTCTTTAATAATATGACTCCTGTAATGGGTGCGTACAGAAAATTTGGTGCATATTGAGGAGATAATGACACAATGATGCTTCAAGATCAATATGCAACAGAAGAAGAGCAAAAACTTCACTTAGTATATACTTCATTAAATCTTTCAAATATACAAGAAAACGATGAAAATGAAAGAAATAGATTAATCATTAATTTCACTTCACGTTCTAAAAATAATAGTCAACCTTGGCGAACATCTCAACCTATCAATAAAGCAGTTTTTAATTATTTAAAATCAAACCAACAACTTTTAAGAACTGGTGTATTAGTTTTTGATTACCCTGGTGACGCTGTTTTGGAAGAAGTTGTTAAAAGAAATTATTACTACACAGAAAATGAATTAAATGACAATAACATTCTTCCTCAATTTTCTCTTACTGTTGATAACATCGACGAAGGGAATGATTTCATTAGCTTTAGAACTGATGTGAATGATTTTCATTTTGAACTTGAGGTTGAAAATCTTGAAACAGGGATAAGAACTACTTTAGAAATTAATAATGTAGATTTTCAAAATCGTAAAATTTATGTTGAACATAATTTTTTAAAAAATGAAAAAGTACATGTAACTGCTTATAGACAAACAGAAGGGAATGTTTATTACCCTACACCTCAAAAGTATAATAATTTTAATTTCGAAATTAAAGTTGTTGAAGATCAAATTTTAACTCGTTTGCTCAATTCTTTTGAAACTAAACTAAATAAACTTAAAAGTGATTTATTAGAGGTTGTTAATCTTGATTCTTTAGAATTAACTTATTACAATAAAGTTTTATTCGAACCTTTTGAAGAAGTTAAAAGAAATCGCCAAAACGTTGTAGAAGCAAAACAAAAACTCAAAGAATTAGTTAACAATTACACTACTTTGCTTCTTCTTTTTGAACAAATTCAAAAAAGATATCAAGCGCAAAATTTACTTGCTAGTTTTGCAAGTAAAACATACTTAAATCAATATTTTGATTCGCAAGAATTTTTAGATATTCTTAACAAACAATTTGAGAAAATTGATGCTTTTTATCAAGCAGATTTAGAAAGTAATAGTGTAATATCACATGAAAGAGTAACGAATATCTATAAAGAGTTTTATCAATTATTACTTTCAAAAATTAACTTTTTAGAAAGTTTCCTTGATGATAATAAAGAAATTGATCAAAACTATTTTGGAAATAAGTTTAAATTAGTTGACGTTTGAGGAAAAGAAGAATATCTTGCTTCAATTAATTCTAAAAAGGAATTTATTAAAGAAGCTTTAAAAAGAGTGATGAAAGCAAATCAAGATCAAATTGAAGAACAAAAGAATTCTTTAATTACATTAAATGATGACCTAATTGCATTTTCGAATTATGTATTAGCTAAAACAACTGAATTTAAGAATTTCTTAACTGATAAACATGACATTTCAAACGTTTATTTACAACAATTTTATTCAGAATTTATCTCGAGCTTAATCACTAAAAATGAAATCGGTTTAGAGAATGTTAAAAATAAAATTTCAGAAATACATCAAGCAATTATTAGATCAAAAGAGATTTTATCTGAAGCAAATAGTTTTAAACTTTCTGATGCTTTCAATAATTCATTAGAGGATATGCAAAATCAATTTAATGCAATGATTGCGAAGATAAATCAGTTTATCGAAAGCGACAGAAACTTTAGTATTGATGAGATTAATTCTGCCAATAATGGACTACTTGAAATTAAAAATTCAATTCAAGAAAAATGAATTTTATTACAAGAAACTAGAAAAAAAGCAATTATCGAAGCTGACAAGTGAAGTTTTTTAAGTGAAGCTGTGATTGCAGAATTTAAAACCTTCGTGAACGAGCAATTAGATGTTAATTTAATTAATTCACAAGAAGCAGAAAAGCAAAAACAAAACAACATCAAAAAAGAAATTTATGACAAGATAACTAAATTTAGCGAATTAAATGCAATAGCTAAAAAAATCTATCTAAATCAAATTGTAGCTTCTGAAATAGATTCTTTACATGATATTGTGCTTCGAGCTCAAAAACAAAATGATGCTATTTTAACTTTAATTAATCTTCATAAAAAGAACGAACAAACTAACCAAACATTAAACTTTTTAGAAGCAGACGAAGAATTTAAAAATGCTTATAACCAAGCATGAACAAATTTAGTTAACTTTATTCAAAATAAATCAAATACAAACTTAAACACTAATGAGCTCGAAGAACTTGATAATCAATTTAAAGCAGCTAAAGCAAATTTAAATGGTGAAGCAAATTTTGAAACCAATAAACAAAAAGTTAAAGAAGAAATTAAATCGTCAAATCTATTTGAATTTAATAAAGAAAGTTTGATTTTAGAAGTAGATAATGTTCAAAAATCAAGTGATCTTGAAGCTATTAAGCAAAAATTACAAACAATTGCATCAATTATTAATTTAATCTCAAATTCAAGTAGTTTAAATGAAGAACAAAAAAGACATTTTAACAATGAAGTTAAAATGAACAACATTATTGAAAATGCTACGCAAGTAACGCAAAATATTATTCAACTTCAAAATAAAATGACTGACTTTAATATGCAGTTAGAAGAATTTCATAATTCAGCTCAAGTGCAAGAATTAAATAACGAACAACTACAAAACTTCCGTGAGCTTGTTAATATTTTTTACCAAAATGAAAAAGAGAAATTAGCTTCAGAATTGCTTTTTGTTAATGATCTAGAAAAAGAGACAAAGCTTTTAAAACAATTTAAAGATATTATTTTTGATATAGTGCAAAATTACACTAACCAAAATAGTGATTGAATTCTTGAAAAATATGATGAACTTGAAGGTCTTTATTTTTCTAATCAAACTGAATACTATCAAGTAATGATTTCGAGCTATAAAGCTAAATTTGAAGAAAGAATTGAATATGCATTAAGTTTATTTACTAATTCAGATTCAACTCTACAAAGCTTTATTAGAGACAAAAATAGTTATAATGCACAAGATTTAAGTTTATTGAATCCTAAAGAGCTTAAAGTCTTTTGACAAAATATTTTAAATAGTATCAATCAAATTAATCTTTATACTCAAGATAAGAAAATTCATTTAGAACAAATGAATGCAAAACTAGATAAATTAAATCTTAGTTTAGACCAAATCACAGACTTAAACCAAGAAGAAAGTCAAATTAAAGAGGGAATTAAACAAGAAATTCTTGCTTTAAGTGATTCTCTTCGTGGATTAAATATAGAAGAGCTTGAATCAAAAAATACGGATTTAGAAAAAATTGTAAATGAAATTGAAGCTTTAAAAGCAAAAATCAATGAAAGAAATGAAGCTCAAAGTAACTACGAGCAAAAAATCAAAGCGCAAATTCATCAACTCGAAGAAATCAAGTTGAGTTTAACAGCTGAATATTTTAGTGATTTAGTCAACAAAATTAATGAACAAATCGAATTAATCGAAACTTATGTTCAAACTCAAAACAAAGAAGAGCAAGAAATAAACTTAACTAAAATTAATGAGTTTAAAAACAACCTTCAAGCTGATATTAATATTAGATCTGAAGTTGTTAACGCTCTTATTATAGATATCAATGAACTTCAAAATAGTCTCTTTACACAAACAAATAAAGTTCCGGATACAGAAGCAGAATTTGCAAAATTTGAAGAAATTAAAAACACTGATTTAAATTTAGCAAGCTATGAAGTAGTTGAACGAATCAGAACTAAAGTAAATGAATTAGCAGCGCAAAGAGAACTTTTTGAAACAATAATAAGCAAGAGAGAAAAGTTAAGTCAAGAATGATCGAAAAATTATCAAACAATTCAAAGCTATATTGATAGTATTAATAACTATGATGTAGAACAACAAATTAAAGATCAAATAGCAGCTTTAGAAAAAGCTAATATTAATAATTTAAACAATAATCAATTATCAGGGCTTATTCAAGGTTCTAACGAAACAATCAACGAACTCAAACGTTACTTTGACCCCGAAAAAGTTCAACTTGTTAATTCAAATTTAGAATTAACAGTTGCTTCAAACGAATTTTCTCATGAACAAGTTGAAAATCTCCAAAGTCGCAATAAAATCGCAAACTCAGTTGAAGAACTTCAAAATCTTAATTCATTTATTCATAACTTTGTTGAAGTGAAAAAGAACTACGAGCAAGGTTCATTAAATGATAAACAATATCATTCACAATTAAATTCATTAGGTAAAATCTTAAATGAAGAAGAATTAGAAACTTATAAAGCAAAAGATCAATCTTTAAAAACTAAAATGAATACACTTAAAGAAAATTTTGATAAATTAACCGAAGAATATAAGAAAAAAGAAACTTATAGTACAGAAGCACAAGAAATTTATCAAGAAGTTTTAACAAAAGTGGAAAACGAAGAAAACTGAGACGAAGATGAAGTTGAAGAAATTATTGACAAAATTCAAGTAGCATATAACAGAATCGAAAGTATAACTCTTGAAATTCCTAACGAAACTAAAGAACAAACAAGATGAGGTTTAATTTTAGGAATCACAATACCAGCTTTATTAAGTGGGCTTGCAGCCGGAGTTGCCTACTGAGTTCTTAAAGTTAGAAAAATTTTAAAATAAATTAAAAAGTTTGTTTTTTGCCTTTTTTTAGCACAAAAACAAACTTTTTGTTATAATACTAACAGTTAAAGAGTAAGGAGGCACACTTATGTCAAACAAAGAAAACAAATCATGTTCATGCGTTTCTTGCACATGTCAAGCTTGCACATGTTCAAATTGCTCATGTTCAGCAAAAAAATAATTTTTTTTACTTGCAAACTGTCTTAAATATAGTAAAATATTATCAGTGGCCATAGCAAAGGGGTGCACCTGATCCCATTCCGAACTCAGTAGTTAAGCCCTTTAGCGTCGACGATAGCCTAACGGTGAAAATAGAACGCCGCTTTTTTTTATTCTTTTTTTACATCAAGGAACGAAAAAAAGCTTTTTAAATTATTTTAAAAATTTTCTTGACTCATTATATAAATATAGTAAAATATTATCAGTGGTCATAGCAAAGGGGTGCACCTGATCCCATTCCGAACTCAGTAGTTAAGCCCTTTAGCGTCGACGATAGCCTAACGGTGAAAATAGAACGCCGCTTTTTTTTATTCCTTTTTTTAGAACTGATAATTAGCTTAATCTATCAAAAAGTTTATTTTTAAGCTTTTTTTAAATAAAAAATACACTTTTTGCTATAATTTAAGTAACAATATAAAATTTAAGGAGTAAAAAATGTTAAAAGAAGTTAATAGAGAAGAATTACAAAGCGCTTTAGGTAAAGGAGTTCAATTAGTTGTTTTTTTTGCAGAATGATGTGGACCATGTAAAATGTATAAACAATCTTTAGAAGCTCTTTCAGAAGCACAAGGAATTGACATTTTACGTGTTAATATTGATAAAGAAAGAGATTTATCAATTGAACACAGAGTTTCTTCAATTCCGCTTACAGAAATTTATGTTGATGGAGAAATGGTTGAAACAGTTAGTGGATACCTTCCTTTTGAACAAATTCAAGCTGTTGTACTTAAACACTTCTAATTCCTAATGATAATAAAAAACCTCGAATTTAATTTCGAGGTTTTTTGATGTTAAAACATATGGTGCCGACAACTGGACTCGAACCAGCGACCACCTCCTTACCATGGAGATACTCTACCTACTGAGCTATGACGGCAACTAATAATAATTTTAACATAAATTATTTGAAGTAAATTAATAAAAAAGAATTGTTAAAACCCAAAACCTGCTCCGCCAGGCATCTTACCGTTTTTAATGTTTTTCACCATTTCAGTCATTCTTTTTTGCATTTGTTCAAAATCATTGAGAAGTTTATTGTATTCTTGAGCTGTGCGTCCGCTTCCTTTAAGAATTCTTTCTTTGCGTGAAGCTTGCTTTAATAATTTAGGATTTTTTCTTTCTCTATCAGTCATTGATGACATAAGTATTTGATAAATATTCATTTTTTCTTCTGCTTTTTCGAGTTGATCTTCGTCAATTTTATTTGCAAGACCACCAGGAAGCATTTTTAAAATTTTAGAGAACTTACCTAAATTTTTCATTTGTTTGATTTGTTCTAATAGATCATCTAATGTAAAGTTACCTGAAAACATTCTTTCTAACATGTTTTGAGCTTTATCTTGATCAATGACATCTTGTGCTTTTTCAACAAGAGATAAAACATCACCCATTCCTAAAATTCTATCTGCCATTCGATCAGGGTGGAATAAATCTAAATTTGATACTTTCTCACCTGTTCCAATAAATAGAATTGGTAAATTTAAAACTTGTCTCAAACTTAATGCAGCTCCTCCACGTGCATCTGAGTCTAATTTAGTAATAATTGTCCCTGTTAAAGATAATTTTTCATCAAAAGTTTCTGCAACATTCAAAATATCTTGCCCACTCATTGCGTCAGCTACAAATAAAATTTGATTAGGTTTAGCAACTTTTTTAGCTAAAACTAACTCATCCATAAGTTTTTCATCAATACTTAAACGTCCTGCGGTATCGATTATGATTAAATCATTATTATTTTGTTTTGCTTTTTCTAATGCATTTTCAATGATTTTATCGACAGGATGTTCAATTCCCATATCAAAATGATCGATTTGAATGCTTTTAGCAAGTGTGACAAGTTGTTCTACTGCAGCAGGACGGTAAATGTCAGCTGCTACAACAAGAGGTTTTTCAGTCATTTTTTTCTTTTTGAAATAAAAAGCTAATTTTGCTGTAGCTGTGGTTTTTCCTGATCCTTGTAAACCAGTCATCATAATAATATATGGTTTTTTATCTAACTTAATTTCTTTAGTTTCATTACCAAGGATATTTACAAGCTCTTCATGAAAAATTTTGACCATTTGTTGAGAAGGATTTAATTTACCAACAATTTCACGAGTTAAAGCTTTTTCTTTAACATTATTAATAAAAGTTTTCACAACTTTCAAGTTAACGTCAGCTTCTAAAAGAGACATTTTAACTTCTCTTGTGATTTCAACAATATCTGCTTCATTAAGAACAGTTTTTTTAGCCATTTTAGCTAAACTTTTTTGTAATTTTTTTTCTAAAAATCCTAACATAAATATAATTATACATTAAGTTAAATTATTCTTTTTGAGCTAATATAATATCTTTTAGTAATGCTTTGAACTCTTTGTGCTTTCAATAATAAAATTCAAATAATTGATATAATAAATATTATGATTGAACTAATAGTTAAATACAAAGATAGAATAGATAAATATGTTTCGAATAATACTGAAATTTCACGTAATGATATTCAACAATTAATTGAAGAAAACGTTGTTAGTGTTGATGGTATGATTATCAATAAACCGAAATTTCAGGTGCGTGAAGGGCAACTAATTAAAATCGAAAGAGTTATCGATAAAGAAATTAAAATCGAACCACAAGAGATGGAATTAAATATTGTTTATGAAGATGAACATCTTTGTGTTATAGATAAACCGACAGGGCTGATTGTTCACCCGGCACCAGGGCATTATGAAAAAACCCTAGTAAATGGTTTGCTTTATCACTTCAAGAACAATTTATCAAATGAGAACGGACTTTTAAGACCAGGAATTGTTCATAGAATTGACAAAGATACAAGTGGTTTACTAATTATTGCAAAAAACAATGAATCACACAAACTTTTAGCAGAAATGTTTGCTGAACATAAAATTCAAAGATCTTATGTTGCGATTTGTGACGGAATAATTGAAGATAAAAAACTAAAACTAGATTTACCAATTGGAAGAAATCCAAAAGATCGTCAAAAAATGGCTGTTACAAATCAAAATTCTAAACATGCGATTACTTATGTTACGCTGTTAAACACTTTTTATTTAGATAATTTACCAAAAAGCTTAATTAAGTGTGAATTAGAAACAGGACGTACTCACCAAATCAGAGTACACCTTGCATATATTAAAAACCCAATTTATGGAGACCCAATTTATAATAAGTATGTAGATGAACAAGGACAAAGACTGCATGCTTATAAATTAACTTTTCTTCACCCGTTATTAAACAAAAGAATCACTTTATATTCAAAACCACCAAAAGATTTTGATGTAGCAAATTTTGATTTTGATCAATTTATTGCTGAAGATCAAAAAGAAATGGAGCAAAATGATTAAAAAAAGAGAATATTTCACAAAAAACTCAATTGAAGAATTATGAACATTTGAAAAATCAACTTTTAGATTTTGAATTATTGCGTTTTTTGTTGGTCTACTAGTTCTTTCAGCACTAGTATTAGCACAAATAATTGTTTTAGCAGTTAACTTTGAAAACATTCGCAACGAAGCTCTAGAAGTTGTTAAGGATGCAACTACTAAACCATCTAATTTTTATATTGGTTTAAAAACATTTGCGTATGATGGAGTTATTTTAGGATTTTTAGTATTTATTCTAATAACTTATGCAAACTCTGTCAAATTATCATACAAAGAGCATGACTTTTCCAAAATTTCATACTCATCATTAGCTTATGCTTTAACCATTTTACTTTTCAATGTAGTTTTAATTATTTCTAATTTAGCTACAAGCGGTGGAAATGGATTATTTATTTTCAGTAACTTAACTGGTTGAAGACTTGCTTATGCCATTCTTAAGTTTATCTTTTTTGTTGTTATGTTCTTGGTTTGTTTCTTATTAAGAAGAGAAGTTTTAGCAATTAAAAAAGCTTTCCTTGCTATTCACCAAAGAAAAGCTTTCGAAGATTTACGTAAAGAATTTACAAAAATGGTGAAAAATGAAGATGCACAAAATCCATTTGTAAACATGGGAAATTGAGAGAAAATGACTGAAGATGAAATAGAAGAAGAATTTAAATATTCAGCTGAAAACACATCTAAACCAAACCACAAAAAAGAATCGGAAGATGCTAAAAAGAAAGAAGAAATTCAAAAGCTTTTAGATTTACCAAATGAAAAACTTTTCAAAATAGCTGAAATGCTTAACATTTTTGATTATGAAAAACTATCAAAAGATGAATTAGCTGAAAAAATTTACTTTTACACAACCACAGAAAATCAAAAAAATAAAGAAGATAAATAATACTTACTTAAAAAACAAGAGACAACCAAATCCTTTCTTGTTTGCTAGAGTGTAATCTCTAGGGCAACAAAAAACATTTTTAACACTCCTAATTTTTTATTTTTAAAGAAACATTTTGAAAAGTTGTATAATTTTAATGAAATTTTTCGACTCATGGACCTCATATCCATAGAAAAAACACCTTCGGCCGGAAGGTGTTTTTTCCTTTTCGAAAGGAGGTAATATGCGCTAAATTATTTGGTTCTTAAAATGGCTAGTATAACTAACAATATTAAGAAAATCAAAAATAACTTAATATTCATATTCCTTTCTTTCAAAAAAATTTTTTTCAACCCATTTTCCTCCTTTCCAGTTAGAAAATCCCAGAGATTCCCTAACATTAAGTAGATAAGAAAAAAACACTTTTCCACTCAAAAAGAACTAAAAAAGAACAGAAAAAGTATAAAGGTAAGATTTAGTTAATCTATCTTTATAAACTTTTAGATTTAAGACGTTTTTTCATTGAAAGTTTATTTGTAATACAATTTGATTTATTTACTTAACTTTTTATATTGCTAAGCGGAACAGTCCCTATTTTTTTTATTTTTAAAGAAACCTTTTGAAAAGTTGTATAATTTTAATGAATTTTTTCGATGCATGGACCTCATTTCCATAGAAAAAACACCTTCGGACGGAAGGTGTTTTTTCCTTTTCGAAAGGAGGCAATATGCTCTAAATTATTTGGTTCTTAAAATGGCTAGTATAACTAACAATATTAAGAAAATCAAAAATAACTTAATATTCATATTCCTTTCTTTCAAAAAAATTTTTTTGATGCATTTTCCTCCTTTCCAGTTAGAAAATCTCAGAGATTCCCTAACATTAAGTAGATAAGAAAAAAATACTTTTGCACTCAAAAAGAACTAAAAAAGAACAAAAAAAGTATAAAGATAAGGTTTAGGATAGAATGTAATCTCCAACGCAACAAAAAATACCATTTTTTGAAATCTAAAAGTGGTATTTTTTGTTTTTTTCTTTGTCTTCATTGAATTTCTAAAGATTTAATAGTGGCTATTTACTTTAGTCTTATATATTTTGTAGCTTTACCTACACCTTCTCTTTTGATTTCTTGTTCTTTTACTAGTTTTCTTAATTAACTTTCGATTGAACTAAGACTAAGATTAGGGCGAAGTTCGATAATATTTTGTTTTGAAAACCTTTCTATTTTCTGATTAATTGCTTTTCTTACAATTTCAAGAGGAGGTAGTTTTTCTTCGATGATAGAAAAGCGAACTTTAAATGCTTTGTAAGTAGCGAGAATAATACCTTAATGGACTTGACGCCAGTTGGCCTAAATTGTCCGCTCACAAAAAAAAGATGGCCAATTAACCATCTATTTTTCATCCACCATTTTTTTAGCATCTTCGAGTTTAACGCTGAAAAAGCTTGTTACACCACGGTGTTGCATAGTTGCTCCAAAAAGTGCATCTACTTTAGTCATTGTACCGATACGGTGTGTAATTACTAAAAATTGTGTTTGTTTTTTAAGTTCTTGAAGGTATTCTCCATAACGTAAAACATTGTTTTCATCAAGAGCAGCTTCAACCTCGTCCAAAATACAAAGGGGAAGTGGTCTTGCTCTTAAAATTGCAAAAAGTAAAGAAATTGCAATTAGAGATTTTTCACCCCCAGAGAACAATTTTAAGTTTTTAATACTTTTGCCTGGCGGTTGTGCATAAATGCTTATTCCACTCTCTAAAATATTGTGTGGATCAACGAATTTAACTTCAGCATTTCCACCACCAAACATTGAACTGAAGACTCTAGAAAACTCTTTATTAACATCAGTTACTATGTTGGTTAAACGAGTAATTATTACTTTATCCATTTGTTCGATTGCTTCTAGAATTGTGGTTTTAGCATCAACAAGCTCTTGTAAGTTTGTTGAAAAACTTTCGTATCTTTCTTCAACTTCAGCTAGTTCTTCAATTGATTCGAGGTTAACATTACCAAGTTCTTCAATTTCTTTTCTTAATTGTTTAATTACTTCGCCAGCTGATTCTATTGAAAGCTCAAGTTCATAATTTTCAATTGCATAATCTAATGTTAATTTATAGTGATTTGCTAATCTCTCTTTATACTGATCTAAATAAAATTCAGCATTTTGGTATACCTTCATTTTTTTAGCAAATGACTCTGAAAGATTAATTAACATTTTCGAAATGTTTTTTCTTTCTTCTTCGAACTGATTAAGCTCTGTTTTAAAGTTTTCTTCAATTTTTGTTTTGGTTTGAAGATCGAATTCAATTAAACGTAACTCTGCCTCAAGTTCTTGAATTTTTTGATGAAGAGGACCAAGATTAATTTCTGTGCTCTGTTTTGAATTATCAAAAGAAGTAGCTAAAATTTTATATTCTTTAATTTCTGATGTAAAGTCTTCTAGTCTAACATTAATTGTTGCTAATTCTTTGTGATATTCATTATAAAAAGCTTGTTCATTATTTATTTTTGATTGTAAGGTTTGAATTTCCTTCGAAGCTAAATTTTTATCATTTTCTAAAACGGGTAGAATTGCTTGAAATTCTTTTATTTTATCATCCAAACTAAAGGCATCATCTGATTCTTGCTTGGTTCCACCTACCATTACCCCACCAGCACGAATGATATCTCCATCTAGAGAAACTATCATATATTTACTTTCAAGTATCTTTGAAATTTTATTACCTGATTCAATATCTTTGGTGATAATAATGTTTCCAAGTAAAAATTCCTTAAGTTTTGAAAATTCTGCTTTAGTTTCTACAAGATTTGAAGCAATATCAACATATCCAGGCTGATTTTTTAAAACGAATAAATAATCATCACGAACATATTTTGGTTGGATTGTATTTAATGGAATGAATGTAGCACGCCCACCATTGTTTTTCTTTAAGAAATTAATTCCTTCGACTGCTGTTTCTGATTTATCAACAACTATGTGTTGTGTAGCATTTGCTAAGATAGTTTCAATAGCTGTTGCATATTCACGTTTAACACTTAATAAGTCGCTAACAAGACCTTTATAACCTTTGAAAAGCTGTTTGTTTTGAACTATTGATCTAGTACCTTTAAAAAGGTTTGTTTGCTTATTCTTTTTTTCTAAAAGAAGATTGAGTTGCAACCTAGCATAATTAATTTTTTTATCAGATTCATTTAATAAACGAAAGTTTTCTTGTAGCTCTGATTGTAATTCTTTAATTGAGTTTGATGATGTTTCAGATTTAATTTCCAAATCGTATTTTACTTTGCTAAAATAATCAATTTTTTGTTCAAGCTCTTTTGTTTTGGTTAGAATTGCAGCTAATCTTTCTTCTTCGTTTGCTTTGATTTCACCTCTTGCAATTAAATCTCTTTTTTCATTTTCTTTCGCTTCAGTTACTCTTAAATCACCGAGCCTAATTGAAATTGAATCTTTTTTGCTTCTTAAACTGACTAGTTCGCTATTAAATTTATGCAATTCAGTTTTCTTGGTATTGATTGAAATATCTAATTTATCAATTTGATCTTTATATCTTTTTTGAGTATCTTCAACACCGGCTAATTCGCTATGTAGTTCGTCATAAACTTTTTCTAATCTTTGGATTTCGTGAGCTAAAAAAGCAATTTCGATTTTTTCTAATTTTGCACTTTTTTCTTTGTAAAGTAAAGCTTTTTCTGCTTGTTTTTTAAGAGGTTCCAGTCTTCTTTCGAGTTCTCTTACAATTGTTTCGATTTGCTTTAGAGTACTTTCTGTTCTTTCGAGTTTTTTAATAGCTTCTACTTTTCTGACTTTATATTTTGAAACTCCAGCAGCTTCTTCGAAAATTAAACGACGTTGTTCATCACTTGATTGTGCAATTTCAGAAACTGTACCTTGAGAAATAATTGCTAATGAGCTTTTTCCAATTCCGGTTTCCATCGCAATTGTTTTAATATCTTTTTGACGACATGGCTCACCATTTAAGAAATATTCATTAATTCCTTTTCCACGTTGTAAGCTTCTTGTGATAGTAATTATGTCAGAGTCAACACTTGAAATTCCATCACTGTTATCAAAAGTAAGTGTAACGGTTGCCTTATTCATTGCGGGAACAGTTTTAGAACCAGAGAAGATTACATCTTCCATTGTATCTCCCCTTAATTCTTTTGAGCTTTGTTCTCCAAGAACTCATCTAATGGCATCATTAATGTTGCTTTTTCCTGATCCATTTGGACCAACAATTCCTGCTACTTCACCATCAAATTTTAGTACAATCGGATCTGCAAATGACTTAAATCCATGTGCTTCTAATTTAATTAATTTCATTTTATTTCCTTATTTTAACTTACTGAGTGCATCTTGCGCGGCAGCAAGTTCAGCTTCTTTTTTTGTGCTACCTAGTCCTTCTCCAAAAATTTGCTTATCATGTTTTGCTTTTGCATAAAATTGTTTATTTGGTAATTGTTCGGTAATATATGAAATATTTTCTTTACTAAAACTTTGAAAATATTCTTGTAATTGACTTTTTGCATCTTTATTATTTTCTGAATGGACACGATCAATTACAGGATAGATGTATTTTGCTATAAATTCTTTTGCTTTTAAAATTCCTTGGTCAACATAAATTGCGCCAACAATTGATTCAAAAACATCGGCTTGAACTTTATGTGATTCTTTAACATCCTTTTCCATTTGCCCAGGTCCTGTTTTTAATAAATCGATTAGACCAATTTCGAGACTAATTTCACTGAGTGTTTCAGTACATACAGCTTTAGCTCTTAATCTGGTTTGAAATCCTTGTGCTAAATCTGGATATTTTTTATAGATGTATGAACTAGAAATAAATTGTAAAACAGCATCACCTAAAAATTCAAGTTGTTCATAATTTTTACGGTTTTGATTATATGAAGAGTGAGTTAGAGCTTCAATAAAAGTTAGTTTATTCTTTGGTTCAATTTTATGAATTTCAAAAAAATCATTTAGTGTCATAATTACTCATTCATCTTATTTTTTAATTTGATTAGTAAATCTTTTTCAACAGCATCTTTAATATTATTTAATGCTGATAAATAAGCTTTTTTATCGCTTGAACCGTGCGCTTTAATTGCTAGTGCATTAACTCCGATAACTCAAGCACTTCCAACATTTCTATAATCTAAAACTTGTCCTACTTCTTTGAAAGCGCCTTTTAAAAAGCTAGCAGCAACTTTACGAACAAAACTTTTCATAATTCTCATTTTAAGGAGGTCTTTAAAAGTAAAAATAGCACCTTCGTAGCTTTTTAAAACTAAATTTCCGCCATATCCGTCGATTAGAGCTACATCTATATTTCCTCTAAATAAATCTCTTGTTTCTTGAAAACCAATGTAGTTAATATTTGACTCTTCTTTTAAGATTGCATTTGCTTCAATAGCAAAATCTTGCCCTTTATAATCTTCAGTCCCGATGTTCAAAATAGATACCTTAGGATTAGCTGTATTAAACATAGTTTGGTGAAAAACTGATCCTAATTTAGCTCACTCAACTAAATATTCAGATTTAACAACTAAATTAGCACCAACATCCATGAATAAAAATTTGCATC
Organism: Mycoplasmopsis glycophila; assembly: GCF_900660605.1. Taxonomy (NCBI): domain Bacteria; kingdom Bacillati; phylum Mycoplasmatota; order Mycoplasmoidales; family Metamycoplasmataceae; genus Mycoplasmopsis; species Mycoplasmopsis glycophila. The sequence continues at coordinate 885,624 of NZ_LR215024.1, read as the reverse complement.
CATTAATTGCATTACAAACAGGCATAAAGGCAGGGCGAGAAACATTTTCTAATCTACCTAATTTCATGGTTAAACCAGTAATATATGAACCGCTATCACCGCTAGATAAAATTGCATCAAAGCCATCTTCTTTAATCATTTGAATGGCTTGATTCATTGAGGTATTTTCTCGTAAAGTGCTTCTTAATTCTTTAGGATTTGAAGGAACATTAGGGTTGTTTAGATAAAAGACATTTTCTAAAAGTTCATCTTTGTAATTTTGTTTAAATTCTCCAATTAGATGCAATTCGAAATTAGGGTTTTGTTTAGCAAATTCTAATGCAGCAGCAATTCCTGCACTTTGACCGTTATCATTACCATTTAAGTCGAAAACAATTTTATAATTTTCCATTTTATTCAACTCCTATTAAAAATTGATAGTTTGGTTGTTTACCATCAATAATTTCAACTTCAATATCAAATTGACTTTCAATGAAATTGTTAAGCTCTTCAGCATCATTAATTGAACTTTCTTGACCATAATAAATACTTACAATTTCCTTATTGTTATCGACCATTGCTTCAATTAAAATCATTCCAGCCTCAAATAAAGTTTTGCTTGAAGCAATAATTTGACCATTAAAAATTGATAAATAATCACCTTCTTTGATTTTTACGTTATTGATTGTTGTGTTTCTAACAGCTTTAGTTACTTCTCCAGAATTTACTTCTGAAATTGCTTCGGTAATTAACTCAAGATTATCTTCAACACTAGTTGAGTGATTAAAGTTTAACATCGCTGTAATTCCTTGCATTTGTGTTTTTGTAGGAACAACAATAATGTTTGAATCTTGGAATACTTGAGCAGCTTGTTGAGCTACTAAAATAATGTTTGAATTGTTAGGTAAAATAATTACATTTTTAGCATTAACAGCTTTAATAGCTTCAATTAAATCTTGAGCTGAAGGGTTTTGTGTTTGACCGCTTTCTACAATGTAATCACACCCTAGTTCTTTCATGCGTTCGATAATTCCGCTTCCAAGGTTACATGAAATAATTGCAATTTCTCTTCTTTCACTATTTTTAGAAATTTCTTCAAGTCTTTGAGCATTTGCTTTTGAATTGTTAGCTTGCAATGTCATGTTTTCAGACTTAATTTTGATAAATTCGCCATATTTTTGAGCGTGATTTAATAATTTTCCTGGCGTTAATGTATGTCCATGAATTTTAAGAAAGTTGTCGTCTTGTACAATAACTAGAGAGTTAGCAATTTTCTGCATATTTTTTGTAAAAGTATCTTTGTTGAAATTATTTGGTTCTTTTAAGTCTACTAAAACTTCTGTACAATAACCAAATTCACCATTAAAAACTTCTTTATCACTTATGAAGCTTTGAATATCATCAGCTTCATTTGAAATTTCAACAAAATTACCTTGTAAAGCAAAAAGCATACCTTGCAAAATGGTAAAGAGACCTTCTCCACCACTATCAGTAACACCTACTTCACGTAATGTTTTAAGTTTATTAGGCGTTTCGTCGCAACTTTTTCTTGCAAATTTAACAACATTTTCAAAAAACTCAAGGATTGATAATTCTTTATCTCAAAGTTCTTTTCTTAAATTTTCGCTTGTCTCTCTAATAACTGTTAAGATAGTACCCTCTACTGGTTTAAATACAGATTTATAAGCTCTTTTAGCAGCTTCTTCAAAGGCAATTATTAATTCGTTTGTAGTTAATACTTCTTTTTCTAAACACCCTAGAGAAAAACCTTTAAAAATCTGAGAAAGAATAACACCTGAATTACCACGGGCTTCATAAATCATATCGTGTGCAACAGATTTACTTACTTCTTCAACTGTTGGGCTTTGTAAAGTTTCTAAATTCTTTACAACACTACTAATTGTTGAAGACATGTTTGTACCAGTATCTCCATCTGGAACTGGGAAAACATTTAAAGCATCAATTTTATTTTTAGCATTGTTCAAAGCATTGGAACCTGAAATAATAGCTTTAGCTAAATCACTACCATTAAGAATATTATTCATTTGTGACCTCTTTTATAAAAATTATTAATTTTTCTAATTTGTAATTACTTTTTTTGAGATTTTTAGTTAAATTTTTGTTTAATTGTGAAATTATGAATTTTGCTTGTACACCTTCAAGGATTGAAATACCAATTTGAATGATTAAACCTTTTTCACCATTTGTCACATCAATTAGCGAAAATAAATCATTTTCAATATTTGGATTGTTTGTATTGAGTTTGATTTCTAGATTTTCATGAACTGCTGTAGGATCGACAGAAATTGTCTCTCTATGTAATTTTGTAATTCCAACCATTGAAATTAATGATTCAACAAAAATTTTTTTAACTTCAGAGAAATGCATTTATACTCCCTATTTAATTGGTTTATATAATAATTTATATTTTACATTATTTTTTACATTTATATGGTTTAAAGATAAAGAGAAAATCTTCAAGTAATTTTATTGTGCAATTTGTATCAAATTTAGTTATGATATTTAAGTATGGCAGAAACAATTCATGAAGCAATTGTGCTTAATATTTATGAAAATGAAGAAAACCTTTTTGTTGTGAGTTTTTTTACTCGCAAGGGTATTTTAAATTTAATAGCACAAGGATTAAATAAGCAAACATCGAAAAACAAAGCTAATTTACAAATTGGTTCACTTGTTGAAATTGAATATTTTGCTTCCCGCTTTGAAGGTAAAATGGGTAGACTTAAAAAAGCACATTTAGCTAGCAGCATTGATTACACTGAAGTTAGTAACATTGAATTTGCTAGGTCACTAGTTAAGTTACTTGGCAACATTAATACATCAAATCATATTTTTGAACTTTGTAAAAATATTTACCAGTTCATTTCGCCACTTGCAAATCGTAAAATTTTAACTTTTTTATATGCTCAAGCACTGATTTACTTTGGAATTTGCCCGAATTTTGATTCTTGTCGCATTTGCTTCAATCGGAAAAGTTTAATTGATTTTGATATTTATGAAGGCGGCTTTGTTTGTAATCGTCACGAGCTTACAACTGATAAAAATATGGAATACTTACAAGCTGTTTGGTGCTCTTTTCATAGCCTTGCTCGTTACCTTACAATTGTGAATAATACCACAAACAAAATTCTCTTTAATCTGTACTCACAAATAATTAAGGAAAACGGTTATCAAACATAGGGAAAAAGTTTCATATTTCAAAAACACCTTTATTATTGCTTTAAAAAATAAAAATAGATATTTTTTAGCTTTTGTTTATGCCTTTTAGACGCATTATCTAAATTTTAGTTAATCTTGACTAGTCAAATACAGTTCGAAAATTGCTAGTACAAAGAAATAATAATATAAAAGAATTATTAAGCTCTATTAAATAAAATTTAATTAGGAGTTATGAGAGAAATAAAGTTTAAAAAAATTCCTATGCGAACAAAGATTAGATGATTGTTCCTAGGAAAATGACCATTAGAAAGAAAAAGCAAACCAAAAATATTAGAATATATGTTTCTTGTATTTAATAATATTTTAATTTTTATATTATCAATCATATTATTATATATCTACCTGAATTCATTCAAAAATACAACAAAAAGTCCACTTAATCTATTGATTTCATTGATACAAGAACACACAGAGCTCAAATTATTAATTACATTATTGTTTGGAATGTTTTTCGTCAACTTGTTCTTGTGTATTCATGTTTATTATATTTTGTCAAAGACAGAATTTAATAAATGAATACCAATTTTAGGTACTATTTTCGCATTATCATTTGTTTTTAGCTTTTTAGCAATTCTCTTTTTTATGGTTGCTTACGCTAAAAGCGAATTGGCTTTCGAATAATTACAATAACTCCAAGGAGATTTTATGAAGAAAAATAAAAAATTATGAACATCTATGGTTCTTTCTTTAACAACACTTACAGGATTCTCAATTTTTTCAGCTGGATGTAATCCAGAAACTACAACAAAAGATGATTCTAATGTAAGTGGTGGTATCGAGTTTAATTTAAATAGAGATTTTAGAGATAAAGACGGATTAATTAAAGATTATACAAACGAAGATATTAGTTCTGTATATGCAACAAGCAGCACACCTGCAAGCAAAGTACTTTTAGTAAACGTTGATGGTTCTCAAAAAACAATGTACCACAATGCTTTCTATTTATTCAAACAAACACAAGCTTATGCAAAAGGATACAGAATTAAAACAATCGAAAAAGGTGCATTCGATATTTTAGATACAACAATTAACGTTGGAGCGACAGATGAAAGACAAGCGCCAGATATTCTTTATGCACCATCAGATAGAGTTACTGACCTTGCATCAAGAGGAATGGTTGTTGAATTAGATAAATTTGATCCAAAACTTTTAGATACTTTACAAAAATCTATTAATTTAACAGATACAGAAAAAAATGATATTTTAGCTTATGGTTCATACCTTGGACTTAAACAAGGAGAAACTACTCCTTCGAAAAAATTCCTTGCTATTAGACACAACGTTGAAGGTATTGTTTTAGCTTCAAACAAAGAAGAAGTTGAAGTGCGTGCAGACCTTCTTTCAAATGAAAACAACACATTACTTAAAATGGTTCAAAATGGAAAAGGTTTATTCTTCTACCAAAACTTCTGATTTGGAAATGGACTTTTAGGTGGATACTTTACAAACAGAGACCATTTAACTGAAGCGCAAAAAAATGATTCTGAATATTCAGTAGATAACCTTATGAACAAAAGTATTTACCAAAACATTGAAAAAGGTGCTCCTTCTTCAGGTTGGGTAGTTACTGATCCATTTCACGAAGTTTTTGCACCAGTTATTAATTTAGCAGGAGCAATGAGCTACGAAATTTGAAATGCTATTTACAAAATGACTGATGAAGAATATGCTAACTCACCATGAGGACAAAAAGGTATTCAAAGAAAATCATTAGAAGTTGCACTTTCAAGTGATGGTGGAAACTTTAACAACCAAGTTTATGCATTCTTTAAAGAAAACAAACTTAACTATACAATTCTTGGTTCATGAGAACTTACAAACGCTTTCAAAAATGGAGGTGTAAAATCAGTTTTTGCTGCTCCAGATGTTGATGAAGGTGTTCCATACTTACAATCACCAGGTTCATGAACATACTTAATTAACGTAAGAAACTTAAATGCTGAAAAATATGGAAATTTAGATGATAGAAAACAAGCTTTAAGAGAATTACTTCTTGCAATTTACTCTCCTGAAGCTTCAAATGCATACTTTAAAGCTGATACAAAAATTCCATACGCTAAATCATTACAAAATCTTCTTAAAGCAAACGTTGATCAAACACTTGAAAACGAAAACGAGGGTGCACAAACATTTGCTAGAGATTTAGGATATGCAAATGTTTCTGAACTTAAAGCAAAATACGCAGAATTAGTTGCACCAGTTGATGCTTTAGCAGGTGCATTTATTGGAAATGGTTGAGAAAACACAGCTGATGCAAATGCTACTTCAGAAAACAACAAAACAGCAACTACAGAAGAATTTGTTGTAAGAGTAAGTTCATTACCTGAAGAATCTGTTGTAAGATTCAAAGAATTACTTCAACCATATGGTTTACCACTTAAAAATGCTTTAGCTGGTTTATACCAAACATCTGTAGCTGGATTAACAGCAGGTACAGAAGCATATAAATTATCAACTGATTTACTTTCAGAAGATGCTAAAACAAACTCAAGATATGATGAATTAAAAGACGGAAAGAACTGACACCTTAGAAAAGTAGAAAAAGCTATTTTTGGAGTTAATGAAGATAACGAAAAAGATTCATTCATTGACCAAATCAAAGAATACACAATCAAATTACTTAAAGCTACAACAGCAGAAGAAAAAGCTGCAGCACAAGGTGAATATGATGCTTTCTACAACAACTTATTAGAAGCTGGATATGCCTTTTACGCTCCAACAGCTAAAAACCCAGTTGATAAAGCTACATTCTCAGATCTTTTTGCAAAACGTATGACATATTGATTCAATAATGCATTGTTAAGATCATTAGGAACAACATTATTAGATGCTTTAAACTTCCCACGTAAAGATGGAAGCGCATCAGATGTTAAATACAGCAAAGTAGCACAAGTAATTAATGACCTTCTTAAAGCAGGTATTGTTAACAAAGTATTCGATGTTTTAACATCAACAACACCATATGATCAAGGTGGTCTTGGAGTATTTAGAACACTTCAAAAAAGACCTGGAGTTTCAAACCCACAATTTGGTATCGTTTGAGAAACATGAAATGAAAAAACATTTGGTGCTTTACCAGTATTTACTGAGTTAAGAGATAAAGGAAACATTACTGATAAAGAATCATTCTTAAATGCTATTAGAACAAAATTAAGTGACAATATGAAAACAAAATTAGGCGCAATCCAAGGTGATGCTAAATTCCTTATTCCTTGAACATAATATTTAATGTCAAATTATTATCGAAAATTTAAAACTAATATTAACAAAATAGACTTTTACGTTCTTGTTAGTTTACTTGCAGCTTTAATGTTTACTTTAACTATTTGAGTAATTATCCCATTTACTCTTGGAGTTAATGAAGAATACCTTAAAGCAAACGGAATAGATCCAAATTCGATAAATAAAGAGAATAATGAAGCAACAAGTTTGACATCATTAACCCTGCTGTCATATATTGCCAATGCTTTTGTTATTCTCTTTTTCCTTGCCTACCTCTTTTGGGCAGCAAGGAAAGTAAAAGTTGGTTACATCTTTTATTTATCTTGAATTTTTATCTTTATTACTTTAGCTTTTATACCTTTTATTAAAGGTGTAAAAATCTTACACACTTGACAATTAGGAACAGGAATTTGTATTAGTATTTTTTCTTCATGCATCAGCATTGCACTGGCTATTTCGCTGGTAAAATATCATATGGAAAGAAAAATACACTATTATGAATGATTTAAAATACATAGACAGAAAGGGAGGTAAGAATGGAGAAGCTTAAACTTTATAATTGATACGGTGAAGAATTTGAAAGCAAATTACCAGAAACTGCAGATACTTTAAAAGCTTATAAACACCAAGTTAATAACGTCTTTACTCGTTTAAGTGAAAACACTAAAACTAGATATAACGTTGAAAAAGACTTGTTTTTAAGAGCTAAAACCAAAATCAATGACAATTTAAAAAGAGAATTAGATAGCAATAAAGTTGCTTATTTAAATAAACTTAAAGTTTACAAAGATTCAATCAAAAAACTTGCTTTCGTAGATGATGTTAAAAAACTAATCAATTTTGAACTCAAAAAAATTAGAAGCACTAAAAAAGCAAACAAAAAATATGTTAAAGATTTTGTCTATTCACTCGAACACACTGGTGATGACTTTGAAGATAAAGTAGCAAACATTCAAAAATTACAAAAGAATGTTAATTCAACAGAAACAGAACTTTTCCAAAAACACTGTTTATTTAATGCTGTGTTAATTTACCTTAAGAAATTCCAAGATCGTGATTTTGACTTTGATAAATTACAACCTTATTTATCAGCATATGAAGTTCAGTTTTTATCTTCAAAATATGATCCATCAGCTTTTCTTCAAGATTTTTATGCAAAATTAGAAATCAAAAGAGCCAAATTAATCAAACAAAAAGATCTTTTGGTTTCAAAATACAATGAAACTAAAAAGCTTCAAAGAGAGCTTTACTTAAATGAGAAAAATAACATCATTTTAAGCGCGAACCAAAGAATAGTCGAATTAGAAAATGAATTTAATTTAAAAACAGAAGAATTAAAAACAAAAGCTGAAAACTACAAAAAAGAAGCTTTAACTAAAATCAAAAACCACAAAGCCCAAATTTTAGCTAACGAAAAAGCTAACGTAGCTAAAATTAAGCAAATTAAATCAGAAGCACAAAAGGTACGTAGCGTATTAAAAGTGCAAAAAGATAAATTATTACCAATTTTTGAATACAAGTTTCTAATCAAGAACGCAAATGATTTTATCAGTTTTATTAATAAACAAACAGACTCAAAAGTCACTTTAAATGATCAGCACAAAAACGTGACAGATTTAGGAACTTTAAAAGCAATTTATAATAAAACATTAAATCAATTAAAAGAATTAAATCATGATTCAAACCCACATTATGCTTTATACAAAATTGCTTTTAAATACTTCTTTAACTGCAGCAACTTACTTCAAGTTAAAAAAGAAGCAAAAGCACTTGTTAAATCTGAATATCTTAAAAATGTATCAAAAACATATAGATTGTACAGTTATGAAGCAGAATTTAAACAAGAAGAATCAAATGCTTTAAGAGAATGATTTATTGAAGCTAGAAAAACTAGAATTAAATTCTTAAAAGAAAAAATTCTAGCTAAATTTGAACTCCAAATTCTTAAAGTAAATGGAATGTTCAAAGAAGAGCAAGAGGATGCAAAAGTAAAATTTGGAGAAATTAACAAAGTTTACAAAAAAGATCTAGAAGAATTAAGTGAAAAAGTTAAAAATAAAGAAATTTCAAAACAAGCTGTTAAGAACAAAAAAATTGAAATTAAAATCAAAGCTAAAGAAGCTAGATATACAGTTAAACTTGAATCAAAAATCTTAAAAAATAGAGAAATTTTAAAGAGTCTTTTCTTCCGTAGAAGAGCGGAAGTAAAAGTTAACCGTAAAATTTATGAAAGTAAAATTAATGAAGCGCAAAAAACTATACCTGTTGAAACACATAAAAACATTAAACTTATTGCAACAATATTAGGATTTATTTGTCCTGGTTTACCTGAAATAACATACTTTAGACAATACATTAAAGGAATTTTAATGTTGCTCTTTACAGCAGTTGTTTGAGGATTTGCGATTCCTTTCTCATTAGGTTTCTATACTTCTAATATGAATGGTATTTTTGGATTTATAGACCTTGGAGCAAGCGGATTTAATGCTGACTTAGGTCATTTTCCTGATGCGCGTTACTTCCTTTTTGGAGGGGTAGTTTCGGTTATTCTTTTAACCTTTTCAATAATATACTTTGCGGTATCTGCAATTGGTGCAAGCAGAGTAGCAAAAAGCCTTTATCAAGGATCGCGTGCAAGCAGATGAAGTCATACCAAACGTTGATTACAAACATCAGGTTTCCCTTGAATGATTTCACTTTTTGGATGATTTTTAATGATCTTTATAGTAGTTGCTCCTGTTGTAACATCTATTTTAATTTCATTTACCAACTTTGGATTTAACCACCAAGCACCTACACAAACAGTAGATTGAGTTGGATTAGAGCAATGAGGAAAATGATGAATCTTTAGAAAAGCAAATTTAATTCAATCAATCGGAAACGTTTTAGGTTGAACATTAATTTGAACATTTGCATCTACTATCTTGCCAATTTGTTTAGGTCTTTTAATTGCGATTCTTGCAAATAACAAGAGATTAATTGGTAAAAAATACTTTAGATTAATTTTCATCTTACCTTGAGCAATTCCTGCTTTCGTTACTCTTGGATTCATGAAAAACATGTTTGCATCAGGAGAAACGGGGTTAGTGAACTTTATTCTTCTTAAATTATTTAATATTGAACCACGTTCATGATTGCAAGAAATTGGAACAGCTAGAGTTTTAGTTATTTTAGTTCAAACATGAATTGGTTATGCATGAATTTTCATGCTTGTTACAGGTAATTTACAATCGATACCAAAAGATATTTATGAAGCTGGTTCGGTTGATGGAGCGAAAGGTAAACATCTATTTTGATACCTTACTTTACCTTCGTTACTTTTAGCGATTGCCCCAATGTTAATTGGACAATTCGTTGCGGCATTTAACAACTTTACAACCATTTCTATCTTCACTGGTGGTGGTCCTGCATATTCATATGCAACTACATTCGGTGAAGCTTCAACAGACATTATCATTTCATGAGTTTATAAACTTACAACTGGTGCAGTTAAAATCGACGGAAACCAAGCATTCGGAGCTGCACTTGCAACATTAGCCTCATTATTCAGTATTGGTTTAGCAGCAAGAGGATTTATCAAATCAATGTCAAGGAGAGATTAATATGTGATTTAAGAAAAATAATTTTTACGAATTTACATTTAATAAAACAAATGTTTCGAAAAAGAAATTACAACCAAAAAGATTGAAATTTAACGAATCAGATACTAAACCCCCAACACCTCTTGAAATGATTTGACTCTTCTTTAATTACCTTATTTTAATAGTTTGAGCTTTAATTATTCTCTTCCCGATCGTTTCATTAATTGTTGCTTCATTTAATACTTCAAACCCTCGTTATGTTAGTGTTACACCATTTTCTTTTGGCTTTGACAACTTAACATACTTATTTACATCTCCAAAAAGTTCATTTACAACTTGATATGGAAACACAATTTATATCGCAACTTTAACATCTATTATTTCAACAGTTACAGTTGCGCTTAATGCATATGCATATTCTCGTTTCAAATTTGCTGGTTCTAAACACTCTTTAACAATTATTATGTTAGTGCAAATGATACCTGCTACATCTTCACTTATTGTTTTATATATTTTAGTAACAATGGGTGCTCAACTTCACATTTCGCCAGTTTCAATGCTTGTTATCATTTATTCTGGTGGTGCGATTGCAGGTAATACATTTATGGTTAAAAGTTATTTAGATACAGTTAGTGCAGAATTAGATGATTCAGCTAAAGTAGATGGATGTAATAACTGAGGACTATTTTTCAAAATTTTATTACCAGTTATTAAACCAGCTCTTGTAATGGTTGCTTTATGATCATTTCTTATTCCATTTACAGATGTTATTCTGCCACAGTTTGTGCTTGTAGACGATAAAGAAAGAACTTTAGCTGTAGGGTTACAAAAATTCCTTAACGACCAACAAGATATTCAAGCTGGAGCTTACACTATGGGGACTTTATTAGCTTCTATTCCTGCGTTTATGCTATTTATGTATCTTCAAAGATACATCGTTGGTGGATTAAGTGATGGAGCGGTGAAAGGATAGTTATGTTATTTAAAAAGAAAAACGAAAATATTATTTTAGAAACAAACGAATTAGATGAACTTCAAAATTTTGAACAATTAGATTTAGAAAAAATGATCAGCGAAATTGGTGAAATTGGAAATACATCTAATGGTGCACATATTCAATTAGTTAATATTTCTAAAAAATATGAAGGTAATGAAAAATATACTTTAAAAGATATTAATTTAGAAATTAAACCTGGAACATTCTGTATCTTTTTAGGGCCTTCAGGTTGCGGAAAAACTACACTTCTTAGAATGATTGCAGGCCTTAACTCAATTACTAAAGGGGACTTACTTTTTAACTCAAAAAGATATAATAACCTTTTACCTAACGAAAGAAATATCGCAATGGTCTTTCAATCTTATGCTCTTTATCCACACATGAACGTTTACAATAATATTTCATTCGGTTTAAAAATTGCTAAAGAAAGAAAAGATATTATTGATCGTCGTGTTAAAGATGTTGCAAAAATTCTTAAAATCGATGAATATTTATATCGTAAACCAAAAGATCTTTCTGGTGGACAAAGACAACGTGTTGCAATTGGTAGAGCGATTGCAAGAAAACCGTTAGTCTTCTTAATGGATGAACCACTTTCAAACCTTGATGCTAAATTAAGAGAAAGCATGCGTAGAGAAATTGTTAATATTCACCGTATGCTTAACACAACAAGTATTTATGTTACACATGACCAATTAGAAGCGATGACTATGGGTAATCAAATTGTTGTTTTCAATGATGGTCAAATTCAACAAAACGGAACAGGAAGAGAACTTTACTTTAAGCCAGCTAACATTTTCGTAGCTAAATTTATCGGTTCGCCAACAATGAACACTTTTGATGCTGTTTATAAAAACGGTGAAGTTGTTTCGGTTGATGGTGATGTTAAAATTCCTCTTACACTTCCAGAGAACAAAAAGAATGTAAAAAACAATCAAGAAATTGTAACTGGATTTAGAAGTGAAGATATTCGTATTTTCACAGAAGATGCTCCAGGACGTATTAAAGGTAAAATTGCAAATGTTGAGTTAATCGGAAAAGATCAATTAGTTGCTGTCAAAATTAATAAAGATATTGAGTTTATTGTTAATGCTTCAAATAGCGCTGAATACGAGCTTTATTCATATGTTTATTTAGAATTTGAAGAAAGCAGAATTCACTTATTTGATAAAGAAACAACAATGAGACTTAATTAAATATAACAATGAAATTAACTAACAAATTGCGTAATTGATCGCTTTCGAGAAATTACGCGCAAAGAAAATTTATGCTAATAATTTTGGCAACACTTATCTTTTTCATTCTTGCTATCTTGATTTTTGAAGCGATTTCTTATTCACAATATTTAGTCGAAGATAAAAGACTTATTTTGGCTAAACTTATCGAAGAAAACAAAAGTAAGGAGCCAGGCAAACAACTAGCAACAGATGATGCTACAGTTTGAGCTCTTTCACCTGGTTATGCTCTTAAAACTATTTTCTATAGTTTAGAATTATCAGCTTTAGGTTTTATGTTTGTTGCGTTTGTGTTTACTATTTGAATTTTGATTAACTTATTTACTAATAAATACAATGGTGATAAATATTTTAGAATTTTATATTACACAACCACAATAGCTTTTGCTCTTATTTTCTTTACAATTTCAGTTCAACCACAACCAACTTATTTTGCAAGACAAAAAATTGAAATTATTGACGGAGCAAAATATTCAATCGATATTAAAGAAACAATCCACGTAATTAGCTACAAATGATTCTGAATTGCTTTATTTGGTACCTTTATTTCTCTCATCATATCAATCGTAGCTAAAAAGAAATTAGGATATTTAACAAAATCAAAATTCTTAAATACAAGATTTGCTGAAACTAAAAAACTTAAAGAACAAATTAGAGTTATCGAAGAACAATAATTAATATTTCAAATAATGCACCTACTCCTACATGAGTAGGTGCATTTTTATATACTAAAAGCGTTCTTTGACTACCTAGGGAGCTTTCACTGTATAATTAAATTACTTATGAAAAATACAAAAAAATTTATAGCAGCATATAATACCTGAGTTTCCAAGTTGGAAGCTCTTTTTTATACCTTCTACCTTATTACTTATATACATAGTATATAAGTACAGTTTTTAATTATTTTAATTTTTTACAATGATTACAATGATAATAATGTATAATATAAATATGAGTAACTACATTCTGTATAAAAGAAAAAACCCAAAAGGAATTTACATTGCATTAGGAATATCAAAAGGATATGGTAAAGGGATTGGTAATTTAGTTGGATTAGGTTATTGAGAAGAAATTAAAGAAAAATATTCTCTGCAAAACATCGATGATTTAAAACCAATTGCTAAATTAGTTCCTGTTGGAGAAGATAAAATTGAAGTTAAAACCAAATTTTTTCAATTGCTTGAACCAACATCTGTCGAAACAAATGTGAAAAATGTTGGTATTGAATTGATTTATAAAGTAATTAAAGAACTAGATTTATTTAAAGGATTACCGAAAACTAAACACAAATCTTTAGAAGAAGTATTAGAATTTATTGTTGCAACAAGAATAATTCAACCAAGAAGTTATATTTGTCAATACAAAAACAAAAATGACTTTTTACATGATATAGATATAAAAAAATCTTCAATTTATAACTATTTTGATACTTTTTTAGAATATAAAAATACAATTTTAGTCAATATTTATAACAAAATGCAAGAATTGACAACTAGAAACACAAAATTAATGCATTTTGATAATACAACTGCTTATTTTCAAAGTTTTTCAAGAGATGGTTTGAGACAAAGAGGTTTTTCTAAAGATGGAAAGCATGATGAAGATCAAATTGTTGTGGCTATGGCAGTTGATAATAATGGTATTCCTTTTCACTATAAAGTTTTCGAAGGAAATACTGCAGATTCTAAAACTCTTGTGAAATTTTTAGTCGAAATGCAAAGGATTTACAAAACAAAAGACACAATAATAGTTGCTGATAAGGGTATTAGTCAAAATGCAAATTTAAGATATTTAGAGCAAAAAGGATATAAATATATAGTTCAGAAACGTATTGATATTCTTGGAAAAGAAGATAAAGCATTTATAGTAAATGATCAAGGGTTTGTTCAAGAAAATGATTATTTCACTAAATCTAGATTCGTCCAATCTGTTTGAGCTAAAAATAAAAATAAAAATAAAAAAAGATATAGCGATACTTTTAGAAAACAATTTGTCTATTTTAGCCCTTCCAAACAAACTTTAGACAAAATAAAAAGACAAAATCTTATTAATAAATTGGAGAAAAAGTCTATTAACGGTGAATTACCATTAAGTGCTTTGGTTCCTGAATATAAGAAAAAGTATATGGATGTAGATGGTAAAACAGTTGGAAGATTAAATATCGAAAAAATTAAAAAAGTCGCTAATGAAGATGGTTTTTATATGATTGAAACCAACATAACAAATATAGATTCAAAAGAAGCAAATGAAATATATAAGGGACAATGAAAAGTCGAAGAAGGTTTTAGAACTTTAAAATCAGCAATCGAAGTTAGACCGATGTACGTCTATAAAGACGAGCATATTCAATCTCATGTATTTTATGCTTTTTATCTCTAATTGTTTTGAAATATTGCATTTATAAATTAAAGAAATTTTATAAAGATAATGGAGAGATCCAAAAACTCACAATGAATATGTTTATAGATGCATTGAAACTTATAACAATCACAACAAAGACTGTGAATGGTAAAGTTGTAAGTGAAATCAAGAATAATTTAGACCCAGAACATAAGGAATTAAACAAAATATATAGTGATTTTCAATATGCAGTCGATGGTCTATCATTGTAATTTAAAAGCGCAAAAAACGAATACGCCTTATTTATAGGTGTATTCGTTTTTTTCTTCATTACAACTTGGAAACTCAGGGGAGCTTTCACTGTATAATTAAATTACTTATGAAAAATACAAAAAAATTTATAGCAGCATATAATACGGAAAAATCACTTTTACATTATGGACACGCAATTTACAATGTTGGTATTTTACAAGCAGAACATAAGATTTTAGAAATGCTTAACTTACCAAAAGACGCTAAAATTGCTGATTTAGGCTCAGGCCCTGGGAGGTTTGGAATTAATTTAGGCTTACTTATGCCTAATTATCAAATTGATTGCTATGATTTATCTGAACTTTCAATCGATTTAGGAAGAAAATTAGCTAAAGAACATAAACTCCAAAAACGTGTTAAGTTTATTTGCGGAGATTTAACTAGTTTTGGTCTTTATGGCAAAAATAAGTATGACCTTATGTTTTTTACTTTTAATGCACTAATGACAATCCCTGATCATCATAATAAAGTTTTAGCATTACAAAATGCTTATAAAAGTTTAAAAGAAAATGGTTTTTTAGCTTTTACAGCTCCAACAATTAGTGGCGATCGCAACCGAGAAAAATATTTTTCTCAAATTAAAAAAAGCGAAAACGAAAGACTCGGCGATCTAACTTATCAAGTTGAAAATGAACTAGGAATACTTTGTTATTATGAAATCGAAGAAATTATGGACTTGCTTAAAGAAGCTGGGTTACCAAAACCAACTTTTTACGATTATCGTGACAATATTGCTGAAGAAACCTTGCAAGCAAAAGAATTTTCAGATAATGCAGTTTATTACTTAATTGAAAAAACAAGTGCAAAAGATTAAAAAACACTAAAAATAAGGGTAAAAGAGTATAATTTGGTATACTTTTTAATATTAATGCAAAAATTCCAACTTTATTTGCATTAGAAATAAGAAAATAAAGACATTTAGAATACAAAAAGGAGTAAATATGAAGAAAAAAATACTTTTAGTTTCTTCTCTACTAACAGCAGCGACACCTACTTTTGCTGTTTTAGCATCTTGTGTTGACACACAAAAAGCAGCACAAGAGCAAGAGAAAAGTGAGTTTGAGAAAAACGCCAAACTTGTAGAAACAGCTTTAGAAATCATTAATAATTCAAAAGTATCAAGTAATTTTTATCGTAAACAAAAACAAAACTTCTTACAACTTAAAGAAGACTTTGCAAACGCTAAAACAACAATTGCAAAAGCAAGAGTTAATGAGTCTTTAGGTCAATTTTATAAAGATTTACTTAAAGATTGGTCTTCACAACTTTTTGAAGTTGTAGAAAACACTAAAACTGCACACGTTTTAAATGAAAATTTAGTGGCTGAAGCAAATTCAAAACTTGAGAACATGGTGGCTGATCGTGAATTGGAAAAAACAGTAAATAATGACGAAATTGAAAAACTTAAAGCAGAACTTAAAAAAGCCAATGAAGATCTTGCATTAGCAACTGTTCACAACGGAAATGAATTAAGTGAAGAACTTGCAGAGTTAAAAGCTAACTTTTTACCAAGACAACGTTCAGGTAAATTTGCATTAATGGAAGCGCAAAGATATTTAATCGATTGATACACAGAGTTTCTTAAATTCTTAAATACACTAGCACCAAAAGATCCTGAATCACAAAGAATTTTAGCTAACTACATTACAAATGCAGAAGGCATTAGACAATCAACAGAACTTTCACTTGAAAGCACAAGAAATACACCTGAAACATATGAAAATAGAAATCAATTCCGTGTTGATTTAGCAATTACTATGGAAAGAATTAAGAAAATTGGTGATGCTTACAAAAGACTTTTCAACTACGATTTACCTTATCCAAAAAGTGAAGCAATTGATGATCTTTATGATTGAAGAATTGAAAACTTCAAGAGAATTAAAACTGCTATAGAAGCGAATGACGCAAGCGTGTATGATCGTCCAGAAATTAAAACAACTCTTATTTCTTTCCTTGAACAAATTATTAGTCAATACGCAAAAGTAAAACTTCAAAATGCAAATTATGCTGAACAAGTTTTTTCATATGTTTTCCTTGAAGAAAACTATGCACTTAAATATGTTTTCCCATCTAATAGCGTTGGACTAGATGTTGTAAACCCTTCATTTAGACTAAATTTAAGTAAAAACTACTTATTAGAGTATCCGCTTTATAACCGTATTTATGATAGTGAAACTACAGCTAAAATTGATGTATTTTACCTTCAAACAAGAAGAAATATGGTTAACTTTTGAAATTCTGAAGGAAGCAAGCATTATATAACTTCATTAGGATATAGAAGAACTTGAAATCAATTTTGAAAATATCTTGAAAACACTTCAAATTATAAATACAACGCTAAAGCAAACACCTATTATGAAATATTAGGAACATTCAACGAAGCTAATTTATCTATTACTAATTTAGCTGTTCCAATAGCAGAAATTGAAGCTAAAAGAGTTGAAATTGTTGCTAAAATCGATGAATTAAAAGATAAAGTATGACAACTTTATCTTCAAGCAAGCAGAAAAATTAGTGAAAATGAAGAGTATGATTTTGAACCTGAAGATTTTAGACCATATACAGACCTAAAAAATTCAATTAGAGACAAAAGAAGTAAAGCAATGCTAATGTCAGATGGAACATTTGTTGAAGCATTTGATAAATATATAGCATTTCTTTTATTAGAAAAATATGCTGAAAAAATGTTGGAAATTTACGACTACTGAAAATTATTAGGAGACAATCCTAAATCTGATGAACTGGAAGCTGTTTTAAGATACAAAACTAAATCTGATAAGTTACTTAAAAAGATGAATAATGCAAAAAATGATTATGATGAATCAGTTGCTGAAAAAACTTGATTTGAAGCGAAAATCTTCCCATTATTCAGCAACTTTGAATGACCTAATTTTGATGATTCATCATTAAGTGATGAACAAAAAGTTACTTTATACAAAGAGAAACTTGCAAAAATTAAAGAGATTTATGACAATATTAAAACAATTTGTGAAAATATTGAACCAGAGTATGCTAACACAATTTTTAGAGAATGAGTTTTTGATGATTATTATAAAAATGATTTTAATGAAATTCAGCAAGCATTTGAAAATATGGAAACTGTGCAATCTATTGGTTATAGTCAAAAAGAACTTTTTGCTTCACTTAAAGAAAAATACAAAGGAAGAAAAGAGACTGTTATTGAAAATGAAGTTGTTGCAAAAGAGCGTTACGAAAGTGCTAAAGCAACATATGAAGCTGGTGATTTAAATTACCAAAACTACATCGTTCCAAACCAAGAGTTATATGCATTAATTCGTCAATGAAATATTAAAAACCGTGCTGAATTAAGTAGTTTACAATTAAGTAACGAAGCCGGGAAAGAACCAGATACCGGAGCACTTCAATTATTTAATTCTTACTCAACAGAATGATCATTTGGTCATGAAGATACTCAAAACAAACCATACATTCATATCACTAATTTAGATATTGATGATATTGAAAATAACACAGAAGATGATCAATATAGTTCTGATAAAGTAAAAGCAAAATTACTAGAAATTGAAAAAAGATATTTTGAAGCAAACGAAGCTTATCTTGAAGCTAAAAAAGCAAATGCTGATAATTTAGAAGCGCTTAAAAACAAATTAGTAGAAGTTAGAAAAGAATACTATGATTTCTTAAATAACCCTAACTTTACTTTCTTAAAATCAAGCTATGCTAAATATAATGTTTCACACTACGGAAGTGGTCAACAAGTTATTTTAAGTCCATTCAAATTAGCTAATATTTACGCTAGTGAAGTGGCTTCATATGAAGTACTTAAACAAATTAATGAAGAATACATCAAAGATTCTGAAAATTAATTTAACTTTGGAAAAACCATATTGTCAAATATTTAAATATGGTTTTTTTCATACTTAACAAGAAAGGATACCTATGGCAAAAAAATTAAGTTTAAAAAGTAAAATATTAATTTCATTAGGTATGATCGCAGCTGGTGCTGGTATAGCGTATGGGAGTATGTACCAATATGCTCAAAACTCTGATGAGGTTTTAGGTTCTGATCGTCCTTACTCAAAAGAACAACTAGCTAACAGATACGCTGAAATTCGTAAAAGTGATGGAGAATTAGCTCCTACTTTATCAATTTTAGATCCGTTAAAAGAAAATAAAGTTGCTGATCTTAATGAAGATGGAACATTATTTTGATTTTTAGATCAACCTAGCCAAAAAATGGATTTAGAAACATTTTTTAGAGCTTATTTTGAGAGATATCAAGAAAGCTTTGTTTTAGAAGTGAAATATGCTTCATTTAGTTTTTACAATGAATATGTTTTAGCTGTAAAACCAAAACAATTTATCAATTTCAGTAAATGATTTATGAACGAAGTAGCTTGAGGACCAGATATTTTAACATTAGAAAGCTTCAGAATTGTACCTGGTGCAGAACAACGTGGTAACTCAATTACATTAGGTTCACACTCAACTGACCGTAAAGAATCAAGTGAAATTAAGTTCTTCCCAGATGCTTTCTTTGGTTCGCTTCCGATTTTTAACCAAGCTGGTGGACGTGGACTTGCACAAGATTCATTAGGTTATAGTGCTTTTAGTAAAAATGTTAATTTAGAAACATTAGAAGAATATTTATCGAATATTCCTTTAGCAACCGCTTTAATGAACAACGAAGAACGTTCATTTACAACTTCTTATGCTGAAGATAACGATATTTCAAGAGATGCAACACCAAACATCGAGCATTTCCAAGGTTTATTAATGCCTGGAAGACTTTTTGATAAAGAATTTTTAGCTTATGAAGATCAAGATTCTGCTAATGAAGTTAGCGTTACTCTTTCAGAAAGCAATAAGATTTCACAAAAACCAATTTTAATCTTACCTATTAATACAACAGAAGAAGAGTTTAATAAGCTTAAAGAAGAGCAACCAGTGTTACTTAAAAATGCTCAATTTAGTGATTTATTTAAAGTGAAAGTTGCAGATGTTGTGAAACAAAAATTAGTTGATCCATCAGCTCGTAAAACACCAATTTCAATGCGTGTTTCATTTGAAAGCGAAGAACATGGAGACTTTGATTACTTCTTCAAAGAAGTTCCTGGAAGCTACCTTGAAATTGTCAGTTTAGATACTTTCAGAAATACAATTAATGGATCAATTGATAATTTCCTTGACTTTTATGACTTTAATAGTTATTTAAATAAAGAACTTTATGTTCACCAAAAAGAGAATAAAGATGGAACAAAAGAAATACAATTCTTTGGTTCATTAGCTGAAGCACAAGATAAATTAAGACAATCAGGAATCCAAAAAAACTCTTTATATAAAATTTCTGAATTTAGTAAAGAAAAACTTATTGACGGTTCATGAAACTTGGATGTTATTTTAGAAAACATTACAAAAAGAAACTTGCCTGGAATTAAGAGTGAATTAGTATTAAGTTTTAACAGCAAGGAAATTAAATCTAATTACAATAAAAAACTAGAATTTTTCTACTTCAAAAAAGCAATCGGATACAAAGGATCAATTAAACCAATCGTTTTATCTCCAGGACCTGAAAATGTTAATTTAACAGACGAAGAAGGAAATCCAATTCGTGGATTAAAATCAAGAGATTATCAACTTTTCAATGAAGTTTATTCAGGACTTGTAGATATTATTACAACTAAATATCCACATTTACTTAAAGAACTTGATGGACCTCATATTGAAGAAACTATCAATGATCAAGGATTTTATGAATATAAAGTGGTTGATGGACCATATAAAGGAATTAATGACGGAGATAGAATTGGTTTACCTTTAATTCTTAATGCTTTAATTGAAAACTATCCTGGAATTTCAACTGATTTCTTAAAATATGTTGGAACTCACGAATATGGACACCACTATACTCTTGAAGGTTCACAAGGTCTTAATAATCAAAACAATTCAGTTGTTGTTGGGGCGTTAAATACCCGTGGTGGAGCAAACATTCAATCATACTATTCATACGATGCTTTAAAAAATTATTTAGATGCTAGAACTGGACTTAACATTGTTAGAGTTGACGCATTAGGCAACGAAACACCTAATGGAGAATTTATTAACTTTGCTTTCAATAAAGTAAATTCTAATGATATCTACAAAGAAACTGATGATGATATTTGAGGTTCAACTAAATCAAATGACAATGTTTTTGATGTTATTGATAACAAACTTAGACGTTTCTTACAAAGCTATGAAACTATGAAGCAAGCTGCTAAATTAAGAGATGTACGTCTTGGTGATATGTTTATTGCTAACTCATTTGATAGACATTCTGGTACTTTAAACCCATTTATTGAAGGTAAAATGTCTGCTTTCAATAAAGAAAGAAAATTTGAAATTCTTTCTGATGAGCATATTTTAAATATTGTGCTTGACGGAAGAATGGAGCAAATCCCTTATGTAATTCAAGATAATGGAAATGTTGATGTTAAAGTAATCGAAACAAAACAAAATCAAAATCATAAATACCTTGTGACTAAAATTAATGTTCACAATTTAGATGGTTCACCAGTTATTGATGTTCCACTTTACGAAGAATTATCAGATGAATCTTGAGATTATGTACAGAAAAAAGTTAATGCTATTCAACAAGGTATTCTTAACTTAATTAGAGCAAATGGTAATGATAGTGGTTGAAACCAATTGTCAACTATTTTAGGTGGACAGCCTGATATTAGTTTAAATACACTTTTAGAAAGTGAACCATGAACAATTTGAACTCAATCTGTTTTAACAAGAAAAGATGCAGTTGAAAAAGATCCTTTTTATAACTTGTATGGATATGAATATAAAAACCAAAGACGTAAAGGATACTCATATTTAGCATTATCACCTAATAACAACTATCTTAACTGATTCTTCATTAGACAAGGATATTTCGCTAAAAACATCTCTGACCAAATGCCGGATAGTATTAGCACAGGTTCTGATGCAATTATGAAGTTAAAAGATGCTACATATGAAGGTAACTTTGCTGAAGTAAACTCAGTTGTTTACTTTAATGAAAATAGCAAATATTCATTCCCATTTGTTCAAACATCAAAAACATCAATTGATTTATTCTCAGATCGTATTACAAATAGATTACAAGACTTCGCAGATCGTTTTGATTTAACTAAAGCTTATGGATATAATTTCCTTGGTTTTGATAGTTTTTGAGTATCAAAAAATGTACAAAGCGAAAATGCAGTTGGATTTTTAGATACTGAAAATAACTTTGTTTTAGAACCAGAAAGTGGATCTTGACCAATTGCGATTCGTTTCAAAGCTTTTAATAGCATTAATAGCAAATTAGAAAGATCACTTTTAAATGTTGAAACAATCAAAGTGGATGGAAATGAAGAGAGCGCTTTCGTTTTTGCTAACTTCCAAGAATTTCTTGATTATTTTGCAATTGACTATTCACAATTTATTAAAGTAGGAATTACAAACGATAATTCAAAAGCCAAATTTAATATTAATTTAGAATATGCTAAAACTAAATTTAATTTTGATAAATTTAGAGAAGAATTAAGAAAATCTATTACAGAAGATAATAAAGCGGAAATCGAGTCAATTTTAGCAAGCGATCAAGCTTTAGCTAATGAATGATTTAGATTATTCACAAAATCAAATCTTTTCTTCACTATTAAAGATTTCAACCCAGCAACACAGCTTGTTGCAAACCAAGCAATCTTATCAACAGATTATGGTATTACTGTTTTAGAGCCAGAACTGCGTGATAACTATTATGAAGATTCAAGTTTTATCCCTGAAGATAAACAAAGAACCGGAATAACAATTGAAAGACTTCAAGATCTTATTTTAGAAGTTGCTAAAAAACATGGAGTTACTACAGAAAGCGATCTTAATAACTTAAACTCATTTGACTTTTATCAACTTATTGGACAATCAGTTAAAATTAAAAATAATGGAATTAATACTCCTTCATACTTTAGTAATTTCACATACTTCAAAATTAGCACAGGAAACCCATCAAGTGATTTCTTAACTTATAACCTTACAAGGGTAGAACCTCTTGTTAATGATAAATTCACTGATTATATTTATAGTTTCCCAGAAACACTTACAAGAGATTATGTGCAAACAACTTATGTACCTTCATACAATAATTTTGGTAATTTACCTTCATATTTAAGTAATGTAAATGAAGCCACAACAGGTTTAGACTATATTGTTGATGCTACAAAATTACTTTGAATTAATGACACTAAATTAAGTCATTTAGAAATCAACAACGCTCAAATCACTTTAAATGCTTATAAAAAATTCTTAATTTCAAAAGATGAAATTGTCAAAGAAAGAACTGCTGCATTTATTAAAAAAGAAGAAATTAAACCAGAATTAGAAAGATTACAAGCTGAACTTGAAGAAGCGAAAAAAGAACCTGATACAGCACTCAGAAATACTTTAATTTCTAATATTGCTTCAGAAAAACTTAATTTATATTCATTTTTAGGGACTTTAGCTGATAAAGTAAAAGAATTAACAAATCAAGGTAATGCAAAGGTTATCACAATTGATTCAAGTCTTTTAGCCGAAGATCAAACAGACTCTAGAGATTCATCATATTTTGGAAAATTCATTACTAACTCAAATGGTTACTTTAAAGACAGATGAGAAAAAGATATGATCGACATGAAGCTTTATGACGATAATGGAAATCCAGTTGTAATTCCTGAAAAAGACAGAAGACTTGAATTTAATGGTAAAAAGATTGACAATCAACCAGAAGCATTCTTCATTTCACAATTATTAAACTTTGGTGTAGGTTCGAGAAATATTAGTGGAATTTTCAGAAACAAAAAATTTGATGCTTTAGCTATGTTTGGATATATTGAAAATGAATATGCAAGCAAAGCAAAATACATTAAGTTTGTTGATGTTGAAAATCCATCTGTTGTTCGTTATTTACCAATTAACATTGAAAATACTAACAATATTTTCTATTTAAGAAAACAAGGTGACCCTAATTCAAAAGCTAAACTTGAAGATTATGGATACACTTCTTGAATTTCTGATTACGAATACATGGGTAAATATCGTGACACTCTTTTACAACCAAAACATTCTTACTATGTTGAATTTGTTGACGAAAACAAACAAAGTTTAGTTGAAATGAAATTAGGAAATGTTGAGACTATTGCAGAAAATGGAAAATTAATTTCTCAATCACCAATTATCTTGACAAATGAAGTAGATGCTAACGGAGAAAAAACAGGAAAAGTTGTTCTTAAAATTAATTACCAATTTAACATTTTAGGATAATGGAAGGAGGAAATATGAAACAAATCAAAAAGAAATTATTTAGTTTACTTTTAACTTTTGGTGCAACAAGCCAATTAGCATTTATCGCGACTGCTTGTGGTACTAAAGAAAAAGATAAAAATGAAGAATACTTAAATAATGTTATTGCAACAGTAGATAAAAGTTCTTATGATTTAGGACTTGCTACAGAACCACTTAATAACTTAAACTATGTTTTAAAACAATCTGTTAACAAAATCCTTCCTTCACTTGTTGATTCTTTCTTAAAAAATGGTCCAGTTGATTCTTTAAAATCAATCTTAAATACTTCTAAATTTAATATGGTTATGGTTGATACCAATTCAGGTAAAGGTTCATCTAATTTTGATTTTTATTACAATAGTACATTAGCTAAAGTAGGTGAAAACGAAAAACCAAATCCTTCAACTTCGAAATTAGCCAGTGAAAATGGATACGGGAATGTTCTTGGTTCTTCTTATGGACTTCATGATTTTGGTATCTTTGGTGGACTAGGTAGAGCTAGTGAAGGTGATGATGTTAAAAAACAATCAACAGTTTATGCCTTTCCTAACCCAAAAAACTCAAATAACTATATGGCAGCAACAGGTTTTGTTAACAAAGCCAAAAACATTTGAAGCAATGGTGATATTGTTACTGCTCAAGATTTAAGAGATTATCTTGAATATATTCTTGACTACAACAATGGTTCAGAAAAATTCGATCAAATTAAGAAAATGTCTATTCGTGGAGCTGAAGATTTTGCTAATGCTCAAAATGAATACAATAAAAAACATGGAAAATTCTACTCAAATCCTTGAGGAAGAAGAAGTTATGTACCTGGACCATTTGAAAAATATTCATATGTTCAAACAGCTAGTCCAGTATGAGAATCTCAAACAGAAGGTGACGAAAAAGAAGTTGAACAAATTAAACAAGCTGCTCTTAAATTCGGTTTTTATACAGGTCAATTATTTTTAGACTATACAAATGAAGATATTTTTAGTAACCTTGATTTAAACCCTTCTTTTGCTTTAGATAAAGAAGTGCAAGATTTTGTAATGCGTGATCCAAAATTCCCAAATGATGAATCAAAACGTAAAACAGTTACAATTATTAAAAATCAATATGTGAATCCATATCAAGAATTTGATTATACAGATCCAGCTACTCCAACTACATTAAAAGCTAGAATTCAATCTTTATCAGTAGATGAAAACAGTTTTACAATTATTTTTGATGAAAATAAAACACCTGATTTAAACTTTATTTTATCTCACATTTTAATGCAACTTTATCCAATCAATCGTAAGTATGTTGAAACACAAACTAAAGGAATTGATGATTATGGTTCAAGTCCAGAAAAATTCCTAACAAGTGGTCCATTTACTTTCGATCCAAAAGAAGTTGTACTTGGTCCACAAGGAAATATTACTCTAAATAAAAACCAAGAATATTATGATGTAGACAACATTATTCCTAACAAAATTAAGATTTTATTCTCAGTTGAAAGAAACATTAACTCAATTTTCTTCAAAGATGGTTATATTTCTCAAACAGTAATTCCAGGTAATGCAATTAACTCATTTTGAGCTAATCCTCAAACTAAAAAATACCTTAAAAAGAATTATGGTTATGGAACAATTGCGCTTGGATTTAATTTAGATCCAGAATCAAATGGACAAAGTTATATTCAAGATCAAAATATTAGAAATGCTATTTATTATGCTTTAAATCGTGAAGAAATGCTTAAATACGTTGGATGAGAGTTTTCTTTCCCGGTTAACAACTGAACAGCATATGGGCAATACAAAACAAAAGATGGACGTAATTTAGAAATGTTTTTCAGCAACAGAAAATTAAGAGCGAAAAACAATAAAGAGTACGAACTTCTTAACTATGATTATTTAGTACACCTTTCAAAATCATTTAATTTTGAAAATACAATCAGAGAAGATTTTGCTTTTGATTTAGAAACAGCTAGATTTTATGTTGAAGAATTCAAAAAGGCAAATCCAACTGTTAAATCAATCACTTTAAAATATTTAAACAACTCTTCTGACGAGCAAAAGAAAGCTGGTCAATATGTTAAAGAAAAAATTGAACAAATGAGTGATGGATTTATTAAAATTGAAATTAAAAGCTTGCCAGAAAACGTTTTTGGTAGTTTCTATGAAACTGGAGAATTCGATTTTGTGTACCAAAACTACGACAAAATTGGTGGAAACTCTCCACAAGACTATATTTCAGCTTTCTTTAAGAGAGATGGACTTAATTCACTAGAAGGTAGCTTGTTTGGATTTAAGGACAACCCAACTGGTGACTATATTTATGCTGATTACTTCACAAAACTAGTTGTAGATGCTAACTTTGAAGGTTCATTAGAAAAATTCCTTGAACCAGTTATAGTCCAAATTAAATATGTTATTAATGCTGATGCTGAATTAAAAGCAGAATTTGACAAAATTTATCAATCGCAAGCAAAACCAGCAATTATTAACTATGCTGAATCGAAGTTAGATCAAATTTGAGCTAAATTATTAGAAAAAAATCCAGAAAATGAAACTAAATTAGTAAAAAGTTTAGTTAAAGAACTTCTTCAATACTTATTAGTTAAAGATGCTAATATTGCTAAAACCAAATTAAGACATGCTGCTGTTTTCTGAATGAATTTAAGTTATTCAATTAGTGAGATTGCAAATATAACAAGCAGCACAAGACAAAGATTGCAAGAGCAACCAGTTTCTGACGGTAAAGATAAAACTTTAGATTTATGAGAGAAAGTAATTGAATTATCATTCCAAAAAAATGATGAATCAATTCAAGCTTATTCAGATCGTCTTAATGCTTTCTTTTCAGGAAACTTTACTGATTTAGAAATAGAGCAAGGTTGAAAAGAAGATGCTATTTTCCAATTAATTGGTACTTTTGAAAAAGTTGTTAGAGAAAACGCTTTTGTAGTACCTTTAATGGAAGTTGATACCAACTGAGAAGTAACGAAAGTTGGTGGTGTAAGTTCATTATTCACATTTGATTTACAATATGCATATGATGTAACTAAACCACCAAGACCAGGATTACCAAGAACAATCGGAGGAGGAAACTAGTGAAATCACAAAAAAATTTAGATGAGCAAAACTTAAATTTTGCTAATATGATTGAATCAAGCAACAAAATTATTTTTACAAACATTAGAAATAAAAAATTAAGCTTTGCACAAAAAGCTTTTGCTATCGATTCTCCGCTTTTAAAAACTCTTTGAAGAATGTTCAAAATTATTTTTGAGTTCTTAATTATTGGTCTTATCGTTATTTCAATTACCTTCTTTCTTATTAACGCTGTTCCTGGTTCAAACTCAATTGTGGCAAGTGCTAAAACTCCAGAAGCTAGAGAGGCAATTGAAGCTAAATATGGTTTAAATCTTCCGCTCATGCAAAGATATTTCAACTATATTCAAGGGATATTTAGGGGTGATTTTGGTATTTCGCTTTCTTTATTCCCGGGACAAGAGATTAATTCATTTATTTGAATTAGATTCTATAAATCATTTTTAGTTGGTATTTTCTCTGTCTTTCTTACTGTTGTAATTGGTATTTCACTTGGAATTTGAGTTGGAAAAAACCCTGGTGGAATTGTTGATAACGTTTCCACGGTGCTTGTAAGTATCTTTTCATCAGTTCCTTCAATTATTTTTGCTCTTGTTTTAATTTTCATTGGTAGAGCAGTCGGAATTCCATATGTTTTTGAAATGAATGATTTTTCAACTTTCATCTTACCTGGAATTGCGCTTTCATTAGGAAGTATCATTGTTTATATCAAATACATTAGAACAGAGCTTAATAGAGAACTTAATTCTGTGCATGCTAAATTTGCTTACCTTAAAGGTTTAACTAAAAACCGTTTTGTGTGAAAACATGCGCTAAAACCAGCTTTATTCCCAATTGCTACTTTCTTCCCTGCTGTTATTTTTGGTTCATTTATCGGAAGTATTTTTATTGAACAAATCTTCTTCATTCCTGGTTCAGGGGCAACTTTACTACAAGCTATTCAAACAAAAGATTATAACGTCATCTTATTCCTTATCATTATTTTTGCTTTATTAACTATTGTTTCGTATGCAACTCGTGATATTCTTTACGAAGCAATTGATCCAAGAGTTAGAAGAAGAGGTAAATAATGAGTAAATTTAATAAATTAAATAATTGATTTGCTAAAAAAGCAAATGATATTCGTAGTAAAGCAACTGAACCAATTAGTGAAGCTGCACCAAATCCATTGGCACAACCTTTTAATTATCAAGCTTGAAAAATTATTGGAAATGCTTTTGAATATAATGAAGGAAAACATTTAGCTAAAGAATCTAATCTTTTCAAAGAATTTGTTTATCGTTTTGCTAATAACTTTGCTGGTGTCTTTGGATTTATTTTGATTGTAATGATTATTCTTGCTGCTATCATTATCCCTTTTACAACTCAAGATCCAAACTTCTCTTATGTTCAAGATAAGTTCAAAACAATTGGTGAAGTAGATTCACGTGGGATCTTTCATATTTTAGGAACTGACTCAGTTGGTAGAGACTTTTGAGCAAGACTTTGATGAGGTCTTCGTTATTCACTTGCTCTTTCAATTGCTGTAACAGCAATTGAAGTATGTATTGGTCTTACAATTGGTATTATGATGGGGCAATTTGAAATTTTTGATAAGATTATGACTTTTCTAATCAAGATTATTTCTGTTGTACCAAGTATCATTATCTTAATTCTTTTAACAATCATTTTAAACCCAGGTTTTTGAGTTATTGTCTTTTCATTATCTTTAACTGGTTGAATTGGAATGGCAAACCAAATTCGTGCACAGGTTAAACGTGCTAAACATTTAGAATGAGTTGCTGCTTCAAAAGTATTAGGTACTCCAATGTACAAAATTCTTAAAAATTATGTTCCAGTTATTTTACCTATCTTAATTACTCAATTAGTCTTCACAATCCCGGGTGTTATTCTTTCGGAAACTTCGCTTGCATTTATTGGTCTTGCAATCGATGATGTCCCAACATTAGGGAACTTAATTTCAGAGGGTCAAAAAATCTTCCCAACTTACTTAAGATATGTCTTTATTCCATCTTCATTCTTAATTGCTATTACAGCAAGTGTTCAATTAATCGGAGCTAGTGTGCAAGACGCACTCAGAAGACAAAGATAGGAGCGCAATGAAAAAGAATGTTAAATACAACCTTTGAGTAAAAAACATGAAACAATCAGCTAAAAATTTTGTAAATTTCTTTAACTATAAACAAAGACAAAGAAACAAAATTTTTGATTGAGATGATTTTTACAAAGATGTTCAATACAAAACATTTAATGATGGAACAAAATTAAAAATTGCCGCTGAAATTAAAGATATTTATTTATCATTTACAAACCCAGCTCGTCCTGGTGAGAAAAATAAAGTTTTACGTGGACCAAGTATTCAAATTTTCGAAGGTAAAGTACACTCAATTATTGGAGAAAGTGGTAGTGGTAAAAGTGTTATTACTTCCTTACTTTACGGATTAACTGGTGATAATGCTGTGATTGACTCTGGAGAAATTAAACTTTATAACAATAATGTTGAAGAATTTAGTTTAAGAGATTGAGAACGTTCAAAATATAGAGGTAAAGTTGTTTCTGCGGTTTTCCAAAACCCAATGTCAACTTTAAACCCAACCATGAAAGTTGGAGAACAAATCATGGAAGGTATGCTTATTAATCGTGTTGTAAAAAACCGCAAGGAAGCATATGCTAGAGCAATTGAATTCTTAAAATTAACTAAAATTAATGACCCAGAAGCTGTTATGAAATTATACCCACACGAAATGTCAGGTGGTATGATTCAACGTGTTGTTATTGCAGCGATCGTTGCTTTAGAACCAAAGGTTCTTGTTATGGATGAACCTACAACTGCACTTGACCCTACAGTTCAAGCTTTAGTTCTTGATGTAATTAAAGACCTTCAAGAAAAGCTTAATTTATCAATTGTATTTATTACTCACGACCTTGGAGTTGTTGCTTCGATTAGTGATTATATTTCAATCATGTATGCTGGACAAATTATTGAAGAAGGAACTGCGCGTGAAATTTTAGAATATCCACAACACCCTTATACATGAGGTTTAATTTCAAGTATGCCTGATGTTAACTTAGGTTCGAGATTAAAAACTGTTCGTGGTAGTGTTCCTGCTAACTTAAATAATATTGTTGGTGATGCTTTTGCACCTAGAAATGACTATGCTTTAGGAATCGACTTCGAACAAGAACCAGCTTTCTATTTCATTTCAGAAACACACCGTGTCAAAAGTGCTTTACTTGATGAAAAAGCGCCAAGCTATCAACCGCCAAAAGTAATTCAAAAATTATGAGATAAATATCTTGCTAATACACCAGAAAAAGAAATTATTGCCGTTAAAGAAGATGGTACTTCTTCGAAAGTGATTTACAAGAAAGGAGCATAAAATGAGCCAAGTTAATACAAAAACAAATGTTTACATTGAAAAGAAAAAAACTCTTTTTGGTACTAAAAAATATTACAGAAATTGATTACCTGGTTTAGAAGATATGCTCACTCCGAAGCACGATGAAGATATTTTAGTTAAATTAAGAAACGTTGATATTACTTATGGTTCAGGTTCAAAAGCCTTTAAAGCTGTTTCAGATTTTAGTGTTAATATCTACAAAGGGGAAGTTCTTGGTCTTGTTGGTGAATCTGGTAGTGGTAAAAGTACAATCGGAAAAACACTTGTAGGTCTTGTTCCTTATAGTTTTGGTGAAATTAAACTTTTAGAAAGAACTTTACCAAAAAAACTTAAAAGAGGATTCAAATTCGGTAAAAAATTACGTGAATACAAAGAAATCGAAAACTTTATGGTTAATAAAGTGCAAATGATTTTCCAAGATCCAGCTAACTCTTTAAACCCGCACGTTAACGTTGAAGCTGTTGTATCTGAAGGGCTTGAAAATACCAAAAATGCGCGTGAAATTTATTTATATAATAATGATCAAGAAGTTGAAAAAGAACTTTATGAAAAACACTTAAATCAAAAAGATGATGTCAAGTTTTTTGGAACTTACGCAAAAGAACTTTCTGCTAAAATCGCTGAAAATGAAGATGTTGCATATCAAGCTTTATATGTTGATCTTTTATCAGAATTAGAAAAGTCGAATAATAAATCAGCTTATGAATTTCTTTTAGCTGAAAAAACTAAAAGAGATGAACTTAACAAACTCAGTGAAAAAGAATGTAAAAGAATTTTAGTTGTCGAAATGCTTAAAAGTGTTGGACTTGATAAAACTGTTTTAAGACGTTATCCACTTGAGTTTTCAGGTGGTCAACAACAAAGAATCGGGATTTCACGTTCTGTTGTTCTACGTCCACAATTACTTGTTGCCGACGAGCCAATTTCGGCTTTGGACGTTTCAATCCAAGCTCAAGTTGTTAATATTTTTAACGACTTAAAAGAAAAATATAATCTTACAATTTTATTCATTGCTCACGATTTACGTATGGTTGAATATATTTCTGACCGTATTGCGGTTATGAACAAAGGTAGATTATTGGAAATTGGTAAAACTGAAGAAATTATGAAACATTCATTACACCCTTATACAAAAAGTCTTTTAGACGCTGTTCCTTCTATTTATGGAACAAAGGGTTCATTAATTGGTTATGTTTATGATCCACAAATTCATCAATATAACGATGAGGTTCAACCTGTTTGAAACAAAATTAATGATGATCACTATGTTTTAGGTACACCTCAAGAAATTGAAAATTGAAAAAAAGAATTTTGAAAATAAACAAATTAAATGGCACTTTTTAGTGCTATTTTTTGTTTTTTTGATCTTTTAAAACCATGCATAGGGTGCAAAAGAAGTTTTTAAATTTCGAATAATTGTATAAAATATTATGTATATAAAATAAATTAAATATGAAAGGATAAAATATAATGAAAAAAATCCAAAAATTATTATTAGGATTAACCGGTGTTTTAGTAACTTCAGCACCTGTATTTGCTATTGCTGCTGGATGTAATCCTGAACAAAAACCAGCTGATAAAACTACTGAAGGAAATGATAACTCAGGTTCAACAGAAACAACTACTCCAAGCAACCCAAATCCAAGCACAGATAACGGTTCAACAAACGGTGAAAATTCTTCTGATAATTCAAACCCTTCAAATGAAGCTTCAAATCCAAGTGGAAACAATTCATCAGATAATGAAGGTTCAAATCCAGGATCAGGTGATAACTCAAACCCAGGAGAAACACCACAACCTAAAGAAGATAGTGAGGGTGTAAAAACATTAAAACAAGAAGGTGACGCACAATTAGCTATTTCAGCTGAATTAGAATTAAAATTAAGTAACCTTAGACTTGATCAAGAAGTTGCTCCTTTAACAGAAGCTATTGCTTCATATCAACTTTTAAAATCAAATGAACAAGCGACAGAAAATGATTTTAGAGTTGCTATTGACAACATTAAAGCACAACACAAAGCAGCTGAAGCTAGATTCACTAAAGACGCTATCATCAAAGGTATTAAAAAATGAGTTGAAGAAATTAGAAAAAATTATGTTAGAACAGCTGCATTTGGTAATACAATGGCCGCAACAATTAAAGAGTTTTTACTAAATTTTGAATTAAATACTAATGCAAGCAAAGATTCTCTTGAAGAACAATTAAGAGAAGTTATTGTAACTTATATTACAAATTATGAAGAGAATTTACCGAAAATTGATACTTTATTAGAAGTAATTGATAATAGAGATTACATTAGAAAAGCTTGAAGTTTTCTTAGACCATTAAAAAGCAACTTAATCTCTGATAGAGAAAAACTAGCTAAATATAATGCTTTTTCAACTGCTTATAGTTCATACATTTATAATTCAGCTGCTAAATCATATTATTCAATGTTTGTAAATAATTTAGAAGATATAAAAAATAATCTAGAACAAATTAAAACAATGAGAGAAAATCAACTTAAAGATATTATTGATATTATCTTTGATAAAGTTAAAATAAAAGTAAAAGCAGAACTACGTAATCCACAAAATGATTTATTACCATACTTAAGTGAATATAAAAATGCTTTATTAGAAGCTCAAAACTATTTAGGTACTAATTCAAATCCTACAACTGAAGAAAAACTTGAATACTTTAATTTATATGTAAAAGCAGATCAAAAACTATTTTCAATTAACACTTTAAATAAGCTTGTTTATACTAATAGAAACCTTACATTAGAAAAAAATATTGTTGAAGATTTTGCTTTATTACCAGATGGAATATACCCTGTTTTATTACCGAAAGATAGACCAGATGATAAAAATATTCATGTTAGTCCTATCACTCCAAGTATGCCAGAAGTATTTAATACAGGTTCTGAAAGTCAAGACAAATACAATAAATTTGTAGAATTGAGAGAAAGAATTATTAATGAATTATTTAAATTACAACCAGGTATGATCAAAATGTATTTAATAAAAGATGAAGCAAGATTAGCTAGAATGGCTAGTGTTTTAATTAATTGCATCGATTATGCTATTCAAACAGGATTGTTTTTAGAAGATAATCTTTATACATTCTTATTAGGAACAGAAAAAGAAAATTCTGTAATTATTCTGCCAGAAAACTACTTCTCATTCTATAGGGTTCTTTTAACAATGGAAGAAACTTCATCTAGACCAAGACCAGGCGGAGGGTCATTCGAAGCTTAATTCTATTAAACCTTTTTAACATCAAAATACATAGAGATTCATTCTTTATGTATTTTTTTGCAAATTTTAGGATTTAATAAGCTGAAATTAAAAATAATTTTCATTGTTCTATTCATTTAAAGTTTAAAAAACATTATAATTGTTTTATGACTAATAAACAAAAGAATAAGACAACTCAAATTATTGAATATTTGATGGATTTAATTCGTACAAGAAGAATACCAGTTAATAAAATTATGCCTTCAGAACATCAATTAATGCATAAATTTGATTGTTCAAGAAACATAGTAGTTGCAGCTTATCAAAAACTTGAATTTTTAGGTGCGGTTTATTCAATTCAAAAAAGAGGCCACTTTGTAGCAGAAAACTTTCATAATTTAATTAAACCTATTAGCTTCCTTTTTGCTGCAGATAAGCAAACTGGTGTTGAAGTGCAAGGTGATGTTCCATTACCACAGTGAGCAGAGGACAAGAATATTATTTTTGTAAATGGATTTCGTGTTTTCGATAAAAAGTTCTATAAAGAAAATGAACTAATTGCTGAAGCTAGAATTTTCATGTCACTTAAAAATATTGATCAATTCGAACCTATTGATTGTACTAAACCTTTAATCGATGTTTTATTAGAAAAAGAAGATTTAACAAACATAGTGTATGAATTAGAATTCGATAATGTAGAAAAATTTGGGCAAAATCCATCGCTTGGAATTAGATTTTTTGGTTACGATGCAGATAGCATTTCAATTGCTGGTGTTTTTTATGTAGATCCAAAACACTTTAAATTCTTCCACCAAGAATTTTCATTATAATTGTCAAACTCCAAAGGCTAAAACCTTTGGTTTTTTGTACTTCTTTTTTGACCGGTCTAGTATGCTAACATAAATTGAACCATCAAGAAAATTTGAATTTTGCTTATTTTTTATATAGCTTAAATATAATAATTTTGCTATGAAATTAAAATATCAAAATAAAGATTTTTTCAAAAAATTTGATAACGAATACGCTTATAAAAAGGGTCAATTAGGAATTTTTTATAAAGGGGACCACATTTTTGCGAGACTATGACAACCACTTGCTGAAAATGTTGAGCTTTTAATCTTTGCCAAAGATGATCAAGATAGATTAATTAAGACATTACAAATGTCTAAAAAAGACACAATTTGAGAAGTTAAAATCAGTAAAGATTTTGATGAATTTTACTATCAATTTAAAGTAACTCAAGACGGGAAAACAAATGTTGTTTTAGACCCTTATGCATACAGTATGGCACCTTTTAACTGAGAAGGACAAGAAGTTAATGTTGGAAAAGGAGCTTTTGTAGATTTTGATTCTCCTAAAGCAGGAAAGATGCCAAGAGAAGTTAACTTAAAAACAAATTATGGTGTAGATCCAATTGTTTATGAACTACACACTAGAGACTTCACTAGCTTACTTAATCCAAAACAATTTAAAAGTAGATTAGGAACTTTTAATGCAATGTTAGAACATAAAGTTTTTAAATACTTAAAAAGTTTAGGTGTAACACATTTACAACTATTGCCTTTGCAATCAACTTATACTGTAAATGAATTTGATCTTAGAATTTTACAAAAAGGTGACGGTGAAGGTTGACTTACAAATTACAACTGAGGATATGATCCGCATAATTACTTTACTTTAAATGGAATTTACTCTAGTGATCCTTCAAAGCCTTACGCTAGAATCAAGGAATTTCGTAAATTTGTGGACGAAGCGCACAAAAACAATATTGGTGTAATTGTTGATGTTGTTTACAACCATATGTTTACAAATCGAATCTATGATGATATTATTGATGGTTATTACTATCGAGATAACGCGGTAACTCGGCCAGTAAGTTATCCGCCACTAGCTGATGAAAGATACATGGCAAGAAGAATTATTGTTGATTCGCTTAAAATGTATGTTGAAAAATTTGACGTTGATGGATTTCGTTTCGACTTATCTTGTTTCTTACATAAAGAAACAATTGATGAGATTGATAAGGAACTTAGAAAAATTAAACCAAATATTGTGCTCCATGGTGAAGCTTGAGCATATACAGATTTAAACACGGAACAAAAAGAAGCTTACATCAAAGGTTCGCTTGATAACAACTTACAATTTGGATACTTTAGTGATACTTTACGTGATGCAATCAAAGGTTTTGACATGCATGGTGGGGGCAAAGGTCTTATTGCGAGTTACGATAAAAACTTATTAGAAAGATATATTGTAACTGTAACTGGTGGACTTAAAACTTATAACTATAATTTCCTTGAAAAGGTTTCTGAATATGATGCTTACACATCAGATCCAAGAGTGAATTTATCATATGCAAGTTGTCATGATGGATCAACACTTTGAGATAAAATTAACTTTTCAACTGAAAAATTAAGTTTTATTGAAAGACTAGAAAGATATCGTCAAGGACTACTTATGACAACAACAACTATGGGACGTCAATTTATGTTAGCCGGAACCGAGCTTTTACAAACCAAACCATATGATAAAACCGGTGTGCAAACTAATGATATGCACAAATCAAATTATCGTGATAACTTCGGTGAGCACCCTGATGACAATAAATATGAATGAAACTCGTATAAAACAACAGATTATGTTAATGGATTAAAATGAAAACATTTAGAAAATGAAAATGTCCAAAAATATATTTTTGAATTTGTTCAAAAATTAAATAAATGAAGAAACAAGACTAGATTTTTTAGATTAGATAATTTAGCAGATATTGAAAAAGCACTAACTTGAAGAAAAGTAGATTTTGGAAAAGGTATTTTAATTTTTGAATTAAATGTAGATAATAAAACAATTCAAGTTATTCATAACTTTGGAAATAGCAAATTTAAATACGATATTAAAGGTAAGAAAATTTTATTTAATAGCAAAATTAATCAAACGAATTTGAATTATGTTTACGATCATACATCAATGATTTTAGAACTTAAAAATAAAAAAGGAGCAAGCAATGACTAAAAAACAATTAAAAGATAAAGTTTTATATCAAATTTTTCCTCGCTCATTTTATGACTCAAATAATGACGGTGATGGAGATATCAAAGGAATTACACTTAAATTAGATTATTTAAAAGAATTGGGAATTGACGGAATTTGACTTTGTCCAACTTATGAAACTAATTTTGTGGACGCAGGATATGATGTTTTAGATTATAAAACAGTATGGAAACAATTTGGAACATTAGAGGATTTTAAAGAGCTTACAAGAGAAGCTAAAAAACGTAACATTGATATTATTATGGATATTGTTTTAAATCACGTATCAAACGAACATGAGTGATTTAAAAAAGCTTGTGAATCAAGAGATAATAAAGAACATGATTATTTCATTTGAAGAGATGAACTTAATGAAGATGAAAGAAATGCAAAAAGTATTTTTGGTGGAGAGGCTTGAGAATATGTTCCAAGTGTTAATAGATATTATTTTCACCTTTTTGCGAAAGAACAAGTTGATTTAAATTGAGCTAACGAAACTACAGCAAAAGCAATGGCTGAAGTTATTGATTTCTGATATGACCTTGGAGTTCGTGGTTTTAGATTAGATGCGATTAAACACGTTGCTAAAAACTTCGCTGAAGTTAAAGATAATCCAGCTTTTGCTTGATGTGATGGTTCAGTTGATTTTCTTAAAACTTTTAACAAATTAGCATTTAGCAATAAACCTGACGCTTATACATTTGGAGAAGCAAGTGGAATTAGTGCACAGGAACTTAAAAAATATGGTTTAAGTAAAGATAAAGTAGCTGATAATTACTTTAACTTCTCATGATGATGAATTGGATGAGGAAGACAAACTGGAAGAAACGGTTATGATGCAAATTGAGATTACCGTGAATTTGTTTGACAACAAAAACCATTCCAAGAAGACGAAAGTATTCCAGCTGAATCATTTACTAACTTCTTATCAAATCACGATACATCAAGAAGTCTTTCAAGATGAGGAAATGAAACATTCTTTAGAAAAGAAAGTGCTAAAACTCACGCTCTTTTCTTAATGGCACTTAAAGGTGTACCATGTATTTACTACGGGGAAGAAATTGGTATGTTAAATACAATTTTTAACTCAAGAAAAGAATTTAAAGACGTTGATATTTTCAATGCTTTTGATGACATGGTTGATAAAAAGAAAATTTATTCAGAAAGTGAACTTTTACTTTACTGCAACATTAATTCAAGAGACGCAGGTCGTGTAATCATGCAGTGAAATGATAAAGTTAATGCAGGATTTAATGGAGGCCACACTCCATGAATCAAAATGAGTAGAAACAAAGAAGAAATCAATGTTGAAAAAGATAAAGCTGACTCAAATAGTATCTTTAATTTCTACAAAGAACTTATTAAAATGCGTAAAAATGAACTTAAGCTTGCTTTAGTAGATGGTACTTCAAAAATTGATTTACAAGAAGGCGGTGTAATTCAAGTTGTACGTGAAGCACAAGGGCAAAAAGTTATTGCGTACATCAATATGACAAGTAAAGAACTTGCTTTTGATAAAGAAAATGGAAAACAAATTTTATCAACTTACGATGATCAAAAACTAGTTGAAAATAAATTAAGACCATATGAATCAATTTTAATTTTGAAATAGGAGCAATTTATGGAATTTTTAAAATATAACACAAAGGATAAAACAATTTCTCAAGTGAAATTTGACAAAAATGTTGTCGCAAAAACAGAAAGTATTTTTTCACTTGGAAATGGTTATTTAGGGATTAGAAGTGCAGATGAAGAGGTTACTTCATACAACAAAGAAGACTTCTTCGTTAATGGTATCTTTAATAAAGATAATAAAAATGAAGTTAGTGAATTAGCAAATTTAGCTGATTTATTAAGTACACCAATTTATTTAAACAAAAAAGCTTTTGAAGTTTCAGAGCAAGATGAATATAACAAAACTTTACATATTAAAACAGGAATCTTAACAAGAGAAGTTATTGCAAAAAGAGGCGAATATAAATATGCACTTAATTTTGAAAGATTCGTATCTCAAGCTAATAAAAACGTTTATGCACAAAAAATAACAATTAAAGTTTTAAAAGCACCAGAAAAAGCTAATGTTTTATTTAAAGCTGGTATTAATGGACAAGTCACAAATAATGGGACACAACACTTTATGGAAGGTCTTAAATCTAGACCTACAAATGAATCGTTACAAATGCAACAAAAAACAACTCTTTCAAACCGTTTTGTAGTGCATAACATGGTAACAAGATTATTTGTTAATGGACAAAGAATTTATGGTGGAAATGATGATTATGTTATCGACATTCAAAGACGTCAAATTTTCTTCAAAATTAATTTAAACCTTAAAGAAGGTGATGAGGTTATTTTAGAAAAATTAATGTCAGTTCACACTTCAGTTGACAGTAAAAACTATGTTTTAAATGATGAAGTAGTTTTAAATGCAGCCAAAGATGAGCTTTCAAAACTTTTAGATGCTACATACGATGAACTTAAAGAAGCGTCAATTGCAGCAATGGACTCAAAAGTATGAGAAAGATTCTTTGTGGAAATTAAGGGTGGCAAAGAAGCTGAATATGATTCTTTAGCACTTGATTTTGGTATTTTCCACCTAAATAACTTTGTTCCTACAACATCAACTAATATGAATGTGGGAGCAAAAGGATTGAGTGGAGAAGGATATCAAGGACATACATATTGAGACACAGAATTTTTCATTAATCCAATTTACTTATTTAATGATCCACAAGTTGTTAGAAACTTATTAACTTATAGATTTAAAGGACTTGCAGGAGCACGTAAAAAAGCGCTTGAAACCAAAGAAAGACCAGAGGAATCAAAATTAATTGGAGCGCAATATCCATGAGAAATGGCTTGACCAACAGAAGGAGAAGTTTGTCCTTATTGAGGACAAGCCGATGTTGTTTCAGGACAGCAAGTTCCAATCGCTTCACGTAGACAAGAAATTCACGTTTCTGCCGATGTGGCTTATGCAATTAATCAATATTACCAAATCACAAAAGATAATAAGTTCATGAATAAAATGGGTTACCAAATGGTATTTGAAACAGCATATTTTTACACAAATCGTGCTGAATTACAACCTGATGGAAGCTATGAAATTAAAGATGTAATGGGACCAAATGAATATAAAGGTAACATTGATAACAATGCTTACATCAACATGATGGCAAAATACAATATCGATTTAGCTCTTAAGTATATTTACAAACTCAGTCAAGATGAAAAATCAAAAGAAATTTTAGATTTCATTTTAAGAAAAATTCCTTATAAACTTAATATTTCAAAAATGAAAAAAGTTTCAAAACATCTTAAACAACAAGTTCCAAACAAAGATTTAATTATTGCAGAAAATGATCAATTTTTAGGTTTACCAAAAATTGATGTTAAACCATTCCAAATGCTTGGTGATGCAGGAAAAAAACTTTTCTCAACTGCAGAAGGGCACAAAAGATTATGTAGCCAACTTGTTAAACAAGCCGATGTTGTGTTGCTTTTAAACTTATTGCCACACTTATTTGATAAAGAAATTCGTAAAGCGAACTTCGATTATTATGAAGATATCACAACACATGATTCTTCATTATCACCAGCAACATATTCAATTGAAGCTGCTCGTCTAGGAATGCTTGAAAAAGCATATCACCTATTTAAGTATGGTATTAACATCGATTTAGGATTAAATATGTCTTCATCAAATGCTGGTATTCATGCTGGTTCATTAGCAGCTATCTACCAAATGATTGTTTTTGGATTTGGTGGACTTGATTGACATAATGACAAACTACATTTAAATCCAATCTTACCAAAAGAATGAGATAGCCTTAAATATCGTTTCCAATACCAAGGAAGCACTTTTGAAGTATTTGTACAACAAGATAAATTCTCAATCCAAGCTATTAATAACTCAAAACCAAGAACAATTTCAATTCATGGCAAAGATATTCTAGTTGGTGCCATGCAAAAAACATATGAGGTAAAAAATGCTTAAAGGTTTTGTTTTTGATTTAGATGGAGTTATTACAGATACAGCTATCTTACATTATCAATCTTGAAAACAAATGGTAGCAAAGCTAGGGATTGATTACACAGAAGCTGATAATGAAAAATTAAGAGGTTTGCCTAGAAAAGACACTCTGATCGCTATCTTAAAACTTTACAATTATGATTATTCAGAGTTAGATTTAGATCATATTTGTGAAGAAAAAAATGAACTTTATAAAAAATTATTAACAACAGAAATTAATGAAAACTCAATTCTACCTGGTGTTAAAAACTTTTTAGACCAAGCAAAAAGTCATGGAATTAAATTAGCTATCGCATCAAGTAGCTTTAACGCTCCTGTGATTTTAGAAAAATTAAAAATTAAAGATTACTTTGATTTTATTGTGAATCCAGGAACTGTTAAACACGGAAAACCAGCACCAGATATTTTCATTGCAGCAGCTCACGGATTAGGGCTAGATGTGAGTGAATGCATCGGTTTTGAAGATGCTATTGCTGGAGTTAAAGGAATCAAAGATGCAAATATGGTGGCTGTTGCTATTACAAATGAAGATCCATCAGAATTTGCAATTGCTGACTTAATCTTGAAATCAACATCAGAGTTAGATTACGATAAAGTTGCACATTTAGTTAAATAATTACAAGTGCAAAAATTTTGAACACTTTAAAAGCAAATTATGCAAAAAGACCAGTTTTATAGCTGGTTTTTTTATTTTTGCAAATTAATTAAGCTTAAAAATACCTAAAAAAGCTCGTTAATGAAAGAAAAAACAAAAAAATAATTTTTTTAATTTTTTTTATGTTAAAATTTATGCACCTTACGGACACGCAATTTATATATATGTAATATATATTTGAGTGTCTTTTAATTATTTAAAGGAAGTAAATTTATGGAACAAAAAAAATATATTAACCGTAAATTCGGACCAAAAACAGTGAGAAGAGATTATTCTGTAACAAAACATTCTCTTGATTTGTTTGATATTTTAGCGACAAGCAAAGAAAGCTTTGAACTTTTTATCAACAAAAAAATTCAAGAATGTTTACAGGAAGTATATCCTATTGAAGCTGCTAATAAACAAGTTCGTTTAGACTATGTTAAAAACTCACTTAAACTTGAGTTACCTTTCAAAAAACTAACAAGTGAAAGTGAAGAAATTAAAAAATGTAAAGCTAAAGGAACAAACTTTAGTGTGAAGGTATATGCTACTTTAAGAAGAGAGATTACCGAAACTGGAGAGGTTCGTTTAGATGATGTTTTAATTGGTGAAATTCCTTATATGACATCAGGTGGTAGTTTTATCATCAATGGATCAGAAAAAGTTATTGTATCTCAATTAATTCGTTCACCTGGTGCTTACTATGGACTTGGTGTTCGTAATAAACAATCTGATGACCTTTTCAACAAGTTAGAAATTTTACCAAGAATCGGATCATGATTGGAAGTATCTCACAAAGTTACTTCTTCATCAATCGATACTGTTAAAGTAAAAGTTGATAAAAACAAAAACATTAATTTAGCAACTTTTTTAGGATCGTTTGGTTTTACAGCTCAAAATATTCAAGAACTATTTGGTAATAGTGATCTTTTACAAGAAACACTCAGAAAAGATAAAATTATTAGCAATGATGAATTAACAGACGAAGAAAAAGTTGATCAATGTCAAGAAGAATTATTTAGAGGACTTAGAAAAGGTGATCGTATTTCAGAAGAAGCTAAAAGATCACTTATTCCTGGAATTTTATTTGATAAAAAACGTTACAACCTTTCATTAACAGGTCGTCACATGCTTAATAAAAAGTTATCACTTGTAGACCGTATAACAAATACTTATTTAGCAGAAGATTTAGTTACTAAAACAGGTGAATTACTTGTTCAAAAAGGAACTTTTATTGATATCAAACTTGCTAAAGAAATTCAAGGTTTCTTTGAAACTGGTGTTTTAAGTAGTGAAAAAATTCCTGGAATCAATCCAGAATTTGTT
The DNA here is from genome assembly GCF_900660605.1 of Mycoplasmopsis glycophila. NCBI lineage: Bacteria > Bacillati > Mycoplasmatota > Mycoplasmoidales > Metamycoplasmataceae > Mycoplasmopsis > Mycoplasmopsis glycophila. The sequence continues at coordinate 842,674 of NZ_LR215024.1, read as the reverse complement.
TACCACAAACTTATTAACAACAATAAAGATCTCAAAAAACGTATTAAGATTATTAAAATTAAGGTTTATCCAACAAGAAAACAAATGGAAGCTGGTTTAGAGCCTGTTTTAGTAATCGGAAATGATCCAAAATCTGTTGAACAACATTTATTAATTTCAGATATTGTTGCAGCAATTAACTATTACTTCAACTTAATTGAGGGAATTGGACAAGATGATGATCCAGACTCACTTACAAACAAACGTATTGTTTCAGTTGGTGAGCTTTTAGAAGGGCAATTATCTGTAGCTTTAACTAAACTTGAAAAAATTACCCGTGAAAGAATGGGAGCTAAAGAACCAGATAAAGTTACAGCTAAAAACGTAACAAACAACAAATTGGTTACAAACCAAATGAAAACATTCTTTAACACTTCAAAACTTTCACAATTCATGGATCAAATTAACCCGCTTGCTGAAGTTTCTAACAAACGTAGAGTTACATCACTTGGACCTGGGGGTCTTAACCGTGATACTGCGCAGTTTGAAGTTCGTGACGTTCACTCAACTCACTACGGAAGAATTTGTCCAATCGAAACTCCTGAAGGACCAAACATCGGACTTATTCTTAACTATGCTACTTTTGCAAAAGTAGATGATTTAGGTTTCCTTAAAACACCTTACTTTAAAGTTAATAATGGTGTTGTAGATTATAATGATGTTAGATATTTAACAGCTGCTGAAGAAATCGGTTATTCATTCGCTCAATCATCAGTTAAAGTTGATGATAATAATAAAATTACTGTTCCTACACTTACAGTAAGAAGAGACTATAACTATATTATCGCTTCACCTTCAGAAGTTGATTTTATTGAGGTTTCATCAAAACAAATTGTTTCAGTTGCAGCTGCTGCAATTCCTTTCCTAGAAAATGACGATGCCAACCGTGCACTTATGGGTTCAAACATGCAACGTCAAGCTGTTCCGCTTTTACAAGCTGAAGCACCACTTGTTGCAACAGGTATTGAAGCTGATATTGCTAAATATTCTTCATACAATATTGTTGCCAAAAATTCAGGTGAAGTTACCTTTGTAGATGGTTCAAAAATTCATATTAAATATCCTTCACCTAAAGAACCAGATAAATTTATTACTGACAAATATACTTTAAGAAACTTCGAAAGAAGCAACCAAGGTACATTAATTCAACAAAGACCAATTGTTGAAGTTGGGCAAAAAGTTGAAAAAGGTGATTTATTAGTTGATGGTTCATCATTTAAAGATGGTGAAATGGCACTTGGTAAAAACTTATTAATTGGATTTTCAACATGAAACGGTTATAACTATGAGGATGCTGTTATTATTAATGAACGTTTAGTTAAAGATGATGTATTTACTTCAATTCACATTGAAGAACAAACAATTCAATTTAGAAGCAGCAGAGCCGGGGATGATAAATTAACTCCAAATATTCCAAACGTTTCAAAATATGCATTAAGACATTTAGATGAACAAGGTATCGTAAGAGTTGGTTCTGAAGTTGTTCCAGGTGATGTTCTTGTTGGTAGAACTTCTCCAAAAGGTGAAGAAAACCCTTCACAAGAAGAAAAATTATTGATGGCTATCCTTCAACAAAAATCTTCAAATGAAAAAGATACATCATTAAAAGTTAAAAATGGACACAACGGAACTGTTATTCATGTTGAAGTTTTATCACGTGATAAAGGTGACGTTTTAGATGAAGGTATCGATAAAATTGTTAAAGTGTCTATCGCTCAAAAACGTAAAATTAAAGTTGGTGATAAGGTTGCTGGACGTCATGGTAACAAAGGGGTTATCTCAATTGTTTTACCAGAAGAAGATATGCCATATTTAGAAGATGGAACACCACTTGATGTTATGCTTAACCCACAAGGGGTTCCTTCACGTATGAACATTGGGCAAATTCTTGAATTACACCTTGGAATGGCTGCTAGAAAATTAGGTGTGAAATTCGTAACACCAAGCTTTGATGGGGTTAAAAAACCAGATATTGAAGCTGCTTTAGAAGAAGCTGGACTTGATAAATCAGGAAAACAAATTTTAATTGACCCAATTACAGGTAGAAAATTTGACAAACCTATTTCAGTTGGGGTGATGTACATGCTTAAACTTAACCATATGGTTGACGATAAAATGCACGCACGTAGTGTTGGACCATATTCTCTTATTACACAACAACCTCTTGGAGGAAAAAGCCAAAACGGGGGACAAAGATTCGGGGAAATGGAAACATGAGCGATTGAATCTTATGGAGCAACAAATGTGCTACAAGAAATCCTTACTTATAAATCAGATGATATTTCAGGAAGAAATGCTCTTTATAGTGCATTAGTTGCTGGAAAAGAACTTCCACACCCTGGAATTCCAGAATCATTTAATGTTCTTAGTTATGAACTTAAAGGATTAGGAATGAAACTTGATGTAACAGAAGATACACAAGATTTAGAAGAATTAGATGTTGATCTTTATCAATACTTAGATGGAGGAGAAAGTTATGAATAATTTCAATAACAATGATCCAAAAGACATTAGTAAATTAATCAATAAGATTACTTTATCATTAGCAACAAATGATGATATTTTAGAATGATCTAATGGAGAGGTTAAAAAACCTGAAACAATTAACTATAAATCTTATAAACCAGAAAAAGATGGATTATTTGATGAATTAATTTTCGGTCCTACAACAGACTATAAATGTCCTGTTTGTGGTACTAAATACAAAAAAAGTGATGAAAATTTAATTTGTTCTAAAACTCCTGCTTGTGAAAAGTATAAACCTCAAATTCTTCCAAAAATTACACGTAGAAGTAGAATGGGACACATTAAATTACACAACCCAGTTGTTCACTTCTGATTCTTCAAAATTGATCACTCAATTATTTCAAAACTTTTAGGTTTAAGAGTCCACGATTCAAATAAACAAGTAACTAAAGCGGATTTAGAAAAATTAATTTACTATAAATCACACATTGTTTTAGATAGTGGAGAATTAAAATCATTAAAGAAAAATACAATTATTGACATTAACGACGCTGCTAATATTTATGAAGCTGCATTAGAAGAAATGTTAAATAATTATGAAAAAGACACAGACGAATATGAAGATATCGAAACAGCTTTAAATGAACTTAGAGATTATGCTGTTTCTAAAATCGGGAAAGATTTCGGGATTGATTTTTATCAATACAACGATATCATTCACGAATATTCAAATGCTAAAATTGGAACAGGTTCACAGTCAATTGCTTATCTTTTAGAAAATATTAATTTAGAAGAAGAAGCACTTGCTGTTCAAGCGGAAATTGATATTATCAATTCACAAGGTGAAGATGAAGGATTAACTTCAACTAAAATTCAAGATCGTCAAAAACTTTACAAACGTTTAACAGTTATTAACTCATTTATTAAATCAGGTCAAAAACCAACAAGTATGCTTATTTACAACTTACCTGTTATTCCTGCTGATTTACGTCCACTTGTTCAACTTGATGGTGGAAGACACTCAACAAGTGATGTTAATGAACTTTACCGTCGTATTATTATCAGAAACAATCGTTTAGAAAAATGAAATGAATCAGATGCTCCAATGCTTATCAAACAAAATGAGTATCGTATGATTCAAGAAGCTGTTGATGCTTTAATCGATAATGCACGTAAAAAACCATCACCAGTTACATCAAAAGACTCACATCCTTTAAAATCAATTTCAGACGCCCTTACAGGTAAAAAAGGACGTTTCCGTCAAAACCTTTTAGGAAAACGTGTTGACTATTCAGGACGTAGTGTTATTGTTGTTGGGCCAACTTTAAAAATGTATGAAGTAGGTATCCCAAGAGATATGGCTGCCAAACTTTTCGAACCTTGAATTATTAAAGAATTAATTAAAGGTGAAGAAAGTATTACTAGTGTAAAATCAGCTAAAAAATTAATTGAAAACCTTAACCCAATTATTTGACCATACGTTGAAAAAGCAATCGATGGAAGACCAGTTCTTTTAAACCGTGCTCCTACATTGCACCGTCTTTCAATTCAAGCTTTCCAACCAGTTTTAATTCGTGGTAAAGCAATTAAATTACACCCACTTGTAACTACAGCTTTCAACGCTGACTTCGACGGGGATCAAATGGCTGTTCACGTTCCAATTTCAGATCAAGCTGTTCGTGAAGCTAAAGAGTTAATGTTAGCTTCAAAAAACATTTTAGGACCAAAAGATGGAGAACCTATCATTAACCCTTCACAGGATATGATTTTAGGTCTTTACTACTTAACAATTGAAAAAGCTGGAGCCAAAGGTGAAGGTAACTTCTATGCAAACTATGATGATATGATGTTAGCTTACGAAAGAGGCTACATTACACTTCATACACGTGTAGTTTTACCTGTTAAATCATTAAATAAAGAATCTATTTCATCAAATACAAGTGAGCCATACTTAATTTCAACTGTTGGTAAATTTATTCTTAATAATGCTTTCCCTACTGATTTCCCATTTGTTTTTGGTAAATACGTTTCTGTAAATTACAAAACAAATCCAGATGGATCAGTTAAAACTATTGAAAAAGAAATGATTCATACTTCAGAACATGATTTGGATAGATACACTCTACCATATGGAGCGAACTTTAAAGAAGAAATTGCTAATATGCAACCAAATCTTGCTCTAACTAAAAAAGATATCGCTAAAATTGTTCGTAAAGTATATGAAAACTATGTTGCTGTTGTAACAATGGAAGATATTGCTGAAGTAATCCAAAACGTTACTCAAATTAACTATGAAGATAACTTCCAAGAATGTGCAGAATTAATTGATTATAAAGGCGAGCAAATTTCAACCTCACATGCAAGAATCATCAACAAGTTAATTAAAGAAGCATTCTCAAGATTAGCTTTCAACACTCCTAAAAATCAATTACCTGAAAGTTTCCAATGAGACGTTGATCAATATACTAAAGCACTTGATGATGTTTGATTTAACTACAGTAACTATGTTGCATCAATTTTAGATAAAATCAAAAACCTTGGATTTGCCTTTTCAACAATTTCGGGTACAACAATTTCGATGAACGATATTACTACACTTGAAACAACTAAAGAAAAAATTCAAAAAGGTGAAAAATATATCGATGAACTTAAGAAATTCTTCGAAAATGGTTGATTAACAGATGATGAACGTTATAACTTAGTTATTCAAAAATGAACAGAAGTTAAAGATTCGATTGAAAAAGATCTTAAAGAAGTTACAAAATCAGATTTAGATAACCCATTATTTATGATGTTCACCTCAGGAGCACGTGGAAACTCATCTAACTTTACACAGCTTGCTGGTATGCGTGGACTTATGCAAAACAACACCAAAGTACTTAAAGCCGATGCGGAAAACGACCGTGTTGTTCGTAGTACTGTTGAAATTCCTGTTAAATCTTCATTCCTTGATGGACTTAGTGCATATGAATTCTATTCATCAACCCACGGGGCTAGAAAGGGACTTACAGATACTGCGCTTAACACTGCTAAATCAGGATACTTAACACGTAGATTAGTTGACGTTGCGCAAGGTATTGTTGTACGTGAAGAAGATTGTGGCAGTGACTTTGGTTTTGTAGTTAAAGATATTAAAGATACAAAAACTGATACAGTTATTGAATCGCTTACCGAAAGAATTGAAGGTAGATTTACTAACTCAGCTATTTTAGATGATCAAGGAAATGTTGTTGTTGAAGGTAACACATTCATTACACCTGAAATTGCTAACAAAATCGTGAATGAATACGGTAAAAAAGAAGTTGAAATTCGTTCAGTGCTTTCATGTCATACTAAAAACGGAGTATGTAAACGTTGCTACGGAAAAGACCTTGCTTCAAACCGTATTGTTAACATCGGTGAAGCTGTTGGGGTTGTTGCGGCTCAAAGTATTGGGGAACCTGGAACCCAGCTTACCATGCGTACATTCCACACCGGAGGGGTTGCTGGGGTAGAAGATATTACAGGTGGGTTCGGTAGACTTATCGAGCTTATCGATGCTTACGATTTCCCATGAGGACGTCCTGCAATTATTTCTAAAGTTTATGGAACAGTTACATCAATTGTGCCTGCTAAAGATAAGTCAGGAAAAGATACAGATGTAATGCTTGTTACAATTGAAACTCAAGTTAATGCAAAACAAAAAGAAAACATTATCGAAAGTGGTAAAGTTTCACAAAAACTTAGAGTTAAAGTTGGTGACAGAGTTGTACCTGGACAAAAAATCTTTGAAGGACCAGTTATCCTTAACGATTTACTTAAATATGCAGATACTCGTGCTGTTCAAAATTACTTATTAAAAGAAGTTCAACGTTTATACCGTTTACAAGGTATTACAATTTCAGATAAATATATTGAAATCATTATTCGTCAAATGCTTTCAAAAATTATGATTACAGATCCAGGAGACTCTAACTTCTTCACAGGAAGTCTTGTTGATACTTTTGTATATCAAAGAGAAAATGGAAAATTACTTGCTCAAGGTAAAAGACCTGCCTTTGGTGAAGTTAAGATTAGAGGGGCTAAACAAACGCCATTACTTAGTGACTCATTCCTTGCTGCTGCTTCATATCAAGAAACAGCTAAGATCTTAGTTAACAGTTCTATCGCAAAACGTGTAGACCACCTTGAAGGACTTAAAGAAAACATTATCCTTGGACTTAAAATTCCTGCTGGAACTAACTCAAACTTTGAGTTAAAAGGTAAATACGACATTAGAGATCCAAGATCATACTTTGCTCCAATGGCATATTCAAACAATAACGAAACTTTTGAACCAATGGAATTAATGGATTTCGAAGAACTTACAGAAAATGGTGAATACTACGATCAAATCGATGAAATGTCTAATTTACAATACGACATGGACGATGTTTCATACGATGGAATGGAAGATTTCGATTAATAATTCAAAAATCACTCCTTATCATAGATGAGAAGTGATTTTTTGTATATAATTATTCCATAAGTGTAATCTTATAAAGGAGATGTATGAACGAACAAAACCTTAAATTCTACTCAAAAACTCAAAAACTCTTTAGAAACGTAATTATTTCAGGAATCGTGGCAATTGCGCTTCTAGTATTTTGTTCTTTTCTATCATTTTTTGTATTATCATTTTTAACAGCTTTTGAATTTGTTTCTACTGGAAAAGCAGCACTTGCGGTTGTTAAAGGGGTATTGTGTTATTTACCATATCTAGTAGCACTTGTTGTATTTATTTTTTATGTAATTCTTTACATCAATAGTTTATTTGAAATTTGATACAGAAAAACAGTTACAGAAAACGCTGAACTTATTCAATTAGCAAAAATGGCTTTTATTTTTTTAATTGTTGGACTTGGTATCTTATCATTACCTGCAGTTTTAAATTTATTAACACAATCTTCAGTTGTAAGTAATGCAAGTTTAACAAAAAACGTGTCTTTAAATCTTGTTGCTTGCGGTGTTTTAATTGGTGGTTTAATTGTATCATCAAAAGTTAATAAGAAATTAGAATTGGTTATTAAAACACAAAACCCACAAAATGAAGCTCAAAAGGAAGAAAATAAAGTAGAAGAAAATAACTAAAATTAAACACAAAAATCAGATTAAACTTAAAAATCTGATTTTTTTATATTCTTTTGTAATCTTTTCTTATATATAATTGATAATATGAATTTACAAATGATTTTCGATATGCAAAAAGCATTAGATGAAAAAATTAACCTTAAAAGAAAAACCAATCATCCTAATTTAACTCATAAAGAAATTGAAATCCAAAAGAACCTTGCTCTTATAGTGGAAGCTGGTGAGTTTGTCAATGAAGTACAAAGTTTTAAATATTGAAAAATGAATAAAAACATTGATCAAAGCGCTATTAAGGAAGAATTTGCTGACTTACTACACTTTCTTGTGACTTTTGGATATGAACACAAAGTTGATTCTTATATTGAACCAAAAATTGTTTCTAATGATATTAATGTCCAATTTCAAGAGCTCTTTGTAGCAATTGCAAAATTAATGCAAGAGATTAATCACGACCATATTAAACATATTTTTGAAATTGCATTAGGTAGCTTTGTAATGCTCGGGTACGATTATGGCGATCTTTTTGAAGCTTATTTTTTCAAAAATCAAAAAAACTATCAAAGGTTAAAAAATAATTATTAATCATGAATAAAGCTGAATTTATTACACTTTTAGAAACAAGAATTTTATCTAAACAAATTGTCGAACTTGATATTTGAGCACAAATCAAAACTCAAATCGAGCAGGATGAAAAAATTTTCGAAACACTTTGAAAAATGGAAGAAATTGGCGGAGAGATTAACCTTATTCCATTTAACGATCATTATTTATTTGTAGACACTTTTTTAAAGCCTAAAAAAGAACGAACATCAGTTTGCTACAATGAACATTTTAGATTAAAACGTAAGAAATTCCAGCCTGCAAATAGTGCTTACGAAATAGCACAGAGCGTTGGTGCTGATTTACTTGATGAATTTGAATATGAAGCTTTACAAAATTATTTCGAACTTGATTTAACTACTTCTGTTTGACTTAAAACGCCATTTCATCTTTTAGATGCAGGTATTGCACTTTTTGGAGATCGAAAGAGCTCACGAACCTTTATTTACCATAATGGGCCTGATTCTTATTATGCAAACCGTTCGTTTAGACTTAAGAAAGCTATTTACCTTTAATTCATCCTACACAAGCTTTTTGGCTTGTGTTTTTTTATTTCAATCATCTTTATTAATAACGGCAGATGTTCAATCAATCTAAAAATCAATAATTTCAGTCAAATTGTATTATAATTATATTAATACACTTGCCTCAGTGGTGGAATGGTAGACGCTGCGGACTCAAAATCCGCTGGAGCAATCCGTGCAGGTTCAAGTCCTGTCTGAGGCACCAAATCTTTGACTTGCTAACGCAAGTTTTTTATTACTTTTTTTTGAATTTAATAGATAAATTTTTTCTAAAAAAAACTAAAATATATGTATTAAATTCAATATTTCGAAAAAGGAGAAAAAAATGGATAAAAAATATGAAAAATTAGCAGGTAGACTAGCTAAATATATGTCAATTGAAGCTATCTCTCGTTTTGAAGAACCTGTTGTAGAAGAATTAAAAAGCAGCTTAAATTCAGGTGCTTTTGAAGTTTCGAGAGATAAATTAGGTTCAGTAATTTTCTACAAAAAATCAAAACACCCTAACGCTCCAAAAGTTATGATTGCAGCACACATGGATGAAGTTGGGTACATGGTAAGAGAAATTAAAGATAACGGGAACATTTTAGTTACTACAATTGGTGGAGTTTGACCAACAGTTGTAATTGGAACAAAAGCTATTGTAGTTTCGGCTAAATTAGGAAAAAGATATGAAGGTGTATTTGGACATACTTCAATTCACATTTTAGAACGTGAAAAAGTATCTAAAGCAATTACAGCTGACGAGTTATTCGTTGATTTAGGATTTGTTTCTAGAAAAGAAGTTGAAGAAGCGGGGATTGAAATTGGCGACAAAATTTTCATGACAGGTGAAACAGTTCATTTTGCTAACAACATTATTGGTGGAAAAGCAATGGACAACCGTGCTGGAGTTACATCATTAGAAGCGATTGCTAAAAATGTTGAAAATTTAGATTTACCTTGCGATGTTTACTTTGTCGGAACAGTGCAAGAAGAAGTTGGAACAAGAGGTGCTAAAACTTCAGTTGCGATTTTAAATCCAGATGTTGCTTTTGCACTTGATACAGGTGCTGCACATGATACAACCGGAGCAAAACCAGGAACTCCTTCTTTAGGAAAAGGTGTAAGCATTTTAGTTAAAGACGGTGGAACATTACCTGATCCAAAATTAGTTGATCTTTTAATGAACATTTCAAAAGAAAAAGAAATTCCTGCTTATAAATATGTAGCTGGTGGCGGAGGAACAGATGCTGCTGAACTTCAATTTGCGCCTGGTGGAGCAAGTGTTACTACAATTTCTTTACCACAAAGATATTTACACAGTCCAATTGGATTATGTTCATTAGTTGATATTCAAGCTGCAATTGATCTTTTAACAGAATTTTTAAAATCATTTTCAAACGAAAAATACGATTCAATTTCATATAAATAATTGAGGAAATAGCGGAGACGCTATTTTTTCTTATACTTTTTAAGTTTGTTATAATTTGAGTAATATGCAAATAAATCAAGAGAATAAAACAGAATTTGAAGATATTAAAATCTCGGCAAATGATTTAATTATCAAAATTGATGAACTTTACGATAATTTATATAAGAAAAAAATAAGCAAAGCAACAAGAACTTTTCTTTGCAAGCTTTTCTTGCTTTATTTTTATTATCCAACACATACAAACAAAGATAATCAAAAAGGAATTGTTAGGTATGTATTTGATCAAGGTAAGGATCTTAAATCACTCTTTTTTGATTATGATGATACTATCAAAAAATACTATTCGCGTTTAATTAGTCTTCTTAATGACAATAAGATTGATTATGATAAAAATGTCAGCGAAATTGATTTAGATGACCAAGTTATTATTAACCTAATGCAAAAGAATCTCTCTCCAAAAGGTTATTTAAAAACTAAATATGACCAAAAAGACTTTATGGATTATTTAGTTAGTACAAATCTTTTAATTGTAGATAATAATTTTGAAGCATCATGATTTGAAACTTATGAAAAATCTGAATTAACAAATGAGATTTTTGAAAGCCTAAAAGAGTGCTATAAATTAGACTTATTCTTAAGAATTCCGAAAAATTTAATTATCTCTAAAATAGATCTTAAAAAAGATTTCATAGCACTTCCAAGTAAAGATGTTTATGCAATTTATCGTGAATTACTTCAAATTTCGAAAAGCAAAACTAGCAATAAAGAAAAAATCAAAGAAATAAAGGAAAAAATCAGACAAAAAACCCGCCGCAAAGAGATGGATTTAGTAACAATTCAAATTTATTCATCAAATTTCTTTGATGAAATTAAAGAAACCTTTAAAGTTGAGAATAGTCAATTTAAAAAGACATGAAAAAAAGTAAGAATGATTACAAGTTGAAACAACCGTTTTTTAGTTATTTTTGCGATCTGTTTTGTGCTCTCAACTTTATTTTTTGAAGTCTTTCAAGGGTTATCAATTTGAAATGAAACTCTTTCAAAAGAAAAACTCATTTACATTGGATTTGCACTCCTTTGTATTTTGGTAATTTCAGGTATTATTTTGCTTATTCTTTACATTCTTAATCGTCAATATATTCGTTCATATAATTTTAGTTCAAATGTTGAATATAAATCATTAGGGCAAAAAAGTCCTCATTACTTTGCGATGATTGACATTTTTGATGCAACTTGAGAGTTAATTAGTGAAAAAAATAAAGAACAAAAACAGGATTCACTAGATGAATTACACAAAAATAAGAACATTTTTTCTGTTTGAAAAATTGTTTTTGATTTTAGTGACATGGATTTAAATCCTGATATGCTTCATGAAATTTATTTATTCAAGTCATATTATGAAATCATTTCAACAAATAAAGAACATACACTCTTTAAAAATCAAAATGCTCTAGAATTCAATTTTATAATTTCAGAGTCTCAAAAAGATTCGCTTTTTGTGAAAAGACTAGAAAAGCTTATTGAACAAGATGATAACTTTGAATGTGTCTTTTTAGAAGAAAAACACAATAAACTATTAAATGACAACTAATGAAACAAAAGACGAATTTTTATAATAAACTAAATTTTACCTTTTGTTTAATCAAAAAAACACCTACTTTTGAGGTGTTTTTTTGATTGTTTTTTTGAAATGTTTTTATTTTATATTTGATCTTTATTAAAAAGATTTTTTAAGTGTAAAATTACATTTATGTTTAATTATCACTCTGTAATTCTTAATCCGTCGCTATCTTTTTGTTGACCGCAAATAGCTAAAATAAGATCCACAAGCGCTCAAATTCCTAATGTCATTCAACCGAAAAATAATTTAGCAAGTCCTAATCCTATTCTTCCAGCGTAAAATCTGTCTACTCCAAGCCCTCCTAAAAAGAAACTTAAAAGAACAAGAACAAGTCTACTTTTAGAACTTCTAGGCTTACGAACAAAAACATGGTTAAATTCGCTTTGCTCATTTTGATATTGGTTATTTTGTTCAGTATTCATTTTATTTTACCTTCCTTTTCAATCTTCTTTTTTAATTATAAATGAATTCTTTTTTTTTTTTTTTTTTGCAAAAACAAAAATATTTTCTCTAATTTTATTGAACTAAATTTTATTTTTTCATTTTTTCTTATTTGTATTTTTTGAAAATTGATTAAAAATTTCTCTTTCTTCTAAAAAGATTTTTTTATTACCTCAAGCAATGAAGTTCTCAAGTGTTTTTTCACTAATTAATTTATCTTTTGAAGCTATGCCAAGATAATATTCAATTATTGAGTTATTAAAAAAGTATTCATAATTATTATAAATCGAAATTACTTCATTAAGTTCTTGAAAGATAATTTTTTTAAGCTTTTCAGGATATTTCATTAAGTAAGCATTGTTTGTAAATTCTTCACGATCAACAACTTGTAATTCTTTTTGAGGATAGCACTTAATATCAAGGTCATAATCAATAAATTTGATTGTATTATCTTCAAAAATAGGTTTTGAAGCCATATTTATGTAATAGTAGTTACCAATATTTTTCTTAAATAGGACAATTGCATTGTAATAATTATTTTTAGGTAAAAATCATAAAGCACTTTCGGTATACTTTCAGCCAGATGATTCTTTTTGGCTTTCTGTCACCCTTGTACCTTTGAGAAAAAGTACTATATGTCTTTTATTGTGAAAAATAACTTTAGCACCATTTCATTGACGATATAAAAATCCATTATGTTTGTATGCTTGGACATTAATTATTTTTCCTACTTTTAGTTCGCTAAAGTCTCATTCCATTATTATTCTCCTGTTTTGTTAATTTTGTGTAGTATGATCTCATTTTGTGCATTTTGATAAATAGTTACCTTATCTATGTCTTGATAACTTAAATTACCTTTTAAATTAATCAATGAATAAGGTGGAATTGTAAGTTTGTTGTCAAATAAAATTTCATCCAATGAGACTTGCCCATCATTATTTAGATCTTTATAAAAATATAAAGCAAGATTGTTTGGTAGTTTTTCTACATTGATAAAATCTGTGTAATAAGGCACATAATGATATCCTGGATAAAGTCTTTGATCAATTTGCTCTGTTCTAGCTGTTTGATTACTTAATCTTGCTCCTTGGTCATAAGTTTTTCTTCCGAAGAAATTAAATGCAGGCATGTAGTGAATTGTGGCTGCCTTGATAATTTGCTCATTTTGTTTGTCTCAAAAAGCTATTCCTGTATATTCGTTGTTTTCTAAATAACCAGTTATTTTGATGTTAGCAAATTTTGTATCATCAAGTCAAATTTGGTCACTTTTTCTTTCTTTTTGCTCAAAAATGTATTTTCAGTTATTTTCGTAACAAATTTGACTAATTGATTTGCCGTAACCAATATATTCTAAAAATAAATTATAAAATTTTTGCTCATAATTAAATTTAAATAAATCATTAAAGAAAATAGGTTCAATTAAACTTCAATCTTTTAAAATATCATCATTATTTTTAAATAAAAGTGTTCGTGATCAATCAAATAAGTATGAATAATAATTTAACTTTCCGTTTGCTGTTAAACCTTCAAATGAAGCTTTAACACCATTATATTCGAGCTTATCAGTTTTATTAAAGTAATTTTCGAATGCATATTTAGTATATTCTCTTGCTATCATCTCTTCATAAGAATAAAGATATTTAATTTTTCTTTTATTGACAAAAGCTGTCATAATCTTACTAAAAGAGTACACAGAACGGATCTTATCTTCGTTTTGATCAAAATTTGCAAACTGAATTAAATCATTTAAAGAATTATTTTTTTCAGGATTCTTAATAGTAGGGTTTAGTAATTTGACAAATTGATCAATAAATTGCTTATTAAAAGTGTAATTTGAACTTAAAGTTAAATTTTTATCAGCATGATAGTAATCAAAATTAGAAAAATAAGATGTGGCAACGTGATGAATATATTCATGAAACAAAGAAGGCATTAAAACAGCGATAATTTGCTCTGCTAACATTTTTTGCGATTTAGCTACTTCCATAAAAAGATAAATCGCTTTATTTTTGTCGCTATAAGCACCATGTAAATCTTCTTGATTAAAGTCCTTTAAGTTAATATTAATTGAATCAAGATCAAAAACTTCGGTTGAAAAAGGTATTTTACGCTTGAATTCATTAGCTAAAATTACTAACCCTTCTTTTCCTAATAAAAAAGTAGCATTATTGTTTGTAATGTCTAATGGATACTCTCTAAATTTAATTTTTGTGTATGGATCAATGTACTCTAAATAGATTTTTCCATCTTCTTCTTGGGTTGTTTTAAAAGCTTCACTAGTAAGGTTAATTTGATCTACAGCACTAGCATCAAGGCTTAAAAACTCGCTTTCATTAATTTTGTGCAAAAACTTATCTGCTTGTTCAGAAGTTTCTAAAACTGAAGAATAAGTTAAAGTTTCTAAATTAACTGGGACTGATTTTGCGCTACATGAACCAGCAAGAAAAATTGGAAAGCTTAAACTTGTTAAAAAAGAACCAAAAAGAAACCGTCTCTTTATATTTTTTTTCATAGTTATTTTTAATTATATACTTAACTTTTAGTGTCTGTTAAGATATTATAGTAAAATTAATTTGTAGATCTTTCTACCTGAGATTTTCTCAGTATTTTTATATAAAAGGTATTTTCTAAAAAATAAAACTTCTAAGTTTAACACTAGTTTTTTTAACTAAGAAAATATTTAAAAGTTATTTAAATAATGGAGGGCTTATGTACAAATACAAAGCAAGATTGTTATCACACGGAGAAATTATTGCTCAAGCAAATTCTTTAGAAGATCTTGAAGGATTAATTAAAGGATTCAGAAGAGGGCAAAAACGTGGGGAACACACTCAAGGGAATGAAAAAATTGAAATCATTCACGTCGAAAGAAATAACTTGGAAGGAAAGAAAGCATCTAAAGAAGTTGTATTAAAAGTTGTTTAGAGCTTTATTTAGTTTTTACCATATGAGTTGGCATTAGCCAACTTTCTTTTTACCTTTTTATAATAATGCTAATATAATTAAAACTAACAATCAAAAGATTAAAAATGAAAGGATGAGTATGGATCATAAAACCTTAACATTTGTGACTATTGGTCTAATTGGCTTTGTTTTACTTGTGTCTTTAGTAATTTGACTTTACTTCCGCTTGAAAAGGAAGAAACAAGAGAAAAACAAAACTGGTTTTATTTTTGAAGAAAAAGTAACTAAACAATTACAAACTTTAGCCAAGAAAAATGAAGCTATTTTTCTAAAAGGTGCAATTTATCATTATGATGGAAATGTTTTTGAACTGGATGGAATTTTAATTTATGATAGTTTTATAGTTATAGTGGAAATCAAATCTTATTTTGGAAAAATGGTAGGTAATGGATATGAAAAAGATTTAACTATTTTAAATCATAATAAATCTAAAAAAATCCCGAATCCTATTTTACAAAACGAAAGACATATTACACATGTTGAAAGATTTTTAGGAAGAAATATACCTGTAGTTTCACTAATTATTGTACCTGAATCAACTGAAGTTGCTCTTACTGAAAAACCTAATCATGTAATTTTTAGTACAACAGAAGAGCTCGATCAAAAATTACTTTTTTTATGAAAGCAATCTCTGAATTGAACTCAAAAATTTAATAAGCAAGATGTTAAAAATACAATTGTAGCAATGCAAGCTAAAACAAGCAAAGAAAGAAAAAAATTTAAAAAACTAATTAATAAAAAGGGGTAATTTAATGGATAATAAAGCAATTTTAAATGTAGCTAATGAACTTAAAATCAAAGAATCACAAGTTCTTGAAGTTTTAGGAATGCTTGCTCAAGGTGATACTGTACCATTCATTTCTCGTTATCGTAAGGATAAAACGGGCGGACTTGATGAAGAACAAATTTATCAAATTGAAACACTTTTCAAATACACATCTGAATTAAACAAAAGAAAAGAAGGGATCTTACAAATTTTGGATGAAAAGAAATTATTAACACCTGAATTAAAGCTTAAAATTGAAAATACGAAAACAAAAAGCGAACTAGAAGCTATTTATGAACCGTTCAAGGTTGGAAAAGTAACGAAAGCATCAGAAGCTATCAAATTAGGTCTTGAGCCACTTGCTTTAAGTATTTTAAATAATACAAAACGTGATTTTGATCCTAAAGTAGAAGCGAAAAAATATCTTAATGATCAAGTAACAAGTGTTGAATTTGCGCTTGAACAAGCAAATTATATTATTGCTCAAATCATTTCGCAAAATGTTGAAATTAGATCAGCAATTAAAGAAAACATCGAAAATTATGCTGTTTTAGTCTCAAAAGCAAAGAAAATTGAGTTAGACGAAGAACAAAAATTCACTAATTATTATGATTATAAAATCCCGCTTAAATATATTAAGAATCACAATGTTCTTGCAATTAATCGTGGAGTAAATTTAAATATTCTGAAATTATCTTTTAATTATAAAGTAGACTTTCTCAAAATAATTATTCTTAAACAAATTGATAAGAAAAGACTTAATGCAAAATTTCTTGATCTTGCAATTGATGATTCATTAAAAAGACTTATTTTACCTAGCCTTGAGCGTGAAATTTTTAATGATTTATTTGAAAAAGCAGAAGCATCTGCAATTAAAATTTTCTCAAATTCGGTGGAAAAATTATTAATGGCTCCTGCTATTAAAAACCATAATGTTCTTGCGATTGATCCAGCTTTTGTCAACGGATGCAAACTTGCTGCATTAAATGAAAATGGAGATCTTTTAGAAATTAATAAAATCTTTCCTAATGCGCCAAGATTTCAAATTGAACAAGCTTCTAAAATTGTTCTTGCAATGCTTAAAAAACACAAAATTGATATTGTTGTAATTGGAAATGGTACTGCTTCAAGGGAAACTGAACAATTTATAGCTAAACTTATCAAAGAAAATGATTTAAAAATTAAGTATGCTATCGTTTCAGAAGTTGGTGCATCTGTTTATTCGGCATCAAAATTAGCAATTGAAGAATTTCCTAACTTAAATGTTGAAGAAAGAAGTGCGATTAATATTGGTAGAAAATTCCTTGATCCTTTAAATGAACTAATTAAAATTGATCCAAAATCGATTGGTGTTGGACAATATCAGCATGACTTAAATCAAAAAGAATTAAATCATTATTTAAACTTTAAGGTTGATAAAGTAGTTAACTTAACCGGAATAGATCTTAATTCAGCTTCAAAAACTATTTTGACTCATATTTCAGGACTAAGTTCTAAAGTTGCAGAAAATATTATTTTGTACAGGAATGAAATTGGTAAATTTAATAACCGTGAGCAACTAAAAAAAGTTAAAGGGCTTGGAGCTAAAACATATGAACAAGCAATTGGCTTTTTAAGAATTTTTGATTCAAATAACTTTTTAGATCGAACTTTTGTTCACCCTGAATCTTATGAGCTTGCCAATAAAATTATTCAGGATTACAATTTAGAACCAAACAATGAAGGATTAAGTAATCTTAAATTAGAAGTTCAAGAATTAGCTGACAAATACCATGCAAATTATTATGAAGTGGATCTAATTTTAAATGCACTCAAAAACCCTGTCAAAAACTTTGATCAAAACAAGAAAGGTTTTATCTTAAAAGATAATATTTTAAACATTCAAGATCTTAAAGTGGGTGATCAAATTCAAGGAACCATTGAAAACATTACTGATTTCGGGGTGTTTGTTTATATTGGACTTAAACAAAATCTTTTTATTCACACTTCAAAACTCGGATTATCAGAAAATGAAAGTGCTTTTGAAAAATATCATCCAGGGCAAATTATTGATGCTAAATTATTAGAAATCAATTTGGAAAAAAACAGAATTTCAGGAGAAATTATTTAAATTCTTAAAAAGGAACATAACTTAAAAACAAACAATTTAAATTGTTTGAGTGCCTTTGTTATGTTCTTTTGTTTTTCTTTAGATGTTAGTATAAAAATAACTAGAATAATATAAAATTAAAAAAAGAAATTAACAAAACGAAAGGTGACGATGAAAGAAAAATTAAAAATTTGAAATATTAAGTTATTTCCAAAGTGAACAATTCGAAAAATGGCTTTTGTTGCTATTTTAATTGCTATTTCTGTTGCTTTTACGATTATTTCTGCTCAGATTGTACCTTTAGTAAATATTCAATCATATAAATTTTCATTTATTGGTTTACCAATTAAAATTTCTGGATTTATTTTTGGTCCTTTCGTGGGGCTATTTGTTGGAATAGTTAGTGATTTCCTTTCGCTTTTATTTATTCCGCCAGCAGGCTACAATCCAGTTTATACTGTGGCAATTGCGGTCAATGGTATTGTATCTGGTATTTTTGGATTTTATTTTGTCCAATTTATCAAAAATGCATTTTCGAAAGATTATCGGCTAGCTAAAATTTCAGTCAAAATTTACTTATTGAACATTAAATATAATAATTATCAAGCTAAAGAAAACTTTTATCTTGTTGATAAATATGCTAATAAAATTATTCGTTTACAACACAAGAGTAAATATATTTCTGAAGATTCTTCAAACAAGCTTCTCGCGAATATTTATTTAATTAATGGTGTAGCTTTTTTATTGATGGTTGCTGCAATTATTGGTATTTATATGTCCATTGCTTATGATCGAAATCCAGCAATTTTAAATAATAGTTTAATTCGTGATAAAACTATTTTATTAATCTTAATGATTTCAGGTATTCTCTTAATGGTTGTTTTTATTATCATTGGTCGTTTTACACTTAAATTAGAACGTTATACTGTTCTTGTTCCAATTATTGTGTTTTCAGCATTTTTAGAGCTTATTAATACTCCAATTCTTTCTGTTGGTGACGTTTTATCTCTTGGGTCAGGTAACTTTGATAATTATTTCTTTTGAGTTTCGCAACATATTCTAACTAGCCCTATTAAAATTTGATTCAATATGTTTGTTATTTACTATTCATATATGATCGTTTCAAAATTAATTAATAAAAATTCTCATTTGACTTACTAACAAGCAAAAAGTAGGAACTTATGCAAAATAAAAAAAATCTTCTAACAATTCATAATATTTTTGCTCAATCTAATCTTTCAGAAAATGAAGTGGATTTTATTACTTTACCTTATGTTGAAATTTTTCAAAACGAAAAAACAGCTTTCTATATCAATGAAAAAAACTCTTTATTAACTTTTGATTTGCTTTGAAAAAATATTGTAAGTAACAAAAATGTCTCACTTGCATTTTTTGACCAAGATTCAAATAATAAAAATTCAGAATTTGTTACAAACAAGAAAGAAGTACTTAAGAAAATGGGAATTTTCAATATCTTGGAAGTTATTAACGAAGATGATGAAAATATTCCTCTTTTCGAAATTTGAGAAAACATTCTTGCCTTACCAACAGCTGAAAAACTAGAAAAAGAAGCAAATCAATTATTTAAAGACTTTGATTTTACACTTAAAAACGTTCTTTTTAATATTATTAATAAGTATTCTAAAGATATTATTGACCTTAACCAAGAAAATATTCGTGAAGCAAATTTAATTCTTTCTAAAATTAGTAATAACGATATTGGTTATAATCCTAACCTTTTTAGCGAATCTATTAAAACTCTTAATGAATTAAGTTTAGATTACAAAAATGACTTATTAGATATTCTTATTGAACTTTTTAATGCTGTCCGTGAAAATCACAATAAAATTCTTGAAAGTTATGAATTAAGTAACATTGTTCGCCAAAAAAGACTGATTGAAAATAGTAAAAAAAGACTTTTTTACATGAATGAAATTAAAAATGGATCAATTAATAAGTTACAAAATTCAATTAAAATACGTGACTTTTATTTTGAAATTGATTTTTACAAAAAACTCTTAAGAAAAACCAAGAAAAAGTCATTAAACCTTTTGAATTACTTGCTTAAAGTTATTTCAAGAGACATCAAAACTCTTAAATGAAAGCTATCTATTGTTAACCGTGAAAGCTCAAAGTTTTTAGAAATTTATAAAGATATTTCAATCAAAAAAAGAGTTTATGCCCTTTTAAAAAGAAACAAAAGTAAATTATACTATTTAAAAGCCGAAAAAATTTGAAAACTCAATAACTACTTAAATACTGAAATTAAAATTTTTATCAATGAAACTTATCGAACAAAAAAAGAAGATACTTCACTTAATAAAATTAATAAATTAAGTAAGTTAATTTATTATGAATTTAACTTTAATATTGATAAATACATTTTGGAATCCAAAGATTTTAAAAATAAAATAGAAAACGAAATCAAGGAAATTCAAAGTAAAATCAACAAGCTGGAAAAGCTTAATTTTGAAAAAATTCTCAACACTCAAAGCTATTGAAAAATTGATGAGTTTGAAAGAAGAATCAAAATGTCCGAGGCTGAATTGCAGTGATTCAAACTCAATGAAAAAAAACTTTTTAATAGCATTATCAAAAATAAAGAAATTAGAATTAAGCGTCTTTCTGCAAGTTTTCAAGCTGTTTTTGACGAGCTTGAACTTTTCAAAGAAAGATTTACTTGAATTAAAAATAATTATCCTTCTATTTTTAAAGAAAACATCGAAATGTTAAACAATTTAAATCATTTTTACGATTACTTTTATAAATTCAAAAAAATGATTAGCTTTTTAAGCGCTTTATCAGACTTTACAACTTCAAAAGCGCCAGCAAACAAAAAAATCATTGAAATTTATAAAAATATTCTAAATTTTAGTGATTTTGTTGAAAATCTCTCGATTTCAAATGCAAATTATCTTATTCCGTATTGTGATTTGAAATTAGTTGATAGAGCTAAAATTAAGTTGATGAAATTTATTTTGTCGAAAACGAAGCTTTTATTTGTCAAAGACAGCAACTTCATTACATCAGATATTCGATTAGAATTTCTTCGTGTTTTATTTAAAATTTCTGAAAAATATAATTTAAACTTTGTTTTTGTAACGAGCCATTCTGGTCTTATTAAGGCCAACTTTGATCGTGTGCATTTTTTTGGAAACTATTCTTTACTTGAAGGTGGACTTGTGAGTGAAGTTTTTGAAAATCCAATTCATCCGATTATTTATGAAATTTTAGTTAACAAAAAATACTCACTTTTAGATGTGCGGGACACTAAAGAATACGTTTATGATGATTTATTTTATGTTGACGACGATAATCATTATGTCTTTGCTTCATTAGATGAATTTCAAAAATGAATTTCAAAGCGTGAGAATCGAAATTTATCAAATTACATTGCAAAAAACCCTCAATTTAATTCAACAATGGAAACAACTGTGGAAATTGAAGGGAACGAAATGGTAAATATTTTCTATAATCAAGAATTTATTATTACTCAAAACAATAAAAAAAGCAAAAAAGTTCAAAAAAATGAAGATTTAGAGCTATATAATGAACTTTTAAGTTCATCTGAACAAAATGCTGAAAACAAAAAAGAATTCACATTTGATGAAAATAATGAACAATTTTTTTAAAATCTATATAATTACAAGTAAGGACAGAGGTACTTACTTGTTTTTTTCGTCAAGTAGGTTGAGAAACACTCTTATTAGCTGATCTAGGTAATGCTAGCGTAGCGAGTTCTCTCATGAAGAATTCTTCCTGTCCGAGGAGGTTTTTTTATTATTTATGAAAAAGAAAATTAAATTTTTATCATTGTTATCTTTAACAAGTTTAGGTGCAGTTACACCTATGTTTTTTGCAAGTGCATGCAATAATAAGCAAGAAGAGGCAAAAATTATTAGAATGCATTTAGGTGATCCGTATAGTAAACAAGATGTGATTAAAGCTAATCTTGAAAACCATTTTAATTCTTACTTAAAATCACAAGATTTAAATTACAAAGTAGCAATCGAGTTTACAGAAGACGATAATTATGCTACAGTAAAAGAAAAAATATTGAAAAAAGAAATTGATTTAGGTTTTGTTTCTGCTGGTTCAACATATCACAGCAAAGAAGAAATGTCAATTAGTGGAATTTATCCATTAGTACAAACTTATACTCGTAAATTTGCGGGAGAAATTAAAAATGCTGGTTATGTAGATGGATCTGCAACAGATCCGCTTAGAGTTTCAGCAGCAAATGAAGAAGCAATTTTTAAATCAAAACCAAGACAAGATTGAAATAACGAAGGTGATCTTGGAATGGACTTTGATGGTGCAATTTACAGAAAAGTTTATGATGCGGAAGATGCGTTAGTACCTTACCAAAGAGGGCTTTTTGTTATCGTTGCTACACCAGATATGACACAAGAAATTGTTAAAGCATGAAATGAAAAAGACTTAACTTCTTTTGTTTCTTATGGACTTGGAATTGGTAGTGCTGATTCAGGAAGTAAATATTTATTACCAGAAGCTTTAATGAAAAAGCACTTTGGAAAACAATTCCTTTCATTTAAAGATTTACAAGCTAAATATTCAGAAAAAGTTATAAAAACTAAAACAAAAAAAGCTAATGACCAAAAAAATGAAAATATCCATATCTTTATGGACAATGAAGGATTCTACGGATATAGTAAAGTTGAATCCAACGATCCTTATACTCCTTCTGCAGAAACACGTCCAGGTCAAGAAATTAGTTTTTTAACTGTTACAGAGAAGCTACCATACAATGTAGCTCTTGTTAACTCAAAAACAATTCCTACAGATGTGGCTAAAGCACTTGGACAAGCTTTTGTTGAATTACAAAAAGGCGACAATAGTTGAGGTGCTACACAAGGGTTTAATAGCTATGCAGTCATTGAAAATCCAGAAGATGCGTACTGAAAAGTACTTAAGGAGACATTAGGTTAATGTTAAAATTCAAGAATGTTACAATTAGTTATCACAAAAATTACTTAAAAGATAGTGTCTTTGATGATGTGTCTTTTTACCTTAAAGAAGGTGAAATTATCGGAATTATTGGAAAAAGTGGTTATGGAAAAAGTACAATACTCAAAAGTATTTTTGACAACTCCTTAATCAAAGAAGGTGAATTAATCTACAATAATACAGATATTTTAAGTTCATCTCGCAAAACCAGAAAAAAATTCAAAAAGAGTATTAGTTTTATTGACCAAGACAACTTGATTCTCGAAGATTACGATTTTTATCACAATGTTCTTTTTAGTTATGATCGTTATCAAAATTGATTTTTCAAAAAGATTAAATATTTAACAGCTCGTGAGCTAGATTTACTTTGAGATATTTTAAAAAAATTAAATCTAGAGGATTTTGCTTTTATTCCTCTTACTAAATTATCTTCAGGTCAAAAACAACGTCTAAATATTGCTCGTGCACTTTTTAATGATGGGCAAATTATTTTAGCAGATGAACCAACTAGTAATTTAGATTTTAATAATTCAGAGCTTGTTATGCAGTTATTTAAAGAAGAGGCTAAAAAAAATAAATTAGTTTTAATTGCAATTCACGATCTTGATCTTGCACTTAAATATTGTGACAAATTAGTTGCACTCAAGAACCATGAGATATATAAATTTATTGACAAAAAAGATTTCAATTTAGCAGAAATTAAGGAATATTTTGATTAATAGGCAACCACAAGCGTCATTTAAAACTAAATCAAGAAACAAAATTTGATTTAAGTATGCCATAGTTTTGTTTGCTTTTAGTTTTCTAATTTATTGTTTAATTTCAATTGATTTCTTTAGTCTTTCAGATATTAGTTTTGCTAGAAGTTGAAGATGATTTTCTATGCTTTTTAGATTTGATTCAAATGATCCAGAACTTAGTATTAATTTGTGAGCATATAATTTCAAACTTTTAGCAATTACATTACAAACGGTACTTTTAGGAACGATTTGCGCTTTTATAATGTCTTTTTTTTCTTCGTTTCTTGCTGTACCTAGACTTTTTACCTTTAAGTGAAAGTGAATGAGTTATTTCATCAGGATTTTCTTAATTTTCTTAAGAGCTTTTCCTGTTTTAGTTTTTCTAACAATGTTCAGTGACATTGTTGTTTCGAAATATTTTCTACCTTTTTTAGTTTATTTCTGATTCACTTGACTTTGAATCCATCGTTATTTTGTGGATATCATCGAGAGTACAAACTTAAAGAATTACAATCTAGACATTCATTTAGGAATGTCACGAATAATGTCTTTTTATAAAAATGTCTTTTTATACAACAAAAATAAATATTTAATGAATTTCTTCCTTTCTTTTGAGTCTAATGTGCGTTGAAGTTCCATTTTTGGATTTATTGGAATCAAAGGTATTGGAGAATTTTTCAAAATGTATGAAAAACAACCACAGCACCTAGGTATCACTATTTTTGTTTTAGTGCTTGTTTTATTTATCATTGAAATTTTCCTTTTTATTTTAAAAAATTATTTATTTGTGCCTGTTGCACTTAAAACAAGTGATAAATCTACAATTTATAAATGAAAATACATTTATAAAAGTGCTATTAAATTATTTTTATTAATTTTTCTAGTGGGTCTTATAATTTACAGTGTTGTTGATCTAATACTTAAAGTTGGGTCCTCAAAAATTGTTGACAAGCATTTACTTTACAACTTTTGAAACACTTATTGAAAATTTGATTTTTCAGATATTGTTAAAGATCCAAGTATTTATCTTATTTATTGAAGTTTATTTAAGCAAACTTTTGTTGCTATCTCGTTTGGTTTTTTTGGTGCTATATTTTATGCTTATTTTGCATCTGATAAACTTCATAAACCTGCAACTAGTCTTTTTCTCAAATTTTTACTGAGTGTATTTAAAGCTATACCTACATTAATTTTATTCTTTATTATTAATCCTCTTTTTAGCACTAAACAAGCATATATTTTAATTCTTTCGTTTGGTGCATTTAAAGCAATTGTTAAACAACTAATCGAAAGTGTAGGTTTGATTAAATCAAAAGAACTTGAAATGCATCTTAATCTCGGGTGAACTAAACCAAGATTTTATTTAAATTACATTTTGCCAAAAATTTGAAGAAGATTAATTGGTTATATGTTATTTGAATTTGAAGGTACATATCGTAACGCAATTAACTACAGTCTTTTTGTTGGAATTGGTGTTTATGGAAGAATCAACAACAAATATATCAAAGAAGACGCAGAAAACAAAATTATTCCTTATCTTTTACCTTGCATTATTTTCTTCTTCCTTATTGAATTTATTTTCTTGGTTAAAAAAGAACGTTGAATCTTTAAGATAATGAGTTGATGAAATCTTCGCAAGGAAAAAGTGAGAGCTAACTAACATTCTTAATTTAAAACATAAAAAATACGCTAGAGTATAATCTCTAACGCAACAAGAAATACCATTTTTTTAATATAAAAGTGGTATTTTTTATTTTCTTTTGTGATAGAAAAATTAAAGCTGATCAAAATGTCGATTCTTACAATTTCGATTACTTATAAAAAGCCATAAAAGTATTAATTAATTGAACTATATATTTCTTTTGTGATTTGATTAAAAAACTGACTAATAAATATAGTCAGTTCTTTTTGTTTTTGTATCTCTTTGTATTGTGATGTGGAGAATACAACCAAGCTATCACCTTACACTTAAGAGTAAGGTGTTATTTTGTTAAATATCACTATAACATATGTTTTTGGGTTTATTCGAGAATTTGTTTGTCGCTTTCTAAAATTGAATTGTAAAGTTTGAAGTATTTACCTTCTTTGTTTTGCATTAGTTCTTTGTGATTTCCCCTTTCAACAATTTTTCCATTTTCTAAAAGAAGAATCTGATCCGAATTAATAATAGTGCTTAAACGGTGCGCAATAATAACTACTGTTTTTTGATCATTTAAATATTTAAATGATTCTTGAATGAGATTTTCGGTAATTGTATCGATATTTGATGTTGCCTCATCCATTATAATAATAGGTCTTTCGGAAATTAAAGCACGTGTGATTGCTAACAGCTGTCTTTGTCCTTCTGAAATGTTGCGCCCATTATTAACTAGCATTGTGTTGTATTTTTCAGGCATTTTTTGAATAAAACTATCAATTTGGGTTATTTTACAAATTTCTAAAATTTTCTCATCTGAAAGGTGTTCGTTAACCATTTTAAGATTGTTTCAAATTGTGTCTTCAAAAAGGAAAGTATCTTGTGAGATGATCGCAATTGAGTCACGTCATGATTTTTCGCTAATTGTTTGTGAGTCTTGCTTGTCAATTGTAATCTTTCCGCTTGTTGGTTCATAAAACTTTGCAAGTAGTTTTGAAATTGTAGTTTTTCCACTTCCAGTATGTCCAACTAATGCTAATGAAGTTTGAGCTGGAATGTTAAAGTTAATATTATCTAAAATTAATTTATCAGGCACATTAGGGTAATGGAAGTTAACATTTTCAAACTTGATTTCACCTTTTTGGAAAGCTAATTTTCCAAGTTTATTTTGATAAGTATTATCAGGAGCTTCTAAAATTCTTTTGATCCGATCTCAAGATGCTAAACCGTTTTGCAAGGTGTTTGAGAAACTAATTACAGTCATAATTTGATTAGTTAAGGAAGCAATATACATTGAAAATGAAGTAATAATACCAAAATCAAGGGGTTTAATTCCGTATGTTGGAATCTGGTTTAGGAAGAAATAAGTACTTAAAGACACAATTATAAGTTGGTTAAGAATATTAATAAAGTTATATGAAGGGAATAAAATGTGTCAAAAAAGCACTGATTTACGCCCTGCGTTTCTTTCGTTAAGACTTACTTTTTCGAATTTTTTGTAAACTAAATCTTGTTTTTGATGAATTCTAACATTAGGTAGAGCATCCAAAATTTCTTCAATGTAACCATTATATTCACCAAAAGCATCTTGAGCTTTTCTAAAGTATTTTTTAGTTTTAGATGTAATATATATGAATATTGCTCCTGTAAGTGGAACTAAAATAATTGAAATTAAACCTAAAAGAGGAGCATAAATAAACATTAAAGTTGCATTTAAGACAAATGTAAAAATAACACTCAAAATGTTGGAAACAATGCTTGATAAAGCATTTGACAAGTTTTCAGTATCGTTTACAATTGCTGCCATCAAGTCACCAGTTTTTTCATTCTCGAAAAAGTTCATTGGTAAATTTTGGAACTTAAGATAAAGCATATCACGCATATTTTTTGCATAGCGGTTAAATGCACTGGCAAGCATTAAATTATTAAAAATTGAAATTACTTTTTCAAAAACATAAAAAGCAAAAAGAATTACAACCAAAAGAAAATAAAAATGCATTCTAGTTTCTCAAGCTGGTTTGAAATTTTCGCTATTAAAGAATGTACCAACCAAATATCCAATATATCAAGAGATTAAGCTACCAATTCCAGCCATAGATAAAATAAATAGAACCAAGAAAAATCAGTTTCATTTACCAAGCGGAACAATTGAAAAAATCTCTTTTAGTTGCTTGAGTGATACTTTTTGTTGTTGCGTAGAAATTCGCATTCTCATTTTATTTCTCCTTTTGACTTTCGAATAATTTTTGGTAGTAAGTATTATTTGCCAGTAGCTCTTGGTGGCTTCCATTTCCTACAATTTGACCTTGATCAAGCACAATAATTTGATCTAGGTTTTGGATTGTACGTATTCTTTGTGAAATAATAATTAGTGTTGTGTCTTTTAATTTGCTTTTAATTTGGTCTTGCAAGTTTTTGTCAGTTTTATTATCAAGAGCGCTAGTTGAATCATCTAAAATTAAAACATTTGGTTTTTTAATTAGCCCTTGAGCAATTGAAATTCTTTGTTTTTGACCACCACTTAAATTAATTCCGTGTTGACCGATGATTTGTTCATATTTATCAGGATAATCTTTGATAAAGTTAGCTTGAGCTATATTAATTACTTCATCAATTTCGGCATCATTAGCATTTTCGTGGGTAAAAACTAAATTTTCTTTGATTGAACCACTTAACAACATATTTTTTTGTCAAATTGCTGAAATATTTTGTCTAAGATGAGCGCTATCAATTTCGTTGAGATTTAAATTGTTAATTAAGATTTCTCCTTGGGTTGGAAGAATTTCTTTAGTTAATAAATTAACTATTGTACTTTTTCCACTTCCGGTAGTTCCAATGATTCCAACTGATGAGCTATTTGGAATTTTGAATGAAACATTTTGTAATGCATTTTGAGTTTCGTTATTTTTATATCTATATGACACATTTTTGAATTCAATATTTCACTCTGTTGGTTTGTTATCGTTTGTAACTTCAGGAATAATACTTTCCATTTGTAAAACTTCATAAATTCTTTTAGCGCTAAAACGAGCTCTAAAAAGTTTATTTGATTCAAAACATACTTGAAAAATTCCAGATGAAATTAAACCTAAATAAGCAAGGAATTGGTACAAGTTACCAACTTTTTCTTGAATGTTGGCATTTGTGTAATTTTTAGCTAGAAAACCAAAAATAAGAAAGACTAAAATGTTACCAAAAGCGACAAAAGTATGAATTACAGGTCAAGCAATTGAGCTTGTTTTAGTCACTTTAAGATTTAATTTTAAGAGATTTTCGTTTTCTTCATTATAAAGCTTATAACGGTAATTTTCTAAATTGTAAGTTTTAATAAGCTCAATTCCATTAATATCTTGTTTTGCTTTTTCGTTAAGTTTATCTAAAATTCAATTTTCTTTTCTAAATGAAGGGAAAAGAAATTTGATTGCAAAAAGTGAACCAATTATGACAACAGGAATATTAATAAAAATTGCTATTGAAAGATTAAGATCAAGATTAAGTGAAAAAACTAGTCCTCAAACTATTAAGAAAGTTCCATTTAAAAGCGAACGACAAAGAACAAAAAATCCACCATTTATTTTATTAATATCATTTCCAAAATAAGTAATAATACTTGCATGTGAAAGTTCATTAATGTTGTCTTTGCTTAAATTAATGATCTTTTTAAATAATTGCATTCTGATTAAGTGTCTAATATGACTAATTGTATATTCAGAAAGTCTTAAAGAAATGATTCATAAAACTAAATTAGCAAGGCTACATCCGATTACCAAAATAATTAAAAATTGGTAGACAGTAAGTCCTTGCGGAGGTAATATTTGTCAATGAAAGAGCTTTACAACGGTTATTTCTTGTGTTCTATCACTCATTACAATAAATTGTTTAACAAACTGAGGAATAAACATCTCAAAAAAGCTCGGCATAATTGAAATTAATGCACAAAGCAAGATTCTAAACCTCGTGGTTGTTGGTAATAATTTGAAAATTTTAAACATAGAGAAATTATAAATAAATTAATTTAGGGCTAAACAAAAAAGATGCTCAATCAAGATTTAGCAGAAAAGAATTTTATTTGCTAATTTTGACTTTTTAGTGCTATAATTTTTAATATGAATTCAAGAAAACTAGACAATAAATATGAATTTATTTTGAAACATATTGTTTCCTTATACATTGAGGAACCAAAAGCAATTAGTAGTTCTTTACTATTACAAAAATATCCAGAACAAATTACTTTTTCATCAGCTAAAATTCGTTATTTAATGAACGATTTAGAAAAGATGGGATATTTAGAAAAATGTCACTCTTCAAGTGGGAGAATACCAACAGCTAATGGTTTAAATTATTATGCTAATTATTTAGCTGATTCTTGTGAAGAACAACTTATGAAACAATTAAGTCAAATTTTTAAAGATAAAGAAGAAAAGATTGATACTACAATTGAATCAGCAGCTAAAATAATCTCTGATGCAACTGGACTGACTTTAGTTACAACTTCATATAATCACAACTCTCTTTTAAAAGGGATCGATATTGTACCAATTAGCGATTTTTCAGCGACCATTGTAATTGTGATTTCAACAGGTGAAGTTTTTTCTAAAATCTTAAAATTTGATCCTGAAGAAATTAATATTAATGATTTAAAAGTTGCTGTCCGTATTTTTAAAGAACATTTAATTGATGAACCTGTTTCAAGACTTACACATCGTGTTAATGAGCTTAAAGATGTTTTATCCCAAGCTGTTAAAAATTACCAAAAAATTATTGAAAATTTTGTTAACAATATTTTTAATAACAATTTTGTCCAAAAGAATGTTTACGGAAAGAAAAATATTATTTTAAGCAGTAAAATCAATCGTGAAAGTCTTTCAAACATGATTGAATTAATTGAAAACTATTCTGTTTGAGAACACATTGAAAATGAATTAGAAAACGAAGAAAGAATCAAAATTTCGATCACTGATTCTGGTGCATATATGTCAAAAAGAATTGATGCAGGTGATAAAATTACTGAAATTTCTGTAGTTGGTTCGCAAAATTCCAATTTTAATAATATGAGAGCAGTTTTAAATGTTTTAGAAAAATTATTAAAGAATAAAAAGGAGTAATATGAAAGCAATTAAGATAAAAGACAATAATATTTTAAAAGGTGAATTCAAACTTTATGTTGAAGATCAAAAACAAGACAATTATTCAGGTTATCGTGAAATCACAATAGGAAAAGAAGAATATTTACCTTTTTTTGATGAAAAAATAGTTAATCGTAAAATCAAAAAAACTTTAGAAGTTAAATTTTCTTTTGCAAAAGATTATCCAATTGAAGAATTCAGAAGAAAAAGTGCACTTGTAATCATGGATAATATTGAAATTATTGAGCAAGAAAACTTTAAAGGAAATGAATCGGAAAATTTAGCAAAAATCAAAGAGCTTGAACACAAATTATCACTTAAAGAAAACGAAATTAAAGTACTTGAATATACTTTTAAAGAAAAAGCAAGTGAACTATCTAATAAAGCTAATGAACAAATCGCTCAATTTAGAAAAGAACTAGAAGAAAAAAATAAAAATGAACTTGCACAAGCCAAAAAGTTTGCTTTATTAAAATTTATGGAAGATTTTGAAACTCCATTCAACAACTTTAAAATGGCAGTTCAAGCAGGAGAAAACTCTGACAACATCCAAGTTAAAAACTATTGCTATGGTTTTAACATTGTATCTCAACAATTTGAACAAGTTTTAAATGATCATGGAGTTAGTTTGATTTTACCTCAAGTTGGTCAAGAGTTTGATGCACACAAAGAACAAGCAATTGATTTTTCTACACTTACTGATTTTGAAAATAACATAATTACAAAAGTCGTTAAACCAGGAATCATGATTGAAGATAGGGTAGTTAAACCTGCATCAGTGATAGTAAATAAAAAATAATTTAAAAATTTAGCAATTAAATGATTTGATTGCTAAAAAGTATGATATAATTAAATTATCAAAATAATAAAAATTTAATAAAGTTTTTAACTTATAACTTATTTATATATCTTATTTAGGAGGCTAAAATGGCTAAAGAAATAGTATTAGGAATTGACTTAGGAACAACAAACTCTGTTGTTTCTGTAATTGAAAATAAACAACCTGTTGTTTTGG
This sequence comes from Mycoplasmopsis glycophila, assembly GCF_900660605.1. NCBI lineage: Bacteria > Bacillati > Mycoplasmatota > Mycoplasmoidales > Metamycoplasmataceae > Mycoplasmopsis > Mycoplasmopsis glycophila. Next base: position 811,156 of record NZ_LR215024.1, on the reverse strand, counting down.
AAAATCCAAACGGAAAAAGAACAACACCTTCAGTAGTTGCTTTTAAAAACGGAGAAATTATTGTTGGTGAAGTAGCAAAAAGACAAGTTGAAACTAACCCTAACACAGTTGTTTCGATTAAAAGATTAATGGGAACAAATAAAACTGTACATGTAAATGGCAAAGATTATAAACCAGAAGAAATTTCAGCAATGATCCTTTCATATATGAAAGATTATGCTGAAGCAAAATTGGGAACAAAAGTTTCTAAAGCAGTTATCACTGTACCTGCTTACTTTGATAATGCTCAACGTGAAGCTACTAAAATTGCTGGTAAAATTGCTGGTCTTGATGTTTTACGTATCATTAACGAACCTACAGCAGCAGCTCTTGCTTTCGGTTTAGAAAAAACAGATAAATCAATGAAAGTTTTAGTTTACGACCTTGGTGGTGGTACATTTGACGTTTCTGTTTTAGAATTAGAAGATGGTACATTTGAAGTTCTTTCAACAAGTGGAGATAACCACCTTGGGGGAGATGATTGAGATAACGAAATTGTTAAATGAATGTTAAAAGAAATTAATTCAAAATACAACTATGATGCTGCAAATGATAAAATGGCTTTAGCTAGATTAAAAGAAACAGCTGAAAAAGCTAAAATTGATTTATCAGCTCAATCTGTTGCTCAAATTAACTTACCTTTCCTTGCTGTAACAGCTGATGGACCAGTTAATGTTGAGCTTGAATTAAAACGTAGTGAGTTTGAATCAATGACTTCTCATTTATTAGACAGAACAAGAAAACCTATTGAAGATGCTCTTAAAGAAGCTGGAATTACAGCAAATGATATTCATGAAGTTTTACTTGTAGGTGGTTCAACAAGAATGCCTGCTGTAGTAGATATGGTTAAAAGAACATTAGGTAAAGAACCAAACCGTTCAATTAACCCAGATGAAGTTGTTTCAATTGGTGCTGCAATTCAAGGTGCTGTTTTAGCAGGTGATATTGATGATATTTTACTTTTAGACGTTACACCATTAACTTTAGGAATTGAAACAATGGGTGGAGTATCTACACCTCTTATTGCTAGAAACACAAGAATTCCTGTAACAAAATCACAAATCTTTTCAACCGCTGCAGATAATCAAACAGAAGTTACTATTAGAGTTGTGCAAGGCGAAAGACCAATGGCTAACGATAACAAACTTTTAGGGCAATTTAACCTTGATGGTATTGAACCAGCTCCTAGAGGTGTTCCACAAATCGAAGTTAGCTTCTCAATCGATGTTAACGGAATTACAACTGTAACAGCTAAAGATGTTAAAACTCAAAAAGAACAAAAAATCACAATTTCAAACTCAAGTAAATTATCAGAAGAAGAAATTGAAAAAATGGTTAAAGAAGCAGAAATGAACAAAGAAGCTGATGCTAAACGTAAAGACGAAGCAGAAACAATTGTTCGTGCTGAAAGTTTAATCGATCAAATTAACAAAGCTAATAAAGATCAAGGTCATAAATTAGATCCTAAAGCAAAAGAAGAATCAGAAAAATTAGTAAAAGAAATTCAAGAACTTATTAATAAAAAAGACATTTCAACTCTTAAAACAAAACTTGATGAGTTAGAAAATGCAATTAAAAACTTTGCTAACTATGCTGCACAACAAAATGCTCAAAATGCTAGTTCATCATCAAATTCAGATAATGTAGAAACAGCTGAAGTTGTTGAAGAATAATATCAAAACTAAAACTAGGACGTAAGAAAGTTATGCTTCTCTTATGTTCTGGTTTTTTAACACAAGAAACTATTTTTTCTATGTGCTGTTATTTTTAAGCTGTTCATTTGTTTCATCTTTTTATTTCCATTTTTAACTAATTTTCAAAATTAAGCTTTTATAGGTTATTTATTTTTAAAAGAACCTTTTAAAAAAGGTATAATTTATATGAAATTTTTACACATGTTAAACTCATTTCCATAGAAAAACACCTTCTGCCGGAAGGTGTTTTTTCCTTTTCGAAAGGAGGAAATATGATTTAAATTATTTGGTTCTCAAAATAGCTAGTATAACTAGCAAAATTAAGAGAATTAAAAATAACTTAATATTCATATTCCTTTCTTTCAAAAAAAATTTTTTACACACGTTTCCCTCCTTTCCAGTTAGAAAACTTCAGAGTCTCCTAACATTAAATAAATAAGAAAAAAGCAGTGTAGAACAAAAAAAGTATAAATACAAGCTCTAGTTCATCTATATTTTGAGTTAATAGATGAAATTAAATATTAATCTTGCTCATTCAAAAATTCATTAATAGTTATTAATAAAATTAAATGTATAAATTATAATTATTAATAATTAAAAAATCATAAGAGAAAACTCAAATAATAATTAGGAGAAAAAATGAAATTAAAACATTTAGAATTGAATTTAGATAATGCATTCCCACAAGAGACAACAAACATTAATGAATTAGCTGGTACTCTTCAAGAAAGAGTTACAAAAATTCACAATTCATTAGTTAATAAAACAGTCGAAGAAAAAGATTGACTAGGTTGATACAACCTTCCAGAAGACTACGATAAAGATGAATTTGCTAGAATGGTGAAAAAAGCAGATAGCTGAGCACAAGCTGGTGTAGAAGTTGTAGTTGTAGTTGGAATTGGTGGTTCATATTTAGGGGCTAAAACAGGTTACGACTTTATTTATGGTCCTTATTCAATTAAAAAACCAAAAATGGAATTACTTTTTGCCGGAAATGATATTTCTGCGGAAGCTTTATATGAAAAATTAGAATATGTTAAAAATAAAAAGTTTGCTATTAATGTAATTTCAAAATCAGGAACAACTTTAGAACCTTCAATTGCTTTTAGAGAATTTAGAAACTTATTAGAGTCTAAAGAAGCAAATGCAAGTGAGCTTATTGCTGCTACAACAGATCAAGCTAAAGGTGTACTTTTTGAACTTGCTACTCAAAAAGGATATGAAAAATTCATCGTTCCAGATGATGTTGGTGGAAGATTTTCAGTTTTAACAGCAGTTGGTCTTTTCCCATTTCTTTGTGCAGGAATTGATGCAAAAAGAGTACTAGAAGGAGCAAACTTAACAAACAAAGAATTATCTTCTGATTTAATTCTTAAAAACCCTGCTTATGCATATGCTGTTACTAGGTTTTATTTACATACAGAACACAACTTTTTAGCCGAAATGCTTGTGTCATATGAACCAAAATTACAATATTTTGCCGAGTGATGAAAACAACTTTTTGCAGAATCAGAAGGTAAAGATGGACAAGGTATTTGACCAATGAGTTCACTTTTCTCAACTGATTTACACTCATTAGGGCAAATGATTCAAGATGGAAATAAAATTTTATTTGAAACAGTTTTAACACTTAAAAATCCAAAATACAACATCGTATTTAAATCAGACTCACAAGATTTAGATAAATTAAGTTACCTAGATGGTAAAGATTTACACTCTGTGAATAATGTTGCTTTTGCAGCTACAATGAAAGCCCATGTTGAAGTTGGTAAAGTGCCAAACCTTCATTTATTATTCGATAAGTTTGATGAAGAAACATTAGGTGCTTTATTCATTTTCTTTGAACGTGCATTAGCAATGAGCGCATATTTATTAGGTGTAAATCCATTCAACCAACCAGGCGTTGAAGTATATAAGAAAAATATGTTTAGTTTACTTGGAAAAAAATAATTCTAGAAAATGATTGATTTAGAAAAGTTAGTTAGTAATAATACAAATTATTCACGAAAAGAAGTCAAAAAATTAATTTCACAAGGTTTGGTTAGCATTAATAATCAAAGCATCCTTGAAAACTTAAAAATAAACACAGGTCAAGATTTGATTTTTATAAATAACCAAGAAGTTTATAATGATCAATTTGTGTACCTTGTAATTAATAAGCCTAAAAACTATATTTGTGCAAATCAAGATTCGTGAAATAATGTTATCTTTGAACTTTTAGATCCTAAATATAGGTATATTAAAGGCTTACATACTGTCGGTCGTTTAGATAAAGATACAACTGGTTTGCTTCTTTTGACTAATGATGGAGCTTTTTCACACAATCTACTCAGTCCAAATAAGCATATTTCTAAAAAATATTTAGTAGATACTAAAAACCCTTTGAAAATTGACTTGGTCACTCAATTTGAACAAGGTATCGATATTGGTGAAAAAAAATTAACCAAGCCTGCTAAATTAGAAATTATTGATCAGTACAGAGCATTTTTAACAATTAACGAAGGTAAATTTCACCAAGTTAAAAGAATGTTCCAAAAAGTAGATAATGAAGTTATAGAACTACAGAGAGTCTCTTTTGGAAAATTAGAACTTGATCAATTAAATCTTCAGGTAGGTGAATATCGAGAACTAACCAAACAAGAGATTGAAATTTTAAAAAATGCTAAAGTTTAATTTATGCAATTTTCATCTTTTAAACTTGAACTTCAATGGGAAATGTCACTTTTATCGTGACGTTTCCTTTTTTGTTTCCTTTTTTACTTACTTTTTATGAATTATTTTGAGCTTTGTTATTATTTGCATTTTGATTTGTTTATAATTTAAGATATAGAAAATAGAAAAGAGCTAAAATGATTAAAAAACTAAAACAAATTTTATCCTTTTTTGCTTTATCTGCCTCTATTTTGGGTTTAGCTGCTTCTTGTGATAAAACAAGCAAAACAGCGCAAACTCAAAAAGAAATAGAAAAAAATAATCAAACAGCAGATAATCCTAAAAATGCAAATAATGATCTAGACACAAAAGAAAACGACTTAAATAATAATTTAGATGAACAATTGATAAATAAAGAAGCAGAAAACAAAAAAAGTGACAATTCAACTAATTTAGAACCAAGTGATTCTGCAACTGTTTCAAATAATGAAAGCGAAAACAAAGAAGACGCAAATCAAGATACTAAAACACAGACAGAAACTAATAATGAAACATCTGAACCTTCAGAAAAGCCTTCAGAAACTAATAATTCAAATAATGAAACTATAGAAGCCAATAATAATTCAAGTTCTTATAGTTCTTCTGATAGCGAAATTACTAGTTCCAATTCAACAATAAATAATGAAACTAACGCAGATAAAGAAAATTCAAACCCTGAAAGTTCACATAATAGTGCTAGTTCGGAAACAGAAAATACATCAAATACTTCAAATGATACTATTTCTACTAATGAAGAAGAGTTACCAAAAACAAGCAAAGATGAAGAAGGGGTTGAAAATAATATTGATACAAGTTCAAAAGAAGTGGAAGCTAATGAAAATAATGAACCAAATCCTGTAACTAATAATGAACCTATTGCTAACGATTCTGATAAAATCGAAACTAATGAACCTAAAACTAATTTAAATTCTAATAATGATGAAAAACAAACAGCGGAAAGTTTTTATAATGAAAATCCAAATGCCTTAAAATATAACGATATTGTCCCTGAATATTTTATGTTAAATAGCAACAACGATTATATTGACTTGCTTCGCAAAAGAAGTTTTTCTTTACTTACATTTTTTAATGATGGAACATATACAGCTGGTACACTTTGATTACTAGATTACAAAGTCATTAAAGAAAGAGAAGAATATAAATTGTTCTTTGGAACAAATTATCATGTAGCGGTAGAATTATTTAGCGAAGATGATTATCCTGAATATAAGCAACCAAATCGTGATAAAGCAATTTCAAGACTTTTTATTGGAAAAGGAAGTCAAAACCAAGTTGCTAATGGTAAAGTCCAATATATGGAAATAGCGAATGATAATTTCCCGAGAACATTCTTTTTAGCACGTAATTTTATGGACGAAAGAGCTTATTCTAATTATGATCAATCTAAAACATATTACACAGATTTTGCTGTAATTGAATGAGATTTTAAAGTAAGCAAATATCCGAGTTCAAAATTTAGACCGATCGTCAAACAACTTGTTGTGCAAGCACCGCAAGTTTTAGACGATTCAATTAACAAAGTTGAAACTCACAAAATTTCAATGTTTAATAACTCTCTTCCATATGCAAATTTAGATTATCGTTCATTTTGAGAAGCAAGACAAAATATGATTAGAACAAATGATGCTAATAAGCTAAATGAAATTACAACTTATGAAAAAGCAAAAGAAGTCTCTGATTTTCTGACAAATATTTTTAAAGATGATGAAATTACTCCTTATTACTATAAACCTTATTCACTTTATTCATATGGATTTCCTTCATATAGTTCCAACCGTCAGGGTATTTTCTCAAGCGTTTTAGATAGTGATTTAGCTTCATTAAAAAGAACTGATTGACACGGTAGAAAAGATACGTCATTTTTACCAATTGATGAATTACATAATAAGCAAGTAGCTGATCATGGAGCAAAATTTAATGGTGAAGATATTCCGTATTTTTATGGTATTGCATATAAAACAGATCATGGTACAAAAGCATATGGCGGAATTAGTGGTAGTTTAGTCTTAAATCAAGATGGTCTGCCAATTGGTCTTTTATTTGGTAACTTAAAAGATGACTCTTCAATTTATTTAAGCGAAGATAATAAATATGTAATTAATCACAGCACACTCTTTATCCAATTTGTCCAAAGTGCGAAACTTTGAAATGCAAATGGAGTAATCTATCCATATAATTTAATTGATGGACGTGACAAAAATAAATATGAACTTCAAACCAATTCATATAAAGAGCAACTTGAAAAAGTTTATGGAGAAAACTACTCAACTGCACTTTTTCCTAGTTAAAAAAAAGCTCCAAAAGGAGCAAAACAATTTTTAGAAAATAGGCTTTAGGCTTATTTTTTTATTTTTAAAAGCACAAAAAGATACGTTCTTTTAATTCTGCTTGCTGTATATCTTTTGCTCACACAAGAAGCAATAAACTCCTCATAATTTGGCTTATCAATATTTTTGATAAATAAATTCTCGATACCTTCACTAATCATTTTGTATTTTCTCAATTGTTCAGGAGTTGAATTTTTAATAATTTTTTGAAATTTAGGATAAGTATTTTCAATCAATCTCTTTCTTTTGAGTTTTTTTAGTTGAACGGGCGTGTATTTTGAAACATCTTGATTTTCACTTATTGCTTTTCGTAAATATGTTGCACTAGCAAAACTTTCATTAGGTTTTTCAGCATGAAAACCAACTGTTCTTTTGATTGCGATTGGCTTAATGTCCAAGTTTTCTTCAACTATTGTTTTAACGTATTCTAATCCTAAAATATCATTAGGCAAGCTAATATTTTCGCCTGATAATTCCTGTAAAGCTAAATTAGTTGCTCTCGGAAAACTATTACCTTTTTCTTTTAAGTATTTTTTGACAAGTTTGTTATATTCTGCTTTATTTTCTTTGATTAATTTTGCAATCTTCAGAAAGAGCTCTACATCTGCTGTTTCTGAACCAAACACTAAATAATCAATCCTTGCTTTATTTAATTTTAAAACTGCTTGACTTGCAAAAATATGAGCTGCTTGTGCAGAAATTTCAACTGGTAGTTTAATTGCTTTCGAAACACCGTATTTTTTGGCTATTTTAAACCTTTGTCTAAATTATAAACAAATAATTTCACCTCTTTGTGAATACTTGTGGCTCATTGCAATTATTATTTTAGAATTTGGAAAGTGTTCTTTAATTCAATTTAACTGAAAAATATGACCATTATGGAACGGGTTATATTCAACAACTATTCCAACTTTTGTTTTTTTTCTTTTTTGATTCATAGATAAAATTAATTATAATATATAAAACAATAAATACTTTTTGATTAAATTTGAATGCAAAAATATTTCTAGAACATAAAATTAGTATTACTAGTCAAAAATGAGTTTTCAAGCTCACCTTGCTTGTCAATTTTTTTGAAATAATATTTATTATTTTTTGTTTTTGTATTATAATATTTTTGCTAATTATAAAGACCACAAAGGAGGACAACCATGGCTATTGTACCAAAGCGTAAAACATCAAAGCAACGTAAACACAAAAGACAAACACACAATGCGTTAGCTACACCTAACCTTGTAAAATGCTCAAACTGTACAAAATTAATTGAGCAACACGTAGTATGTAGATTTTGTGGTTTTTACAAAGGTAAAAAAGTTGAAGGATATGTTGCATTAGACGACCGTATCCAAAAATAATCGTTTTATTTAAATTATTTCAAATTCCAGACACTAGATATTTAGATATTTAGTGTCTTTTTTGTTTTTTAAATTCTTCTTAAAGTAAGGAAAAATACTATTTCTAGAACATTTTTAGTTTATTTTTAGACATTTTTTTGTTCATAATGCAAATTTCTTTATCTACTAAATGAGGAACAAAAAAGGAGAAAATATGATTTTATATAAATTTGGAGAAATAGTATACAAAAACAAAAACAATCTAATTTTAGAATCTTATGGAACAGGTTATCTTGTAAATGTTGCTCAAGAACATCGCTTTACAATTGGCCAAAAAATGAAGTTATTTCTTTATGAATACAAAACAGATTATTATCAAAATACATATGGTTTTAAGGATTTTAAAGAAAGATTGCTTTTTATTGATCTTTTAACAATAGATAAAGTTGGACCAAAAATAGCTATTAATCTTTTAGAAAAAGGTTGACTAGAAGTAGCTACATCAATTGTTTCAGAAGAATGACAAACACTTGCTAGTTGTCCATTTGTCACTGATAAGACTGCTAGATTCATTTGTGTTGAATTAAAAGAAAAATGAAGCAAATTAATCCAAGTGAAAGCTGAAACACAAGCCAAACAAAATAACTTAAATGAGCTAAATTTAACACTCACAACTTTAGGGTTTAAAAAACATCAAATTGATTTAGCAATGCAAAAAATTAAAGAAACAGATAATTTAGAAAAAATGATTGAGGATTCAATTCAAATCATTGCTGACGAGCAACAAAAAAATGTACAAACACAATAATTTAAGACCACTGAAATTCGAAGATTTCATTGGGCAAGACAAGTTAATAAAAACATTAAAAGCAATGATTACAAGTTCTCAGATTAAAAAGTGTGTTTTATCACATATTTTGTTTTATGCCCCTCCAGGTATGGGCAAGACAACTTTAGCTACCATTATAGCGAATGAAACTGATAAAAAAATACACTACATTCAAGGAGCAAATTTAGAAAAGAAAGCAGATATTATCAATATGCTTTCGATTATTCAAGATGGGGACATTGTTTTTGTTGATGAAATTCATAGCATTAATCGAAATATTATTGAATTTCTCTATAGTGCGATTGAAGATTTTGTTTTTGACTTAATTATAGGTGCAGAAGGCAATTCTAGAGCACTTCGGATGAAGATCAAACCCTTTACACTTATTGGTGCTACAACTAAAATTAATGAAATACCTCAACCATTCAAAGATCGTTTTGGTTATATTGCAAGATTAGTACCATACAATGAAAAAGATATTTTGAAAATTATTAAACATTCAACCAAAAAAATGAATCTTAAAATCCCACTTGAAATACAAAAGTTTATTGCTAATTATGCTCGTTTAACACCTAGAATAGCAAATCACTTGCTTGAGAGAATTAGTGACTTTGCAATTGCGGAAAATAATGGCAAAATTGACTTAAATATCGTCCAAAAAACTTTTAAGAACCTAGATCTTTATCAATTTGGCCTCACTAAAGATCATGTTGAATATTTAGAGATTTTGAAAAATATCGGCCACAATAGATCCCTCTCCCTTGATACAATTACAGGAATTTCGATCCACAACAAAGAAACAATTTTAAATGAAATTGAACCTATTCTTATCTACTTAAAATTTATCGAGAAAAATTCACGCGGACGGAAAATTTCTGACAAAGGAATTAACTATCTTTTAGAGCAATTAAAATAAGTAATTCAAAGTAAAAGGACATGATTTTGTGGTATCATTTAGATTAATTTGTGGTATCATTTAGATTAATATGATTAAGTGATTCAAAAAAATCTTTAAAATCAATAATTTTCGAAGATATTTAATCAGTTTTTTAACATTATCTGCTGCAGCAACATCTATTGTTGTTGGTAGCAAATATTATATTTCTCAAAACGTTAATAAATCGATTGAATATGGCGGAGGTGTTGAAGTTGTCGTCCAAGCGCAAACAAAGGATGACAAAGGTCAAACAGTTAATGCAAACAGTGAACTAACTAATTTAATTAACAATTCACTTTATGATCGCTTAACTGGCGGAACAGGTCTTAACGGAATTAATATTTCAACTGAAGGAGAAGGTAAATTAAGAATTACCAAAAGTGGTGATTACTCTTTTGAAGAATTAACTAAATTTGAAGAAGAAATTATTACAAAACCTATTTTAACAATTACAGATACAGAAATGCATCCGCTTTTTGTTAAAGATGGTTCGACAATTACATTCAAAGAAGATGCATCACTTTTTGATTCAGAAGGAAATCTTTTACCAATTTCTAATTTTATTCCACCATTTAAAAGCAATGGAGTAGAAGCAACTTTAGGAAATGATGGTAAATGAAATGTTTCAATTGAATTAAACGGTGTTAATGGTCAAAATGCTTGAGTTGATGCAACTAAATATATTTCAAATAAGCAAGATCGTAGAATGCTAATTTGACTTAATTTAGATAAACTTGTTGATTTAGCTGAAAATAAATACCCAGATGATTGAAATGCAGCTGGTAAAAACCTATGAAACTTTATTCACGTTAATAATGAAGTTTACCTTACTAATAACGGACAAAATTTAGGTGAAAATGCTCTTAAAGAAAATGAATTTAAAGCATCGTTATATTTAATTAGTTCACCTAGTGTTTCGTCAGTAATTACAACTGATAAAACAGTTATTCAAGGTAACTTTACTCAAGTTGATGCTAAAGAATTAGCAAGTAAAATTAAGTTTGGATTAAGTAATTATGAATTAGTTCCGCTTCTTAAATACTATGTTCAAGCAGACAAAAATCAAACAGCATTTAAATATGCTATTTTTGCCGGTATTGTTATTTTTAGTCTTATTGCTATCTTTATGATGGTCAACTATGGTTTACTAGGTGCTTTAAGCACAATTAGTATGTCGCTTTACATCTTTTTAACATTACTTATCTTCACAGCACTTCGTGGCGAATATTCTCCATCAACATTAGCTGCTATGATTATTGGAATTGGAATTAGTGTTGATGCTAATGTTATTACTTATGAAAGACTGAAAAAGCAAATTTATGAAGGTGATTCATTTAAAAAATCATTTAAAAACGCAAATAGGCAATCACTTTCAAGTATTTTGGATGCTAATATTACAACTTTATTAGTTGGATTTATTCTCTTTTATTTTGGAACAAAAGATGTTAAAGGGTTTAGTATTACACTTGTTTTATCAGTTTTATTCACTTTAATTGTGATGCTTGTCTTCCAAAAATTTGTAGCTCATATGCTTGCAAATACAGGACTTTTTGAAAAGCGTCTTTATCTTTTAGGTGTTCATAAAAAATATATTGAGAAACCTACAAGATTAAGAACTTTCATTAATCAAAACGATTTCTTAAAACAGTCGAAATGATTTGCGTTAGCTTCATTTATTTTCATTCTTGTTGCAATAATAATTTTTGGAGCAATAGCAGGCAAAAATGGTAGCTTTGGGAGTGGAATCAATACATCAATCGAATTTAGTGGTGGATTAAATATTTCAATTGTCGCAAATGAAGCAAAAAGTATTTACATGACTCAAGCTAATGCTCAAGAGATTCAAAACTTATTAGCAGCCAAAATGAATGGAATTGAAAATATTCAAGATTTAATTTCAATTAATTTATCTGACAAACAAAATGATTCATATCTTGTATCTTTAAAACTAATCGGAAGCAACTTTGATCAAGAAGAAATTCTGACACAAGTTAAAACAATTGTTTCAGACTACAACAGTAACTTTAACGTTTTAGCATTACAAGTTTCAAATTCAGAAGCACAAAAATTAGTTATCAATGCTTTAATAGCTACTTCAATTAGCTTTATTGCAATTATTGTTTATTTACTTATTCGAATGAATTATACTTATTCAATTGCAGCAATTTTTGGTTTATTACATGACTTTTTAATGGTTATAGCTTTCATTATTATTACAAGATTACAAATTTCAACAATTGTTGTAGCTGCTATGCTTGCAATTTTAGGGCTCAGTATTAACGATACAGTTGTTACATTTGATAAGATTAGAGAAATTATTCATGCTCAATATGTTAAGAAAATTTTAACTAAAGATGATATTCGTAAAATTGTAAATACAGCAATAGCTGATACTTTAAAAAGAAGTCTTTATACTTCATTAACAACAATTTTTGCAATTATTGTTCTTTTAGCATTTCAAAATGCAACAGACTTTTCATTCAATATTATTATGCTATTTGGAATCACGATTGGAGTTTACTCTTCGATTTTCATTTGTACTTGAATTTGAAGTTTACTTGAAAACCAAAGACAAAAAAGAATTGCAAAAAGAATTAAAAATGGATATTGAAACATTAATTTCCCAGAAGAACAAACCTTTAATGGAATTAATGATTATCTAGTTTAATTACAAAAGCAGGCAAAGCCTGTTTTTCTTTTAAATAAAAAAATATAATTTATAATACTATAACTATAAAAAAAGGCAGTTAATTGGAGGTATACATGGCAAAATTCGTAGACGAAGTTAAAATTTTATTGCAAGCCGGTAAAGGTGGAGATGGAATGATCTCATTCCGTAGAGAGGCTCACGTTGATAAAGGTGGTCCAGATGGCGGAGATGGTGGACGTGGTGGAAACATTTATTTTGTTGGTGATTTAGGCAAAAATACCTTACTTAGTTTCTACAAAAGCAAACACATTACAGCTGAAGATGGTGTTAAAGGTGGTCCTAAAAATCTTTATGGAGCTAACGCTAAAGACACATACATTAAAGTACCTATTGGAACACTTGTTTATAATGGTAAAAAATTAATTGCTGATGTTCTAGAAGCTGATAAACCATATTTAGTTGCTAGAGGTGGTAAAGGCGGAAGGGGAAATACTAAATTTAAAACCGCCAAAAACACTGCACCACGTATTTGTGAAAATGGAATGCCAGGAGAAAAATATGAAGCAAACATCGTCCTAAAAATTTTAAGTGATGTTGGTCTTGTAGGAAAACCTTCAGCTGGAAAAAGTACTTTTTTAACTTTAATTTCAAATGCAAAAGCTAAAATTGCCGATTATGAATTTACCACACTTGTTCCGCAGTTAGGAATGGTTGAATACGATGGCGATTCATACACAGTTGCAGACTTACCGGGATTAATTAAAGGCGCTTCATTAGGTAAGGGGCTTGGAATACAATTCTTAAAACATATCGAAAGATGTAGAATTATTGCTCACATTATTGATTTTGGTTCAGAAGACAAAAATCCAATTGAAGACTACAAAATAATTAATGATGAACTTAAAATCTATAATCTAAAATTAGAAAACAAACCTCAACTAATTATTGCTAACAAATCTGATCTTGAGGCATTCGATAATCATATGCAAGAGTTTAAAAAAACTTACCCAGATTTGGATGTTATTTCTATTTCTGCATTAAATAATGAAAATATTGAATTAGTTAAAGGTAAATTACTTGAATTAATTAAAAAATCACATCTCAATCCAATTGAAAATGAAGAAGAAGAGGAAATGAAAGTAATTGAATTTCAACCCGATTACGAAATATTCTCACCATACAAAGGTTACTTTGAAATTACAGGGCCTAAAATTGAAGAGCTTTATCACAAAATTCCAATTAATAGTTATGATAACTTACTTAGATTTAACAATATCTTAAGAAAGATTGGTGTTTGAGAAGATCTTGTAAGAAGAGGAATTCAAAAAGGTGATACTGTAACAATTTATGGATACCAATTTGAGTGAGAAGATGAAAATTAATTTAAATTAAAAATCTCTCTTTTTTATAATATAATTAAAAAACACAACTTACTTAAATTGCAAAAATATCAACATATTAAACTTTTTCTTTTTTCTATTTTTGAATATTTGTTTGTATGTTATAATAGTAATGCAATTTATGGACCAAACCGAATTTTTAAATTAACGTAGGAGGATAGTTTATGAGACAAACTACAATTGTTAATAGCCAACAAGCAGATAAAAAATGATATGTTATTGACGCAGAAGGACAAGTTTTAGGACGTTTAGCAGCTTTTGTAGCCTCAGTTTTAAGAGGAAAAAACAAACCTACTTTTACTCCAAATTCAGATATGGGTGATAATGTTATTATCATCAATGCTGAAAAAGTTGTTTTAACAGCTAAAAAAGAAGAAAACAAAATTTACTACTCACACTCAGGATATCCTGGTGGTTTAAAAAGTATTACAGCAGCTAAATTAAGAGTAAAAAGACCTACAGCTTTAATCGAAAAAGCTGTTAGCGGTATGATCCCTCACACAAAACTTGGAAACAAACAACGTCGTAACTTATACGTTTATGCAGGACCAGAACACAAACAAGAAGCACAACAACCAGAAAGATTAGAGGTTAAATAATTATGTCTAAAGTAGAATATCGTGGTTTAGGAAGAAGAAAATCATCTGTAGCTCGTGTTAAAATTTCAACAGGTACAGGTAAATTTATTATCAACAATCGTGATGCTAGAGATTACTTAACATCAGATATTTATTTAAAAGATGCTAATCAACCTTTTGTGTTAACAGAAACTGCTGGACAATTTGATGTTTCAGTTAAAGTTGCTGGTGGTGGTTTAAGTGGTCAAGCTGGAGCTATTAGATTAGGTATTGCTCGTGCTTTATTATTAGCAAGTGACAGTTATAGATCTGTTTTAAAAGCTGCTGGTATGCTTACAAGAGATGCTAGAGCTAAAGAACGTAAAAAACCAGGTCTTCGTGCTGCACGTCGTGCAAGACAATTTTCAAAACGTTAATTTATTTAATAATTTTGTTGCTTATTATATAAAAAAGTGTATAATAAGCATACATATGCGAGCGTAGCTCAGCTGGTTAGAGCACACGACTGATAATCGTGAGGTCGATGGTTCAAGTCCATTCGTTCGCACCATTTCAACAAATGTTGGTCGAAAATAGAAACTCAAGAATTTCTTGAGTTTTTTTATTTCAAAATCTAACTTTAAAATCAAGAAAATAAATTCTAAAATGATTTATCAAATTAATTGAATTTAACAGCCAAATAACAACAAAAACGTGCGTTTTATAAAAAAAGATTTTTTTATTTGAATTATTTTATTTTGTATGTATAATATTAACACGACTTTTAAAAGAGTCGTTACAAATAGAATAAGAAATCAAATAAAAAATATAAAAAAAATTATTGTTTTATTTTTCTTGTGCTATAATAATTAAGCAAACATTTTGAAACAAAAGTTCTTTGAAAACTAGATATATACAATACATGACAGTCAATTTTTTCGAGAGTTTGATCCTGGCTCAGGATGAACGCTGGCTGTGTGCCTAATACATGCATGTCGAGCGGAGTTCTTCGGAACTTAGCGGCGAATGGGTGAGTAACACGTACTTAACGTGCCTTCTAGATTGGAATAACGCTGAGAAATTAGCGCTAATGCCGGATACTTATATGGTTCGCATGAACTATATATAAAAGGAGCTTTCAAGCTTCACTAGAAGATCGGGGTGCGTAACATTAGCTAGTTGGTAAGGTAATGGCTTACCAAGGCGATGATGTTTAGCGGGGTTGAGAGACTGATCCGCCACACTGGGACTGAGATACGGCCCAGACTCCTACGGGAGGCAGCAGTAGGGAATTTTCCACAATGGGCGAAAGCCTGATGGAGCGACACAGCGTGCAGGATGAAGGCCTTCGGGTTGTAAACTGCTGTTATAAGGGAAGAAAAAATCGTGGAGGAAATGCCATGATCTTGACGGTACCTTGTCAGAAAGCAACGGCTAACTATGTGCCAGCAGCCGCGGTAATACATAGGTTGCAAGCGTTATCCGGAATTATTGGGCGTAAAGCGTCTGTAGGTTGTGTGTTAAGTCTGACGTCAAAACTTGGGGCTCAACCCCAAATCGCGTTGGATACTGGCATACTAGAATTGTGTAGAGGTTAGCGGAATTCCTAGTGAAGCGGTGAAATGCGTAGATATTAGGAAGAACACCAACATGGCGAAGGCAGCTAACTGGGCACATATTGACACTGAGAGACGAAAGCGTGGGGAGCAAACAGGATTAGATACCCTGGTAGTCCACGCCGTAAACGATGATGATTAGCTGATGGGAACCATCGGCGCAGCTAACGCATTAAATCATCCGCCTGAGTAGTATGCACGCAAGTGTGAAACTTAAAGGAATTGACGGGGATCCGCACAAGCGGTGGAGCATGTGGTTTAATTTGAAGATACGCGTAGAACCTTACCCACTCTTGACATCTTCCGCAAAGCTATAGAGATATAGTGGAGGTTAACGGAATGACAGATGGTGCATGGTTGTCGTCAGCTCGTGTCGTGAGATGTTCGGTTAAGTCCTGCAACGAGCGCAACCCTTGTCCTTAGTTAGATGATCTAAGGAGACTGCCCGAGTAATTGGGAGGAAGGTGGGGACGACGTCAAATCATCATGCCTCTTACGAGTGGGGCAACACACGTGCTACAATGGACGGTACAAAGAGAAGCAAGACGGCGACGTGGAGCAAATCTCAAAAAACCGTTCTCAGTTCGGATTGTAGTCTGCAACTCGACTACATGAAGTCGGAATCGCTAGTAATCGTAGATCAGCTACGCTACGGTGAATACGTTCTCGGGTCTTGTACACACCGCCCGTCAAACCATGGGAGCTGGTAATGCCCGAAGTCGGTTTTGTTAACTACGGAAACAACCGCCTAAGGCAGGACTGGTGACTGGGGTTAAGTCGTAACAAGGTATCCCTACGAGAACGTGGGGATGGATTACCTCCTTTCTACGGAGTACATTACCTATATTAATAGGATACTTAAGACTATTTTTATTAAAATTATTTGTTACAATGACACATGTACTATGTTAATAGTCCATAGATATATCTAGTTTTGAGAGAACTTTCTCTCTAATTGTTCTTTGAAAACTGAATAGTAAAGATATTACAACGACATCAAATAAAATAAATAAATTAAATTGGTTAATTTGTTTTGATTGATACCGAGTAATTATTATTAAATATAATAATTTATTGAAATGTCTTTGAATATACATCAACAATAGGTCATATATTGTTACAACTTTTAAATAAGTAAGAGTTTGTGGTGGATGCCTTGGGTCTGGAAGTCGATGAAGGACGTGATTACCTGCGATAAGCCTCGTGGAGCTGGATATAAGCTACGAAGCGGGGATTTCCGAATGGGGAAACCTAACTAGAGTAATTTCTAGTTGCTATGTAATGAATAAAATAGTTACATTTGCGAGACACGTTGTGAACTGAAACATCTTAGTAGCAACAGGAAGAGAAAATAAATAATGATTCCATTAGTAGCGGCGAGCGAACGTGGAAGAGCCCAAACCGACATAAGTCGGGGTTGTAGGACTATCTACACGAAGTTACAAATCTTTGTTATAGCAGAATTAGTTGGGAAACTAAAGCATAGAGGGTGAAACTCCCGTACGCGAAATGGCAAAGACTTCTGATAGTATCCTGAGTAGGGCGGGGCACGTGAAACCCTGTCTGAATCTGCCGGGACCATCCGGTAAGGCTAAATACTAACCAGACACCGATAGCGAACTAGTACCGTGAGGGAAAGGTGAAAAGAACCCCGGGAGGGGAGTGAAATAGAATCTGAAACCGCTTACTTACAATTAGTCAGAGCTCGTTAATGAGTGATGGCGTACATCTTGCAGTATGGACCGGCGAGTTATGTTAACATGCGAGGTTAAGTGGAGAAAAACGGAGCCGTAGAGAAATCGAGTCTTAATAGGGCGTTTAGTATGTTGATATATACCCGAAACCATGTGATCTATCCATGAGCAGGCTGAAGCTTGGTTAACCCCAAGTGGAGGGCCGAACCGTAGTACGCTGAAAAGTGCCCGGATGACTTGTGGATAGTGGAGAAATTCCAATCGAACTTGGAGATAGCTGGTTCTCCTCGAAATAGCTTTAGGGCTAGCGTCTGATGTTAAACTTTGGTGGTAGAGCACTGAATATGGAATGGCCGCGCCTAGCGGTACTGACTATAATCAAACTCCGAATACCATTGTGTATTATCAGGCAGTCGGAACCGGGGTGCTAACGTCCCGGCTCGCGAGGGCAACAACCCAGATCGTCAGCTAAGGTCCCAAAATCATGTTAAGTCAGAAAGGTTGTGTGATTTCATAAACAACTAGGAGGTTGGCTTAGAAGCAGCCACCCTTTAAAGAGTGCGTAATAGCTCACTAGTCAAGAGATCATGCGCCAATAATGTAACGGGAGTAAAACATGATACCGAAGCTACGGGTGTGAAAACACGTTAGAGGAGCGTTCTAAGTGCGGCGAAGCCAGACCGTGAGGACTGGTGGAGCGCTTAGAAGTGAGAATGCCGGTATGAGTAACGATTTGTGGTGAGAATCCACAACGCCTATTGGGGAAGGTTTCCTGGGCAAGGTTCGTCCACCCAGGGTTAGTCAGGACCTAAGGAGAGGCTGAAAAGCGTATCCGATGGACAACAGGTTAATATTCCTGTACTACCTATTACTAGTGATGGAGTGACGGAGAAGGATAGCATTACCCATTAATGGATTTGGGGGTAAGTAGCAACTGGTGAGTATAGTTAAATGCGTACTCTATAACCGGAATCTACGATGCATAGGAACTTCGGTTCCGAATTATGTGATTTCATGCTTCCAAGAAAAGCTTCTAAACGTTAAAGTAACTGGTACCTGTACCGAGAACGGACACACGTCCCCAAGATGAGTATTCTAAGGCGCGCGAGAAAACCATCGTTAAGGAACTCTGCAAAATGACCCCGTAAGTTCGCGAGAAGGGGAGCCAACTTCTAGTTGGCCACAGTAAATTGTGAGGGGCAACTGTTTATCAAAAACACAGCTCTCTGCTAAACCGCAAGGTGATGTATAGGGGGTGAAGCCTGCCCAGTGCCCGAAGGTTAAGCGGATGCGTTAGCTTTATGCGAAGCGTTGAAGTGAAGCCCGGGTGAACGGCGGCCGTAACTATAACGGTCCTAAGGTAGCGAAATTCCTTGTCGGCTAAATACTGACCTGCACGAAAGGCGCAATGATCTCTCAACTGTCTCAACGATGGACTCGGTGAAATTATGGTCCCAGTGAAAACGCTGGGTACCCGCATCAAGACGAAAAGACCCCATGGAGCTTTACTACAACTTCGTATTGGAACTTGGCCTAACATGTGTAGGATAGGTGGGAGACTTTGAAGTTAAGGCGCTAGCCTTAATGGAGTCGTCCTTGAAATACCACCCTTGGTATGTTGAGTTTCTAACCTGCCGCCGTTATCCGGTGGGGGGACAGTGCGTGGTGGGTAGTTTGACTGGGGCGGTCGCCTCCTAAAAGGTAACGGAGGCGTTCAAAGGTACACTCAATACGGTCAGAAACCGTATGTAGAGCGCAAAGGTAGAAGTGTGCTTGACTGCGAGACCTACAAGTCGAGCAGGTGCGAAAGCAGGACTTAGTGATCCGGCTGTACGTCATGGAACGGCAGTCGCTCAACGGATAAAAGTTACCCTGGGGATAACAGGCTTATCTTGCCCAAGAGATCACATCGACGGCAAGGTTTGGCACCTCGATGTCGGCTCATCGCATCCTGGAGCTGGAGTCGGTTCCAAGGGTTTGGCTGTTCGCCAATTAAAGCGGTACGCGAGCTGGGTTCAGAACGTCGTGAGACAGTTCGGTCCCTATCTGATGTGGGCGTTGGAATATTGATGAGAGCTGCTCTTAGTACGAGAGGACCGGAGTGGACGTACCGCTGGTGTTCCAGTTGTTCCGCCAGGAGCATAGCTGGGTAGCTAAGTACGGAAAGGATAACCGCTGAAAGCATCTAAGTGGGAAGCCTCCTCAGAGATAAGTATTCCCTTGAAATTCCTTGTAGACGACGAGGTTGATAGGATGGAAGTGTAAGTGTAGTAATACATTCAGCTGACCATTACTAATAAATTGATAGGTTTAAAAGTTAAGATGTTTATTCAAGACATTTTAATGAATTATTATTTACTATTCAGTTTTGAAAAAGCAATGCCCAAATGGGCTTTTTTTTATTTTTTCACACTTTGTTATCTTATTAATATATAATTAACTAGTATTATTTAAACTAGAAAGAAGAGGTTATTTTGTTCAATAGTAAAACATATAAAATAAAAAATTGATGAATACAATTTTGATCGACAAAAGACCTATTAAAGAAGTTTTTATTTACTTCTTTATTACTTACTTTATTTGTTATAGGTACAACTATTACTTTGCCTTTTATACAAATAACAAACCCGAACCAATTATCAGATAATTCATTTTTAAATACCTTGAATTTAATTGGTGGAGGTGGTCTTAGACAATTTTCTATTTTTGCTTTAGGAATTAGCCCATTTATTAACGCTTCATTAATAATGATGATTTTACAAACTAAAGTATTTCCACCTGTTTATAAATTAAGTCAGAGTGGGCCGCAAGGAAGAAAGAAAATTAATGTCATAACAAGAGTTTTAACGCTTGTTATAGCTTTTCCACAAGCTATCTTTTTAACTAAAGGTTTAACAACAGGAGATAATCCATTTATTAGTATCAATCCAGGTACAACAGGATTAACGACATCGTTTTTAGCTTATTTTGCGTTGCCTTTAATTTTAGTGTCTGCTTCTTTATTTGTACTTTTTATCTCAGAACAGATTACAAATAAAGGTGTTGGAAACGGAACGAGTTTAATTATTTTTGCAGGTATTGCTGCTCGTTTACCTTTTCAATTTCAATCTGCCTTTGTTACATACGTTCAAGGTGCAACAGAAGGTTCTGGTACTCTTGTTGGTATTATTAACTTTGCAACTTATATTCTTGTTTATTTAATTGTAATAGTTATTGTTACAATTGTTTATGTTGCTGAAAGACATATTCCAATTCAACAAGTTGGAGCAGGAAGATCGAAAAACAAAAAAGAAATTGGTAAATTACCTATTAAATTAAATCCAGCTGGAATTATGCCTATTATTTTTGCTATGATGGTACTTTCTTTCCCTGGTATGATTGCAAACATCTTGCCTAACACAAGTGCTTCAAAACAATGAATTAATGCTAATTTACAATTTACTAAACCACTAGGTTTTAGTCTTTTATTAGTGATTATTTTCTTCTTTTCATTAATTATGGGGATCCAACAATCAAAAGTAGATAAAATTGCTGAAGATTTTGCAAAGAGCTCAACTTTTATACCTGGAGTTAGACCTGGTGAAGAAACACAAGATTATTTAATTGCAATTGTTTTTAGACTCAGTGTTTTTTCATCAATTTATTTACTTGTTTTAGGAAGTATGCAATTTGTTGAAATTATGACTGGTGTGCTTAACCAAGCAATTTCATTCGGTGGAACATCAATTATGATTTTAGTTTCAACATCTCTTGAAACAATTAGTCAAATTCAGGCTAGAAACAAAACAAATAAATTAGCCAAAGCTAAAAGATTAACACTTTCAAATATTGAATCGGATAATGAAGACGATAAAGTAGAAGGATTATTATGATAAACAAAAACGTTATCATTATGGGAATGCCAGGTGCTGGAAAAGGAACTGTTGCTGGTATTCTTAAACAAAATGGTACTTTAACTCACCTTTCAACTGGTGAAATTTTTAGAAGCGAAATTAAAAACAAAACAGAATTAGGACTCAAAGTTCAAGAATATGTAACTTCTGGTGGATATGTTCCTGATGAAATTACAAACCAAATTGTTAAAAACGCAATTACTAAATTCATTGAAAAAGGCGAAAGATTCATTTTAGATGGTTATCCAAGAACATTAGCCCAAGCTGAATTTTTAAGAGATACATTTGGGGATAATTTTATTGTAATTGAACTTAAAGTATCAAAAGAAGTTGTTTTAGAGCGTTTAGGCGGAAGAAGAACTTGTCCTACTTGCCAAACTGGATATCATGTTCTTTTCAAAAAACCACAAGTGGAAAATAAATGTGACTTAGACAGCAGTGAATTATTTATTCGTGAAGACGATAAAGCAGAAAAAATTACAAACCGTTTAGAAATCTATGAAGAGCAAACAAAACCACTTTTAGATTTTTACAAATCACAAAATGCATTAGTAACTGTTGAAGCTTTAGAAGCACCTAATAAAGTTGCTGAAAAAGTTTTAGAAATTATTCAAAAAAACTAATAAAAATGGTAAAATGTAAGTACTCTAAGAAGGTACTTACTTTTTTTATTCAAAGAATGATTAACGAGGGACAATTATGGCTAGAAAAAATACAAATGTAAATAACCATGATGCTATTTTAAAAATTACTCGTAGTTGTGAAATCTTGGCAGAAGTAAAACAAATTGTTTTTGACTTTGTAAGACCAGGCGTTTCTTTAAAAGAGATTGATCAATTAGCTTTTAAAGAAATAGTAAAACGTGGAGCAAAGCCAGCCTTTCTAGGCTTATATGGCTTTCCAGCGACAGCATGTATATCTGTCAACGAACAATTGATCCATGGCATTCCGAGTGACTACATTGTCCGTGAAGGAGATCTAGTTAGTGTTGATCTTGGATGCATTTATGAAGGTTATAATTCAGATAGTGCCTTTACAAAAGGCGTGGGTAAAATATCTGCAGAAGACCAACAATTAATTGATGTAGCTAAAGGTGCTTTCTTAGCTGGCTTAAAAGCTATTAAAAAAGGTGCACGTGTAGGAGATATTTCTCATGCAATTGGACAGTACATCAAAAAACATAATCTTTATACTCCAAGTGAATTCTGTGGTCATGGGATAGGGCTTCAATTACACCAGTGACCTGATGTTCATAACGATGGACAAAAAGGGACTGGACCACTTCTTAAAGATGGAATGGTTATTTGTATTGAACCTATGATTACAAGAACTCCTGGAATTAAAGTTTTAAAAGACGGATGAACAATTACTTCTCGTGATGGAAGTAATACTGCTCATTATGAACACACTGTATTAATCAAAGATAATAAAGGTGTTGTTCTTACGAAAGGAATTTAATTTTGGCTAAAGACGCAATCAAGCTAAAAGGAACTGTTAAAGAAGTTCATTCAACTGATTTATATTCAGTCGAACTTGAAAACGGTTTAGTTATTAAAGCTCATATCTCAGGAAAAATGAGAGTAAATCATATTCGAATTTTACCTGGAGACGTTGTTGACGTAGAAATGAGTCCTTATGATTTAACACAAGGACGTGTTGTCTACCGTCACAAGTAGAATTAAGGAGAACAAATGAAAGTTAGAGCAAGTGTTAAAAAAATGTGTAAAGACTGCAAAATCATTAAACGTAAAGGAGTTATCCGTGTAATTTGTGCTTTACCAAAACACAAACAAAGACAAGGATAATTAGAAAGGAAAATTAAATGGCACGTATTTTAAACGTTGAAATACCAAATGACAAACGTGTAGTTATTTCATTAACATACATTTACGGAATTGGTAAAACATCAGCACAAGAAATTTGTAAAAAAGCAAACATTGACGAAAACGCTCGTGTTAAAAATCTTTCAGAAGAAGAATTATCAAGAATTCGTGAAGTTGCTAAAGATTACTTAACAGAAGGTGATTTAAGAAGAGAAGTTACATTAAACATTAAACGTTTAATGGAAATTAAATGCTACCGTGGAATCAGACACCGTAGAGGACTTCCTGTAAGAGGACAATCAACTCAAAAGAATGCTCGTACACGTAAAGGACCAAGAAAAACTGTTGCTGGAAAGAAAGGTAAATAATAATGGCTCGTAAATCAAAGAAAAAAAATATTACTAGTGGTGTTGCACACATTCACTCATCAAACCAAAACACAATTGTTACCTTTGCAGACGAAAACGGGAATGTAATTGCTTGAAGTTCAGCTGGAGCTATTGGTTACAAAGGAACTAAAAAGAAAACTCCATATGCTGCTGGTTTAGCTGCACAAGCTGCTGCTGAAGCTGCTAAAGAACAAGGAATTAAAACTGTTAAAGTTGAACTTAAAGGACTTGGAGCAGGGAAAGATGCTGCAAGAAAACAAATCGAAGTTTCAGGTATTACAGTTACTGAAATTAAAGACGTTACACCAGTTCCACACAACGGAACAAGACCACCAAAACGTATTTTAAAACGTGAACGTATGAAAAAATAATTTAATTCGTAATTGAAAGAAGGTATCCTTATGGAAAAGATGAAACAATTAGTTTACTTAGAAAAACCTGAAATTAAACAAGTCGGAGAATACGAAACAACTTTTGTTTTAGAAGGTTTAGAAAGAGGCTATGGTAATACACTAGGAGTAGCTCTTAGAAGAGTTTTACTTTCAAGTGTTACCTCATTAGCACCTTTCGCTATTCGTATCGAAGGTGTAGAACATGAATTTCAAACTATCAAAGATGTAGTTGAAGATGTTCCAAGTTTAATTATGAATTTAAGAAAAGTTCGTTTTTCTTATAATCCTGAAACAATTTCTGATACAGAAATTATCAAGGTTTCATTAACATCAGACGAGAAAGGTAAAATTAATTCTCGTTACTTAGAAGTAAAAAATAGCGCAGGGATTGAAGTTATTGATCACAACTTACATATCGCTGAAGTTATGTCTGAAAATGCTCTTAAATTAGAACTTTATCTTCGTCCAGGGCGTGGATTCATGTCATTTGAAGAAAATAAAGCTTTCTTAAGCAAAAAAGAATCAGAATTAGAATCAGACATTAAAAAAGGTCAATTTATTGCTGTGGATTCAAACTTCTCACCAATTGAGAAAGTTTACTACAATGTAAATGAACTTAACTCATCATCAACAAAAATTGAAGAATCTTTAGAATTTACCATCAAAACAGATGGAACTGTAAAAGCCAAAGATGCTTTAAGAACAGCAAGTGAAATTTTAATTGCTCACTTACAAGTAATTGGTGATGTAGATAGTATGGCAAAAATCGAATTATTTGAAGAAGAAGTGAAAGAAACAGAAAACAAAGATGAGACAGATATCGATATTACTGAACTTAATCTTTCTGTTCGTTCATTAAATGCTTTAAAAAGAATTAAGAAAACAAAACTTAGCCAAATTGCTTCTATGAAATATGAAGAACTTGAACAAACTAAAAACTTAGGTAAAAAATCAATTCAGGAAATTGTAGAAAAACTTAAAGAATATGGTTACGAATTAAAAGAAGGAGATGAATAATATGGCAAATCCAACACAAATTTATTCACGTGATACAAAATGAAGAAATGGTGTAATGCGTTCATTAGTTAGTGAACTTTTTGCAAACGGAAGAATTACAACAACAGTTACAAGAGCAAAAGAAGTTAGAAGACACGCTGAAAAAATGATTACAAAAGCAAAAAACCCAACTTTGGCAAACAGAAGAATCGTTGCAGGATACTTACGTCCAATCAACGCGAAAAATGGTCAAGAACTTTTAAAATATTTATTTGCTGAAATCGCACCTAAATATTCAGAAAGAAACGGTGGATACACAAGAATTATCAAATTACCTAAACGTTTAGGTGATAACACACGTATGGCAATCATTGAATTAGTTTAATTATTCTTTAGAGCTTTAATAACATTATTTAACAAAATTATTATCAATAATATAAAGCAAAGCATAAGCTTTGTTTTTTTTATTACACTTTTGTTAATTTTATTTCAAATATCAAGAAAATAATAAATTTGCACCTAAAAAGTATATAATTTAGGTGCAAATTAAAAGGAGATTTTATGAAAAATATAACGGCACAAATTGAAAATATAATGAACGAGAACGAAGGGAAAATTTTTGCTATAAAAGATTTTTATGACCTAGGAAGTCCTAACACTATTAAATCAATCTTGCGTAGATTAGTTGAAAAAAACAAAATTATTCGCTTAATCAATGGTTTATACACAAAACCATATTATAGTGAAAGGTTCCAAGAATATGGATATCCTACTTCATATGAAGTTGCTATAAAACTAGCTGAAAAATCTTCTTGAAAAATAGCTCCCACAAGTGTAATGGCTTTAAATGACACTGGTCTATCAACTCAAGTGCCGGTTGTTCTTCTTTTTGCATCTACTGGACCATCAAAAACATATATTTATAATAATATTAAAATTATCTTTAAGCACACATCGAATAATTTATTAGATTTTGAATCAGATCAATTACGTCTCTTAATCCAAGCAATCAAATTTGCTATTAAAGAAAGATTCACTAAAAAAGAAATGAATGCATTAATTTATTTTTCTCAAAAAGCAAAGATCGATTTTACCAAAGAGGATTTAACAAAATTACCTTTTCCAATTTTTAAGATTATCAAAGAAATAGAAAATCAAATTAAATATGAATAATTTAGAAAAGTTGTTAACTGTCAATGATGCTGATTTTAAACTTGTTGTAACTAAAATAGCAAAACAATTAGAATTTAGAGAAAGCGTTATAGAAAAAGATTTTTGAGTTACGTTCTTACTTAACTATTTATTTCAAGAATTTAAATTCAAGAATTACATAGTTTTAAAGGCGGAACATCTTTATCGAAAGTTTATAATATTATAGATAGATTCTCAGAGGATATTGATATAGCTTTGGATTGAACTATTCTAGGTTATCATAAGAATGAACCTTATCAGAAAAGAAGTAATAGACAACAAATATTCTTTAATGATGAAATAAATGAAAAAACAAATCTATTTATAAAAGAAGTGTTTTTACCAGAAATTAAGTCTTATTTTTCATCATTAAAAATAAAAGAGCAATTTCATTTTTATATTAATGCTAAAAATCCTGGAATTATTGAATTTGAATATCCTAAAAAATATAATGATTCTACTATGCGTCAAGTTATTTCTATTGAAATTGGTTGTTTAGCTAAATCTATTCCTTGCGAAAGTCGTGAAATTAAGTCCTATATAGAGAAAGTTTATGATGACTTTTTTAAATGAGAGAACAAAGTTATAACTACAAGTCTTTTTAGAACGTTTTTTGAGAAATTAACATTAATTCATAGAGAATGCAATAGAACTAACGGCAACTATCCTGTAAGATATTCTAGACACTTTTATGATGTTTATAAAATATTAGAAAAAATAGGAAATGATGAAATTTTCTCAAACATACATATACTTCAAGATGTTATTGAATTTAAAAAGAAATTTTATTCTTGCAATTGAGCGAAATATGATGATATTATTGAAGGGAAATTGAAGTTATTACCTAATGAAGAAGCGATCCACATCTTTTCTAAAGACTATGAATTAATGGGATGAATGTTCATAGGTAAAATTATTCCCTTTGATGAAATTATGAATTTAATGCACAAATATCAAGAAGAATTTAATAAAAAAGTAGTTAACCTAAAATGAGGAAAAGAAAATTAGATTATCGAAGCATCAAGTTTTATTATTAAATAATTTGTTTAATATTAAGTTATTCTTTAATGTCATAAAGTTATATAAAAAAGCCGACTTATTAAATTAAGTCGGCTCTTGTTTTTTGTTTTTTGAAGTGATTGTAGTAATTTAAATAAGCAAAAAGACTAACAACTATTATAAAACCTCAGTAGGAAATACCGTCGTAAATGTATTTTCAATTATTTGAAGCATAAAATACACCGCTATTGCTTTGACCTCCTTTTATAAAGGCTAAATAAATATCACGATAAATAATATCAAATCCCATAATTATTACAATTGATATAATTGATATTAATGCAATAGCTTTGAAGAATCTAATTGCTGGTTCTTTTGTTTGAAGATGTTTTTTGAGTGCTAAATAAATAGCATATGCATAAACAAGGAAGAAAATATTAATTGGAATATTCGAGAATGTATCAATTAATGAGTCAGTGTTTAAAATAATTGAAGGAATAAAAAGTAAGGCTGAATATACCACAAAAACGATTAAATAAAGAATGTAACCACCCAAACCATGTTTTCTATTGTCTAATTTTGAAAAAAAATTTGCTCCAATAATATTTTTCTCTTCAACTAAGCCTTCAAATCCTCTTAAGGTTCCTAAAGTAACCGAATTACATACAAAGTAACCACTAAAACCAAGCATAAAGTAGACAATGATAGTGATTATTTTATGAATTTGATCTTGATCTTGATTCTTGAAAATGCTACTAAAAATATTAACTACATTAGCATATCCAGTTAGAGCAACTCCTAGTGAAATGAAAAAGTAAATAACACCAGATATGATTATTGTTAAAATTGAAACAATTGGTATTTGCTTTGGTTTTTTCATATCATCAGCAAGATTTCCGATCATTAAAAAAGCATCGAAAGCAAAAAGAACAATTGGTAATGATAAAAATAATCCACTTCAATTAAAGAACTTTGTACTTGCTATTCCATTTGCACCTGGATTTAAATTTTCGGAATTAATATTTGGAGCATTGTAACTACCAATAAAAGCAATTGTGATTGCTATTAAAAGCGGAATAATCTTAAAAAAGAAAGAAAATTGTTGTAAGAAGACTGTAGTTTTTAAGGAGAGAAAATTAAGTGTAATTAAACTTAAACCAACAAAAAAACCAGTTAAAACAACATAACCAAAATGAATATTAGTTACATTTATTCCTCTAATTGAAGCAACAGCATTAAAAATCATTTCAGTAGATAAAATAGGTAAAATTGTACCTAAAATCCCGTAGTACAAGAAGGCTTGAAAAATTCGAGCTAAATAACCTTGTTTTTTGTTTGATAAATTACTAATTCAGCCTGATAAACCACTTTTTGAATGTCCTGATTTACTAACTTGTAAAAAACAATAAGCAGTAAGAAGTGATAATAAAGCACCAAGTATTCAAACTAGTAAAAAACTATATAAGCTAAAATTATTTGTGCCTTCAAGAGTTTGATTCTTGAAGATACTGATATTTTTAAAGAAAATACCAATACCTATTACACTTGATACGCTAATTGATAGGGAAGCAAAAAAACCTATTTTACCTTTTGTTTTATTTTTCATAGTCTAATTATAAGCTAAAAAACTAAATACATTTTTCTTAAAGCAACAAAAAACAGATAAAATTTAAAATAAATTAGGACATGAAAGGAGTTAATTATGGTCAAGCAAGCAGCAATGAATTTTATTAAAAAAGTTTCACTAGCAGAGCTTTTTTATGATTTAGTTTTTGTTTTAGCTATTTCGCGTTTTGTGAACATTTTTGAACATGATGATCATAGCAAAATTATTTTTCAAGATTTTCTAAAATTTGGTTTAGTGTTAATTAGCTTAATCAATGTTTGAGTTACTAAAACAATTTTTATTAATCGTTATGGCCGGGATACTTTTGTCGAAAAACTATTTATGTTAATTGACATGGCTATTATTATGTACATTTCTTATTCAATTAATAATAATTGAGAAGAGAGTTTTAAAAAATTTAATCTCGCCTTTAGTTTTATTGTTTTTAGCTTTGTCGCACAGTTTCTTTATTTTTTACTTCGCAACAAAGAAGTATGTGAATACCGTTATGCATTTTATATTTACATTTCATTTTTCTTTTCAATTGGAGTAGCACTTGCTGTTATTTCTCAATTAAGCTACCGAATTGGTATTTATTTTGCAATTGTAATTTTAATTCTCACATGGCTTGTCCCCCATTTTATTCGCTTTGCTGTAAAGGAAAAACCAATTAATTTACCCCATGCAATTGAAAGGTTAAATCTCCTTACTATTATTTTCTTTGGAGAAATGCTGATTGTGTTATCGCACTATTTTGAACATCTTGATTGAAAAGGTATTTTAGCTATTTTATTTAGTGGTTCAATCTTTTTATATTACACGCTCTTTTTTGATAATATGATTGATCATCATAAAGGTAATAAGAGAGTCTACTGACTTTTCTTTATTCACTATTTCATTTTTATTTCAATTAGTCTTTTAAGTTTAGATTTTGAATTTAGTATTCAAAATCAACTTTCACTAACGCTCATCTGAATCATTTGTTATATTGCTTTATTTATGTATGTTTTATCATTATTTCTTATTCTCTATCTTTTTGGGAAAGAGCAATATCGCTTTAATTTAATTCATATCATATTTACATTATGCATTATTGGACTTGTTTTTGGATTAGGATTTATCAATATTAGTTACCTTTTCTATCATTTTTGTTTAACTAGCTTACTAGCTGTTTTGCTAGTGGTGCAACTTTATGGTTATATCAGCTTTAAAAAGAGATAAAGAAAACTTGAAAATTAGTTTTAACTAGTTTTTTTAGTTTTCTTTTTTATTCTTTTTTAGGCTAAAAGTTATAAAATTTAAAAGTATTTTACACTTATAAAAGTAAACTAGAAAGGAGTTTTGTGTTTCTTAAAAAATTTTTTATTAAACATTTTCCAGATTCAAAAGCAAAGTGATGAGACTATTTTAAATTTGCTTTACCTGTTGTTTTATCTGGACTTTGCTTTTCGCTCAATAATTTTGTTGATAACTTCATGGTCTTAAATATTAATGGTGGAGCCCCCGCACTCAGTTTTGCTAACTTTTATACCTCAATTATTCTTGCTATTTTTACTGGAATAGCATTTGTTGGTTCTGTTTTAGTTGGTCAATATTTAGGAGCCAACAATATTAAAAAAACTCGCGAGGTTATTAGTTTAAGAATTATATTAAGCGCGATTGTAGTCTTTACATTACTAATTTTTGCTTATTCAATGCCAGATCGAATGATCACTTTAGTTGCAGGAAAGAGAAATGAGATTAATGCCGCTAGTTATGATGAAATTATTAAACTTTCCAAAGATTATTTAAAATATATTACAATTGCTTGAATTCTTTTAATTTGAACTTTTACATCTGGGAATCTTTTACGTGAAATTGGTCTTGGAAAATATTCGATGTATTCAACAATTACAACTTTACTAGTAAATATTACTTTTAACTCAATTTTTATGTATGGAATGAATATGGGTGTAGTTGGTGCTGCACTTGCTAGTGTGCTAGCGAGAGTTTCGGCGCTGACAATGAACTTCATTTTTCTTTACTGAAAAAGAAGAGAATTAAATGTTGCTCCATGACAGTTATTCCACGTTTCATCGACAATTTTTATTCAATTCGTGAAACGTTTTCCATCAATTTTTCTTTCATCACTTGCAGTTGCATTTAATACTGTGAGACAAATCTTTTACAACTCCGCAGCCACAAGCAACGAGTATCATTTAATGAATGTTGCTATTTTATCAATTACAGCGACATTTACAGGTATATTTACAGCTACTTTTGCTTCGTTTAGCGCAAACGTTACCAAGTATGTTGGAATGCATCTAGGTCGAAGTGAATTTGATATTGCTGTTAGAAATGGTAATCATTTAAAAGGTTTTCACTTTATCATGCAACTTGGTATGAGTTTGCTTTGCTCCCTTATCTTAATTGCCTTGCCGTATACATCGCTTTTCTCAAGCGCTGCAATTGAGAACTGACAACTTTCTAACGTTAATGTAACGAAAGAAGTACTTATTGAAGTCAAAGCAGTTTATGATAGATATTTAATTGGAACACTTTTAATTATGCTTTTCTTTAGTCCTTTATGAGCATGATTTATCACTAGTGCTAGATTAATTTCATCAGGTGGAAGAAACAACTTACTCTCAATTCTTGAATTTTCTACTGGACTTTTACAACTTGGTTGATTAGCGCTACTCAGTTTAGTCATTGTTGGCCCTGATCGCTGAAGCTTAAATGTCGTTGGATATTATTTTGTCTTTTTCCTTTCAGATATTGTGAAAATGGCTATTTTTGAACTCGTTTATTACAATATAAAATGAGACCGCAACATCACACATGAACACTTTAGCTTGCGCCATAAAAAAGCTAAATAAAAGTAAAGCATACAAATTTAGTTGAATAAAATAGCATAGACTTAATCAAGCCTATGCTATTTTTTATAACCAAAAATGAATGAAAAGAACGCATGAAAAGATATAAAAAACAAGGCTAATTAACCTTGTTTTAAAGATATTGCGAATTATAAGTTTGCAAAGTGTACTACTGTTCTTACTAATTGTGATACGTATGACATTTCATTGTCATATCATGAGAATAATTTGTATAAGTTTCCTTCTGCTGAAACTTTAACTGATGTTAAACCAGCATCAAAGATTGAACCGTAGTGTGAGTTGATGATATCTGATGATACAATTGGGGCTGTTTCATATTTCATTGTTTCGTTAGCAGCTTCTTTCATTGCAGCGTTGATTTCTTCAACTGTTGGTTGTTTTTCTAACATAACTGTTAAGTCAACAAGTGAACCTGTAATTGTAGGCACACGAACAGCTAAACCATCTAATTTACCAGCAGCTTCTGGAACTACAAGTCCGATAGCTTTAGCAGCACCTGTTGATGTAGGGATCATGTTTTGAGCAGCAGCTCTAGCTCTTCTTAAATCACGGTGTGGAGCATCTTGTAATCTTTGGTCTCCTGTGTAAGCGTGAACTGTTGTCATAAGTCCTGATTTAATTCCGAATTTGTCAACTAAAACTTTAACAACTGGAGCTAAACAGTTTGTTGTACATGAAGCAGCTGAAATAACTGTATCTTGTGCATTTAAAATATCGTGGTTTACATTGTAAACAACTGTTTTTAAATCGCTTCCTGCTGGAGCTGAAATAACAACTTTTTTAGCACCTGCTTTAACGTGTTTTTCTCCACCTTCTTTGCTTGTGAAGAATCCTGTTGATTCAACAACAAGGTCGATGTCTAATTCACCTCATGGAAGGTTTTCTGGATCTCTTTCAGCAAATACTTTAATTTCTTTTCCATTAACAACAATAGCACCTTCTTTAGCTTCCACTTCGTATGGTAATTGGTGGAATGCTGTATCGAATTTTAATAAGTGAGCTAATGTTTTAGGATCTGTTAAGTCGTTAACTGCAACAACTTCTAAGTTAGATTGTGTTTCTAATAATCTACGGAAAAATAATCTTCCAATTCTTCCGAAACCATTAATTGCAACTTTTTTCATAAAGTTTAATTCCTTTCTCGAATTATATTTATCTAAGTATTAATTTGTAAGATTTTTTGATATTTTTATTAATAAATTTACTTCTTTAAGATATTAATATCTTACGTTTGATATTATACTTTATTAACTCTTAAAAAATGTTTTTTAAAGCCAGAAAGAAAAATAAAAATGTGGTAACACTACCACATTATAATTTAACTCTTTTTTTAGATTCAAATTGATAATCGATTGCATATAATTTACCATCTGAAAATTCCAAAACAAGAGAATTTGGTTTTTCTAATTCTAATGTTGCGTAATAGATTTTAACACGTTTTCCATTTAGATAAACATATGCACCTGGATTAGAAGAAAAGGCTCTAATTTTATTAAAAGCTTGTCTTTTTGTTAAGCTAGAATCTAACAAAGCATCTTCTTTATTTAGCTTTGGACTTAATATAACTAAAGATTCATCTTGTTTGATTCTTTGAAAATCACCATCATTAAATTCATGCAATCAGTTTGTGATGTTTTCTGTTGCTAACTGTGATAACTTTGTAAATAAAGTATCGCTTGTATCATTTTTTTCAATTGGTAATTTAGCAACTTTAATAACATCGCCAGCATCCATTTTTAGTTCCATATACATTAAGGAAATTCCGGTCTCTTGATCTCCATTTAGAAGAGAGTATTGAATTGGTGCAGCACCACGATATTTAGGTAATAATGATCCATGAATATTAAGAGCAGCTTTTTTAGGTAAATCTAATACTCTTTGTGGAATAAATTGACCAAAAGCACAAGTTAAAAGTAAATCACAGTCAAGCTTTTTTATTTCCTCTGCAATATCACCTATTTTATTAGGTTGAAAAAGCGGAATATTATATTTTTGAGCTAATAATTTTGTAGGTGTTGGTTCTAATTTATATCCACGATTTGCTGGTCGATCTGGTTGAGAAATAATTGCTACAACATTAAAATTTTTAATTACTTCTTCAAAAATAGAGACAGCAAAATTAGGGGTTCCTGCTAAAATTATTTTCATATTACCTTCCTATTCAAATTTGAGATGGGCATAACTTAATAATTATTGATTCTAATTTTTTGAGTGCAAAAACGGAAGTTTTATTATTAGGATTTACAATTTTATTTAAGTCACGAATTGAAAGGTATGAACCAATAAAAGTAAGTTTGTTATTAATTAAGCGTGATTCAAGAATTTTGATTAAAACAGTTTCAATAAATCAAGCGCTATATTTTTTAAATCCAATTTCATCAATAACTAAAACATCAATATCAATTAGGCTATTTATCACAAAGTTGGTTTCATTATTTGCTGAACTAAAATTAGTTTTAAGTTGATCTTCTAAATAGTTAGCATTAATATATGCAACTTCATAGTCTTCAACCATTAAAGTGTTAGCGATCGCGCTTAATGCATGTGAACGCAAACTAGCATAATCACCTTGTATAAAGCATCCGGTGATTTGGTTATTACCTTGTTCTATTTTGCTCAATAAATCATGTTTATAATTATATAAATCGAAATGCGAATGTTCTTTAATAGTGTCTATCTCTTGTAAGATTAAATCATTCATTGGTTTAGAAATATTTGAAAAAGCTAAATTGTTTTCTAATAGATATCTTTTCGAATTTTCATTTTTAACAATTTGTTTAGCAAAAACAAGCTCATTATCATTGTTTCTTAAAATAATTGTTTTATAAATCTTATTTTCGTCATTTTCCTTATTTTCTTGAATAAAGTCTTTCAATTCAATATAGTTATCTCAAATTTCATCATCTGTTATTTGTAATTTTTTAATAATTGAACTTAATAAAACTTCTTTTTTAATTGAATCAATAAGTTCTTTTTGACTACGTGGAGTAATATCGAAATAAAGATCATCCAAAACATCTTTAACCATTTTTGAAGACATTATTTATCAGCCTTTTTGTTAAGGTAGATTTGTTTTAAGAAAGCTTTTTGTTCATAAATTGGACGATATTCTGTTGAAATTTCGAATTTACCATCAAGATAGTTTTCAACCTTATTAAAATTGCGAAGTTCATTTTGGACAACTTCCTTAATTAGAGAATTTGCTAATTTAAGTCAAGAATCACTTTTTTTGTTCTTGAATTTTAAATTTGCTAAAAAGAGCACTAAATTAATTGTTTTATCATCAAGTTGATAATCTCTTTTTCAGTTTAAAAGAAATTTTTGAGCAAGTTCATTAGGATCACGATCTGTAATTTGTGTATAGAAAGAAACAGTATCTAAATTTTGTAATGCTTCATATTCGTTTGAATATTTAACATTTCCAATTTCTAATTTAATTGGTGTGTGTTGTTTTTTGGCAATTTTTTTAATTTCTTTTTCAGTTCTGTTTTTTTGCCCTAGTTCAATTAAAAAATCTTTAATATTATTATTTTCAGTAGCAGCTACATTTGAATTTGGAGCAGAAATCACATTTAATTCTTTTTCTTCTTCAAAATCATTATATAAATCAAAGTATGTTGTTGTTACATCTTCATATGCTTCACCAACAAGTTCGTGAATTTTACTAATTTTTGATTTGATTAAGATATCAAAGTTTCTTTCTCCAATTTTTTTAATGATTGCATTTTTGAGAATGAAATTAGATTCAATTCCTTTTGCATCTAATGGTTTTTGGATTAATAAAATAGTTACTGCACGATTGTTATCATAGATTAAATTAAGAAGACCATGTGCTTCTAGTTTTTTTCTATTTTCATCCAGTTCTTCTGGCGTCATAGAAAGAAGCATTGAGAAAGCATAAAAATCAATTGAAGATTTTTGAACGTTTTGATCTTTAAGAAAATCTAATAAATATTCATAAAGAAAAATTGGTCCAGCACCTAAAATTGAACCATAAAGTTCTCTAAGGTTGCTTAAGTCTTGGCTTGAAATATAAGTTTCTTTACGAACTTCGAAATATGAAAATCTTAAGTTTCTAATCTTGTTCATAATTCTTCCTCGCTTTCTGCTTTTTTGTTTCAATCTTAATTTTATTTGTTTAATTAATTTAATTAATTATGTTTAGAAAAAACAATTTAAATATTATTTTTATCCCTATTGATATTAACAATTGATAATTAGTCTAAAAACATTTTTTATGCTTTTATCAATATTGTTTTGGAATTTTACAAAATAAAAAAACAAGTTATCCACATATTTAATTTTAAATATGAAACAAAATGTGAACCGTTTCTACTTGTTTCATTATTTTAATAAAAAATCATGTTCGAATAACTCGAATATTTT
This sequence comes from Mycoplasmopsis glycophila, assembly GCF_900660605.1. Lineage (NCBI taxonomy): Bacteria > Bacillati > Mycoplasmatota > Mycoplasmoidales > Metamycoplasmataceae > Mycoplasmopsis > Mycoplasmopsis glycophila. The sequence goes on along the minus strand of NZ_LR215024.1, from coordinate 774,816 downwards.
ACAAAATATCAAATTTTAAGAAATCATATTCATAAAACTTTGTATTTGGCTTGTTATTAAACTTTTTTAAAATAGGTGATTATGAAGCTCTTTTAAATAGCTTCATAATTTTTTAAGTTCTAATTCGTCAATTAAATCTTTAGCATTACTGTAATCAACATTAATTAGAAAGTCTATTTCCTTGGTAGGAAAATCAGGAACATCATAAACCAATTGAGCTAGTTTATAACACATATAGCCATCTTTTTGACCTTCAATTAGTTTTTTTCTAACACTTGCTGTGATTTCTTTAGAATCTAAATTGGCATAGATATTTTCGAATGTACCAAATGATTTTAAAAGCTTGATTGCGGTTACATCTCCAATTCCTTTAATTCCTGGAAGATTATCAGATGGATCGCCTTTAAGACCTTTGTAACTTACAACTTGATTTGGATAAAAACTATATTTATCATAAAAGTTATCATTATCCAAAATTTCATAACCATAAGATGTTTTTTCAACAATTGAAACTTCTTCATTAACTAGTTGTAACAAATCCTTATCACGAGAAAAAATATACTTTTCGCCAGGTATTACTTTAGTATATGTTGCGATTAAATCGTCTGCTTCGTAACCTGATTTTTCCATTCAAGTAATATTGAGCTTTGTTAAAAGCTCCTTAATAAGATCGAACTGAATAAAAAGCTCATTAGGTGCTTTAGTTCTTCCGCTCTTATATTCGCTATATTCAAGGTGACGTGAAGTTTTTTCTTTTGCATCAAAAGCTATAAATAAGCAATCAGGGTCAATAAAATAGATTAATTTAATTAACTGACTCATAAATATTGAAATTGCATTAGTAGGTACGCCTTTGCTTGATCTTAAAATTGTTTCTAAATCTCCTCGGTATGTAGCGTAAAAGCTTTGAAACATGAGATAATTGCCATCAATAACTAAACTAGTTTTCTTCATTATTTGTAATTTCCTTTCAATCAAATACACGATAGTATTTTTTTTCATTTTGAGAAATATTAACAAGTATATTTCTAGGTTTAAAGTTTTCTTCCAAATTAAAAATATTTTCATTAAAACCATAGGCCATAATTGAACCTGTTTCATCTCGAAGTCCTATTGCTGCATGAGTTCTTTTTGCTCCTTTTACTAGTTTAAAACTAGTGATAAAAACAACAACTCAAGATCTTTCTAGATCGATTTGATTGATTTTTTTGCGAATCACATTACTTTGATTTTGTGCTACCGTTGGAATTACGTTATAAATGTCACCAAGCAGTTCACTTTCATATTCAATTTCTAATTCGATATTTCTTTCTTTTGTAGGAATTTCAACTTTATCATAACCATTATCTTTAATAAATTCAGTAAGTGCTAAATATTTTGCCTGTTCAGTTTCAATTTTTTGTTTTTTGCTTGTTAAAGCAAACAAATTAAAAATTTGAAAACATTCTTGGACAAAACTTATTAATGTTTCCACATTACCATAAGATCTTAAAACATTTGCTTTGATTAAAATATTAATAATTGATTCTCCAACTCCAATGTTTCTGAGTCTTAAAATAGCATCTATAAAGCCTTTAAATGGTCCATTGTCATCTAATTCTTGTATGATTTTAGATACTGCAGCAAGACCAACACCTTTAATCATATTTAAAGGTAAATAAAGCTGATTTTGATATATTACAACTTCATTTCTTGAAATGTTTATAAGAGGAGAATTGACCTGAATTTTTTGCTCTTTGGCATCTAATACATATTTTTTAATCATAGTCAAATCACCAGAATTGTTTGTAAGAAGAACTGCATAAAATTCTTTTGGAAAACGTGCTTTATAATATGCCATTTTGTATGAAATTAGAGCATATGCAACTGCATGAGATTTATTAAATCCATAGTCTGCAAATTTTTCAATATTTTGATAAATTCTTTCTAAAGTTTGAGCTTCAATATTATTTTTGATACCTTGTTCAAAAAACGTTTTTTTGTAACTATGTAGTTTTTCTTCATCTTTTTTCGAGATAGCGCGTCTTAATAAATCCGCTTGAGCAAAAGACATTTTAGTCACTTTTTGTGCAATTTCCATGATTTGTTCTTGATAAACAATTATTCCAAAAGTTGGAGCAACAATCTCATCATAAAGTGGATGTATTTTTTCAATTAATTTTGGATTTCTTTTGTTTGCAGCATAATTTGGTATATATTGCGCTGGCCCAGGTCTAAAGAGAGATAAAATCGCGTATAAATCATCAAAAGTATCAACACGAACTGATTGAATCGCGTTTTTCATCCCTTCGCTCTCGAGTTGGAAAATCCCGTTTGTAAGTAATTTGTTAAGTAACTTAAATGTTTCATTATCAATAAATTTAGAGTAATTGTTTTCGATTCTAACATCAAAATGATCTTTTTCTGGTATTTTATCCTCAATTTCTTGAATAATTGTTAAGTTTTTAAGTCCTAAAAAATCAATTTTAATTAAACCGTACTTTTCTAAAAAATTCATATTAAATTGAATTTGCTGAATTTTGTTAGCATTTCAAGAAACAGGAAATTCTTTTGTGAGTTCTTCGTTAGCTATAACAACACCAGCTGCATGAAGTCCAGTTTGTCTTGGTAATCCTTCAATTCTTGAAGCAAAATCATGTAGATTTGGAAATTTATCGACTAGAGCACGATATTTTTTATTTTTTTGATAAGCAACAGTTAAGTTTTCATCAAATTTAGTTAAAGAAGCAGAAATTTTATTCACGTCAGCAATTGGAATTTTCAAAACACGAGCAACATCACGAATTGAATTTTTCGAAGCTAAAGTTTGAAACGTTGTGATTAATGCAAATTTATTTTCGCCGTATTTTTCTTGTAAATAATTTAATAATAAATCCCTTTTAGTATCTTGAATATCAATATCAATATCCGGTAAGCTTACTCTATCCACATTTAAAAATCTTTCAAAAAGAAGATTAAATTCAAGCGGATTAATATCAGTAATTTCTAAAAGATATGATATTAATGAACCAGAAGCACTTCCTCTACCTGGCCCAATCGCAATTTTGTTTTCTCTAGCTCATTTTAATGCATCTCAAATGATTAAAAAATAATCAATAAATCCTAATTTCGCAATAGTTTCATATTCATATAAAATTCGACTTTGAACCATTTGAATATCATACTCTGTGATTAATTTTTTATATCTTTTGCCTTGGATTAACTTTTGAAAAAGTTCAGCACTATTTTCACTAAATTTAGGAAGTTTAATTGTCGAATCTGGTTCTTTAATTTCAATTGAATCAACCATGTTTAGCATATTTTGATATACAGGTTCTTCAAGATCTTTGAATTCGTCTTCATCTAAATAATCATAAAAAGTGTAAATTGATTTTTTTGTTTTTCCACCTATTTCTTCTAAAACGTTGAGAATCTCGTTATCTTCAAATTTTAAGATTCTTTTAGTTGGTGCAAAAACAGTTTGAGGATGGACTAATTTTTTGTTATTAAAATAAAAGTTAGTAGGAAGCTGGAATTGCTTTATATTTTTGGCTACCAACCCTTTTTCAAGGTGATCAATTATGAATATGTTCTCATTTTCAAGCTCAATTAGATTGGATAAATATTTATTTTTTGAAGCATCTAAAATAATGTTGTTAATTACTTCTAAACCTTTATTATTTTTAGCAATTAAGATAACTTTGAAATAATCTTTGTCATTCAAATAAACTTTAGTTTCAATACCGACAATTGCTTTAATTCCATATTTTGATTGCAATTCATAGTAATATGGCAACGCAGAAAGGTTATTAACATCAGTCAAAGGTAAATATTCTAGTTTATTTTCAATCGCTAAATTAAATAATTCTTTAACTCTAATTGTTGAATATAAAAAAGAAAATTCAGTATTTGTGTGAAGGTAAATTTTTTTTCTCATATTTCAATTTTAAATGATTAATTTTTAATGCAACATAAAATAAAATGACTTTATGTTAGGTTTTAATCGTAGATTAAAAAAATCGAAAGCTATTTAGCAAGCGATCTTTTTCACTGTTGCATTTTTGATTTAATTTTTTGGATGAATTTTCCAATAATAATTTCATTTTGCAAGTCATATTTTACAAGGGGTATAAAATTTATTCAAGCAATACTAAAGATATAAAATAAAACTGCTTGATATGGATGTGGTACTCTTAAACCTTTGCTTATTGCGTAAAACGATCCGCCTTTTTCTCAGTCCTTACGTGAAAGCCCTGTTGTATTTTTATCAATGTTAAAAATGTAAGAAATAATTATGATATATGAAGCAAAAACAAGCAATGTTATTTGAATATCTCTAAAGATTCGCTTGTAACTTACGTTTTCTAATGAATAATTTACAAAAGCTAAACATCCGAAATTAAACATAAATCAGTGCATGAAGAAATAAAGTCTGAACTCTTTTGTAGCTATTAGCAAGTATTTGAGTGAAAAAACAAAATTTTTCTCTGTAGCAGGAACAAAAGGAATAACAATCGCTGAAGCAAAAAGACAAAATGGACTCACGATAAAACTTGAGTATTTTGAACGATCAAAAATCATAGTTAAAAGAAGTGCGAATGTAAAGAAAGGACATAAATCTAAAAATAATGACCTTGAAAGAACATAAGAGCGATAATCATGAAAAGTTTCGTGTCACCATCCTGGCATTTTGTGAGCAGTTATATTTGCAATTTCTGATCAATTACCAACAAATCTAAATAAAACAATGTAAGTTAAAAAAACAAGACCTGCTGTTACTCTTACTCAATATTTATCGAGATATTTCTTAAATTTTTTATTGATTATCAACATGGTAGCGGCTGTAAAAAAAGTAATAAACAACAATATTATTCCGTATTTCATATTTAATGATTATAACAAAAAAAGCTAGGTAACAACCTAGCTTTGGTAATTTTACAATTATATGGCGCGCCCGGCAGGAGTCGAACCCGCAACCTTTAGGGCCGTAACCTAACACTCTGTCCAGTTGAGCTACGGGCGCATTTTTCGATAATTTTATGGAGGCACCAACGGGATTCGAACCCGTAATCAAGGTTTTGCAGACCCATGCCTTGGCCGTTTGGCTATGGTGCCATAAGTGCTTTATTATTATACAAATATTTTTGAAAAAATAAAAAAGAATTTTAAATTTTTCAAACACTTCACTCTTTTCTTGAAATTAAAAACTCTTAAAAAAAACACTTTTTCACTACGAATTTAAATCATGTTTTTTTGAATGATATTTCAAACATTCTTTTATAATAAATATGTATGTATATAAATATTAATTAAATAATATTTAGGGCGATTATTTTATTAAGGGTGCATACTCAATATATAAAAATATTAAGGATTTTGAAATATGAAATTTAAGAAATGAATTATTTTAAGTTTAACAAGTTCAATTTTACCAATTGTTGCAATTTCTTGCAAAAACACAAAAGCTCAAGAATCAGCTGAAAAACAAGAACTTTCTAATTCAATTTCTCGTGCATACTTAAAATTAGGAAGTAAGTTATTAGACAACAAAGTTCACGAAAACTTACAATTACAAATTAATAACGCACAAGAAGTTTTAAACAACCCAGATTCAACTAATGCTGATTATGCAAGTGCTGCATCTAAGTTAATCGAATATTACACAAAAACATTACTTGCAGAAGAAGAAGCTATTAAATCAAGCAAAAAACAAGCTTTTGAAAGTGATCTTAATGCTAAAGTTGCTGAAATGAATGCTAACGTAATCGTTCAACCAACAGCTCCATTAAAATATTTAGATCAATTAATTGCATCTTATAGATCTTTAATCTCTTCTGGATTTGATCTATTTGGAGATGAGCAAGGTACACTTAAACTTAGATTGTACAAAATGTTAACTAACTTCTTCAAATACGGAAAAGAAGCAAACCACAAATTATCAGCTTACTTTAATTACAAAGACGCTAAAGTTGTTTTACAAGTTAGAGAAAGTGGAGAAAATGGAAAAGTTGTTGAAAGTGTTGCTTCATTATCAATTAAAGATCAACTAAAAAATAGTGGACTTAACACAAAAGCAAAAGAACATGAAAAAGTTCAATTAGTAAATCCTGATGAAACTAATGGATACCATGATCAAGGTAATCCAAATTCTGATTTAAAAGTTGAATTTGATTTATCAGAAGGAATTGAAAACGGAGCTCTTTTAGTTCGTTTTAAACTTGCTTTCAGAAAAGCTACTGACGACTATACAGTTCTTCCTGTAGATAACTCATTTGCTTATGCATTTTCATTAAAAGGTTTCGTAGTTAATGAAGAACTTTTAAATACTTTAAATGAAGTTGACGAGCTTTATTCATTAGTTTATAAATCAGCTATCTTTAATGATAAATTCAAAGAAGATTTAGCAGGTTTCTACAAAGCAATTGCTGAAGCTAAAAAGACAAATCCAAAAAGCAAACCAAAAGTTACATACAAATATGATCCTAAAGCAAAAACAATTTCAGTTAAATATGGTAAAACAACAATTACTTCATTACCAATCAATCTTTTACCAGAAGGATATTCAATTAGTTTAGCTGGTAACCAATTTGATTCATCTTCAAATGCTTTAATACTTAATTTTGCTTTATCAAAAGATGGACAACAATATAGAAACTCATTAGGTAAAACAAGCTACTTTAAAATAGATTTATCTAAAGAAATGGCTGAATAAAATTTAAAAGTTTGGTTATTTTAAATAATCAAACTTTTATCTTTTTATAGATAAATTTAGCTTTAAAACTATTAAATTTTAAAAAGGGGTCATGAAAAATGAAATTAAAAAAATTATTTTTATTAACTTTAGGTGCTGCACCAGTTCCGTTTCTTGTTGTTTCTTGTGTTAAAGAAAGCAAAAGCGAAGAGAAATTGAAATTAGAAACTCAAATTAATATTGCAAAAACTAAACTTGCATACAATGTTTGAGACTCTGCATCAAGAGTAGAATTTGAATTAGCTATTCAAAAAGCAGAAAAAGTTTCAGCTAACAAAGATTTAACAAATGCTGATTACAAAAAAGCAAAAGAAAATCTTGTTGAACTTCAAAAACAAATTGAAGAAAGAGTAGCAATTGCTAGAACAGAAAAAGAAAAAACAAACTCTGCAGCTATTGATGCGCTTATTGATTCTGTTGTAAAAGACAGTTCTAAAGCCGAAAAAAATACTGCACCTGTTGATTTTAAATACAAATCATTATTAGAAGATCAAGAAGCTTATTTAACAAATCCTAATACTTTTGTAAATTCTGCAAATAATGATGAATTATATGTATTCTTCGAAGGATACAACAAGTATGCAGCTAACCTTCACAACTCATTAACAGCTACATATCTTTTTGGTGAGCAAAAAATTAGATTCGAATACAGAAGTTCAGTTGATAATAAAACCATTACACGTGAAGTGTTTTCATCAAAATTAGCACTTGCACCAGAGTATACATTAGTTAGTGCTACAGAAACTGATGGACATCATTCAAAAGGTAACCCATTAAGTAATTTAGAAGTAAGTTATGATATTGAAACTCGTACAGTTACGCTTTCATATAAATTAGCTTACAGAAAATCAATCAATGATTATTCTGTTTTATCAAACAACGGAAGTGCCTTCACAGTTGTTCTTAATTTAGAAAAACCACAACCAAAATCTGCTGCTGAAGAAACTACAACATCATCAAAAGATACACCAGCAAGTGGCTCAACAGAAAATAATCCATCTGCACAACCACAACCAACTGAACCATCTACTAGTGGCACAACTAGTGAAGGAGATTCTTCGGACGCTTCAACAGATACACCTACACCAGCAACAACAAATGAAGGAACAGAAAATCCTTCTAATGCTCCGACAACAGAAGATGAAACAACTAATCCAGCTCCAGTAAGCGAGGGTGCCGAAGCAAACAATACAGAAACTAACAATCCTGTAACTGAAAACACAGATGCTCCAGCTGATACAAATAATGATGAAACACAACCAAAACCTACAGATGCAGAATTAAATGCTGCGTTTGCAGGAACCACTTTCGAAAACTTTAGTTTAGAAGGTCTTGTAGATGGAGATTCTATTACCTTGACAGCTACAGATAAAAACAGTCTAACAGAAACTTTAAATACAGAATTTAATGATCATTCAACTTTAACAAATACTGTATTTTTCTCTATAACAACAAAAAGTAAACAAATGTATTTAAGAATACTTAAAGCTAATGACGCTTCGGCCACTGGTGTAAATTTAGCACCAAATATGTATAACAAAACTTCATTAGAAGGAAATAACGCTAACTTAAGACTTGTAGGACCTTCATATGCAAAAAGTGAACTTGAATATCCTGATAAAAAAATACCATTAGATATTGTTTCTATTACTAAAACAGAAGACAAAAAATACACAATTGTTGTTGAGTTCTATGTAGTTAAAATAGAAGGAAACAGAGTTACAAACATTTATAAAGAAAACGGTGAAAACAAAAAATACCAATTAACAATTAACTTAACAGTTAAATAGTAAAACTTAAATTACCACAACTTATGTTGTGGTTTTTTACTTTTTTAGTTCTTTTTTCGTTCTTTCTCTTTTAAAAGTTATCTACTATATGGAGAGAAAAAATGAAAAATATGGAAAACAAACTATTTAAAATACATTTCTTATCAAAGAAATTATGTGAAGATCTTAAAAAAACCAAATTTGCAAAATCTAATTTATGTCTACCGTTTTTAATTATGGATGATGAAGTTTTATTTCTTGAAGTGATTAGAAAAGGAGAAGAAACAGCTGATAATTTTCAGAAAGTTCAGTTGTTTACACAAGATTCTGACCTGGATTATTTTGTGAATTTAAGTTTTATTTTTAAAATGAAATACAGTAGCTTTGAAAAATTCGTGAGTGAATTTGAACCAAATAAATTAGGTAGCATATCACAATTTAATGAGTTAGAAATTTTAGAATATATCCAAAGTAATATTGCTAATTTACAGAAAATTAGACTTATTTCAATTGATGAAATGCCACAAATGCAGGAACAAAGAGATTATGCAAGTGTTTTTTAAAACAAAACTTTCTAATTTTTAGATTAGCATACTATAATTATATTATGCAATTAAAAGTTAGTGAAAGTCCTTATTTATTAAAATATTTTAAATACCAATCAATCAAAAGATTTTTATTATCTTTGGTTTTTTTGGTATTTTTTATTGGTTTTTTAGGATCGGCAATTTGAATTGTTTTATCAAAAACTAGTCTATCAGCAAAAGATTTATCAAAATATTATAAAACTTATAATACTTTAGCTATTTTGTTTTTTGCTGCTGCAATTGCTTTTTTTTCTTTATATTTAACGATTCAAATTTATGATTTTTTATATTTTCAAAAGAATTTTAAAAACAAGAAAATGTCTTGAAAAGAAAAGAAAATACCTTTTTTTGTCTTTTTTAGTAGTATTTTGTCTTTTGTTTTTAAAAATAAATATCTTTATAATTCGCTAGTTGTTCACACAGAAGAAGAAACTTTTAAAATTGAGCTTTATAATTTTGAGGAGCATTTTAAAATTATCTCTAGTCCAAGATTAGACTATCTTTACAATAGATATATCAAAGTAAGTATTATGGATATCGCTTTAAGTGGTATGCTCCTTGCACTTTTTACCATTATTACTCTTTTAACAAAATATACAATTTTTAAGTTTTTAACAATTAATTTTGAGTATATTTTTGCTATTGTTTATGCTTTTTTATTCAGATATTTAAAAGGAGCTATTTTAGCATTTGTTTCTGATGCTCTTTCGCTTATTATTTTTGGTAAAATAGCCTTTTGATATTGAGCTTATGCTGTGGTTCCTATTTTTATTGTTATTTTTAGTTCTGCAGCATTTGAGCTATATAAAAGAAATAAAAATATTATGGTTATTATGTCTAATATAACTTTATTTACGATTCTTTTATTGCTTGAATTTCTTTTTTACAAGAAAATTTCTGGTTCAAAAGCTTCGAGTTTTGCTATTTCAGAATTTTTCGGTTTTAAAAGATTACCAAATATTGTTGGACACATTCTCTTTATTGTCTTTCTTTGTGTTGGTTTTGTGATTTTATTTTTATCATTCTATTATTTTTCTTTGCCAAGCAATAATTCTTTACAAAAAGAGAAGAAAACTAAAATTAGTACCTTTATTTTCATTTTTTCTTTAGTCTTTTCAATTGTTGTTATTTCGAGATGAATATGAGGTCCATATGCTTGAATTTCTTACTCTGAATATATTGGCCGGATAAGATCAAAATCTTATGCAACTGACCTAGATTGATACTTTGGATTAATGATGTTAATTGCGCTTAAATCATTTTTAGCATTACCAGTTTATGTTTTCTTAACTTGAGCATTACTGCCAGCGCTTAAATTTGCTAAAAAAAGATATTTAGATCAAAATATTTGGTTGAAATATTAATAATGTATTAAAATATAAATACTTATTTTAGATTAAATATTATTTATAACAATTTTTAAATGGAGAAGATATGAAAAAAACTATTTTAGTAGTTATTGATGGATTAGGTCTTAGAGAAGAAAAACAAGGAAATGGTTTTGCTCTAGCTAATACACCAACATTTGATAAATTATTTAAAGAGTATCCAAACAGCTTAATTCAAGCTTCGGGAGAATTTGTAGGTTTACCAGCTGGACAAATGGGTAATTCAGAAGTTGGGCACCTTAATATTGGTGCAGGAACTGTTGTTTATACAGGTTTATCATTAATTAAAAAAGCTTTAAATGATGGAACATACAAAAAAAACTATGCATTTTTAGAAGTTTTTGAAGATGTGAAAAAAAATGATGCAACTTTACATATTATGGGTCTTTTATCACCCGGTGGAGTTCACTCATTAGAAGAGCACTTATTCCAATTATTAGAAGCAGCACACGAAAATGGAGTTAAAAAAGTTTCTGTACATGCTTTTGGAGACGGAAGAGATGTAGCACCACAATCAATTAGAAGTTCAATGGAAAAATTAGAAGCAATTTGTGCTAAATACAATTACAATATTGCTTCAATTTCAGGAAGATTCTATGCAATGGATCGTGACAAAATGTTTGATAGAGTAGAAAAAGCATATGAAGCTATTTTAGGACATTCTGATGTTAAATTTAATTCAGGTGTTGAGTATGTTGATTACGAATACTCACAAGGTATTACAGATGAATTCTTTGTTCCTGCTATCAATCAAAATTTATCTGCTGACGCTTTTGCTAAAGATGGAGATAGTGTTATTTTCTTCAACTTTAGACCAGATCGTGCAAGACAATTAACTCACTTATTTATTGGTTCACCTTTATATGAAGAAAAACCTGTACACCCAGTTAAAATTAACAAATTTGTTTCAATGATGAAATATGAAGGAATCGAAACTGTTGTTGCTTTTGACGAAATGGAAGTTTCAATGCCAATTGGTAGAGTTCTTGAACTTGCAGGCAAAAGTCAATTAAGAGTCGCTGAAACTCAAAAATATGCACACGTAACATATTTCATGGACGGTGGAAACGATATTGAATTCAAGAATTCAAAAAGAATTATGGTACCTTCGTTAAAAGTCGAATCATATGCTGATGCTCCACACATGTCTGCTGAAGGTATTGTTGATGAACTTTTAGCTAATGCATTAAATTATGATGTTACAATCATGAACTTTGCTAACCCTGATATGGTTGGACACACAGGTAACTTAAAATCAACAATTGAAGCTGTAACTTTCCTAGATACACAAATTAAAAGAATCATTGATTGAGCAGAAGCTAATGATGTAACTGTGTTTATCACTGCTGATCATGGTAATGCTGAAATTACAGAAGATGCAAATGGTAAACCAGCCACAAAACACACAAGCAGTCCAGTTATGTTAATTTGTTCTGATAAATCAGTTAAATTAAAAGATGGTAAATTAGCAAATATTGCTCCAACAATTTTAGATTACATCGGAATTGCTAAACCAAAAGAAATGGATGAAGAATCATTATTAGTAAAATAATTCAACTTTAAGCAATAAAGAGTCGGGCAAGGCTCTTTTTTTGTTTCTTTTAGCAAAAAGATACCTTAAAAATTAGGTATAATAATAAAAATATTAAGACAAATTGATACAAGGGTAACAAAGGAGAACAATATGATTAATGTTAATGAATTTAAACCTGGAATCACTTTCCAAGACGAAGGTGAAATTTATGTAGTTTTAGAAGCGCAACACTCAAAACAAGGGCGTGGACAAGCCAACGTTAAAGCTAAAGTAAAAAATTTAAGAACTGGTTCTACAACTATTAAATCTTATACAGGTGGTGATAAAGTAAAACCTGCTCACATCGATAAAAGAAAAATGGATTATCTTTACAATGATGGAGAAAACATTATTTTAATGGATAAAGAAACATATGAACAAGTAGAAATTCCAGCTACTACAGTTGAATGAGAATTAAACTTCTTAAAAGAAGGAAACGAAGTTCAAATCAGATCATTTGAAGGTGAAGTTCTTGATGTTGAATTGCCAGCTAATGTTGAACTAACTGTTACAGAAGCGCCAGATGCTGTTAAAGGAAATACTGCTAATAACCCACAGAAAAAAGTAATTGTTGAAACTGGTTATGAACTAGAAACACCAATGTTTATTAAAGAAGGTGATGTTATTTTAGTTTCGACAGAATCTGGAAAATACGCAGGAAAATCAAATAAATAAAATGAATTGAATTAATGTGCCTTATGGTTCAAATCAAGTTTATATCGTCCAAGAAGAAGCAATAACTAGTGCTTTGAACTTAATTTTAAACGAAGAAAAAGAAGTTAAATTAGTTGATAAAAAACTAAATTTATTATTCAATCAAGACCATTCTAATTTAGAAATTGTATTACAAATTAAAGTCAAAAAAAATACTAAAAAAAGTGCAGCAGAAATTATTAAAAAATTAGTTTCTAATGTCGAAAATGCTTTAATTGCTTTAATTGACACCAAACCACTTAATGTCCAAGTTATTTTTTCAGGACTTTATTAGTTTATGAAAAAAGAAATTTTTGTAGATTACGCAATTTACCGTCAAATTTTTTTAAAAGACGTTAGAAGGAATTTACAAAAGGTGGAACAAAGTAGATTTGCGCTAATGAAAAAATCTACTAAAGAAAAAATTGTGGAAAAATATAAAAAACTAGCTAGAGAACTTGAAACAGGACAAATTAAAAACGAAAATCTTGTTGCTAACAGAAAATTATTCAATAAATTTCAAAACGAAATCAAAATAAGAGCATATTTGCCTTATTTTATTGTTTTACTTTTTCTTGTTTTAATTTTAATGTTAGTTTTTTTGTTTTTATTTAAATAAATATGAAAATAATTTGAAACAAAATTAAAGCAAAAGCGCAAATTTTTGATTTTTACGATTGAATTACCTTCACAATTGGTTTTACCTTACTTTTTACTTATTTATACTTTACTTTTTTCGAATGGTATATGGTTTCGACACGTGCTTATACCGGTTATTCTGAAATTAATTCAATTATCAGGGATCTCAAACAATCTAATTACTTAACTCGCACACAAGAAGTTTCGCTTTCGCGTGTGATTTACCCTAATGCTGTGCAGTTATTTTGAGGTGGATCAACTTATTTTTTTACATTCCTAACTAATGTTTATATGGGTGTCGTTTTAGTTTTTTTCCAACTGCTCGTAAATCTTTAAGAATGCAAAAATTTTATTTTGCTGCAATGGTTTACATCTTAATTGTTGGGCTAGCATATTGAGTTGGAGTAGCAATGGTACCGTCAACTTTTAATAATCTGATTTTTGATCAAAAAATGAAATCGATTGTGATGCATATTATTGCGCCAATTTTAGGATTATCAACTTTAACTTATGAGCGTAAAAGAATTAAAATCTCAAACATGAGTATTTGAAGTTATTCTCTTTATCCTTTTTTATATTTCCTTTTATTAATTGTTCCAACTTACGTTTTTGGATATAAATTTTTAGAAATTAACTCCGATTTACCTGGAACCACCTCAATTCCGACTGAATTGAGTAGGGGTATAGTAATTTATCAATTAGTAAGTTTTAACCATCCTTTAGGTTATCCTGGTGATATTGTCTTTATTAAAGTAATTTTAAATATTTTATTAATTTTAATGTCCTTCTTTACGGCACCAATTTTTGGGTTTTTATTACGTCAAATTTTAAGAATTTCACGTCCAGGTGAAGAAGTGAAAAAACTTTATTTTGTTAATCCTGAAACAAAATATATTAAAAATCTAATTACTTGAAAAAATGAAATTATTAAAATTAAAAATAATTTAAACAAGAAGAGTAAAGACACAAATAGCAAGCATGATAATTACCAAAAAGCAATGCAAGAAGTTCAAAAATTAAGAGATGAATATTTAGCAAAACAAAAAGATCACAAGAAATAAATAAACTATATTTAAGATGCTATTCTTATTTTGGTTTGTTTATTTCTTTTTTATTTACAAAAAGAGATTAATGTATAATTTAAGTTAAAAGACATCTTATTTAAAGGAGCTTTATGTTTAAAGAAGAACAATATATAGCTAAATATTTTCACAAAACAAAAAAAATTTTAGAACAAGAAAAACCAAATAATATTATTACATTACAATTTTTCCAAAGAAAAGATGATTCGATTTTAGCCGGTATGGATGAAGTTCTTAAACTTCTTGAAAGAGTGACTGATACTTCAAAATATACAATTAAATATTTACCAGATGGATCTAAAATTAACAATTTAGATGTAGTTTTAGAACTGACAGGTCAATATCAGTATTTCGGTATTTGAGAAGGAATGATAGACGGAATTTTAGCTAGATACACTTCAATTGCTACAAATGCATATAGATGTAAAAAAGCAGCAAGAAACAAAGAAGTAATTTTTATGGGAGATCGTGCTGATCATTTTGTTAACCAAGAAATTGACGGAAAAGCAGTTGCTCTTGGTGGAATTACAATTGTTTCAACACCTGCACAGCAAATGACTAAAAATGACGAAGAAGCCGTTTTTGGAAGTATGCCACACATCTTACTTCAAGGTTTTGGTGGAGATGTAGTAGCTGCTACAAAAGCTTTTCACAAGCATTTTCCTGATTCTAAATTAATTGCTCTTGTTGATTATCATAATGATGTTATTGGTGATTCTTTAAAAGTTTATGAAGCTCTTAAAGATAAAGTTTGAGGAGTCAGAATCGACACGAGTAAGAATATGATTGACCATATGTTCGATGGACAAACTAATCCGCCAAAAGGTGTTAATCCAGAACAAGTTATTAAACTCAGAAATGCTTTAGATGAAGCTGGAGCAACTAATTATAAAATAGTTGTTTCAAGTGGTTTTGATCATAAAAAAATTGAACTTTTCGAAAATCTGAATGTTCCTGTTGACTATTATGGTGTTGGACAAAGTATTTTTAAACTAAATAATAGCTTTTCAGCTGATGCAACGATTTTAAATGGTAAAAAAGAAGCTAAAGAAGGTCGCTCTTATCGTGAAAATTCAAATTTAATCACTTATAATAAGCCTCGTTTAACATTTTGAAAACGTTTATTAAAGCATTTTCAAAAGGAAGGAAATAACTAATTATGATTGCAAGCCTAACTAACCTTTTAGCAACAAATGCAGATGAAATTCATGTTGATGTTAAAATCTTGCCTTTATGACTTTCAATTTTAATTTTTTTACTATTTTTATTCTTATCAATCATTTCGTTTGTAATTTATCGAACTTATTCACTTAAAAAAATGCGTGAATATAAACAAGCGCAACTTGATGATTTTATAAAAGAAAATCCAAGAAGAAAAAACGTTAAATACGAAGATACAGGTATGTTCCTTCCGTCATGAGAAAGAATGAAATACAATTTACCATTATTTTTAACAATTGTTTTTGCTTTAATTTCAATCTTTGGATTTGTAGCGTTATTTAAGTAAATAACGCTTTTTTATTTTGTTTTTTACAATTTCATTGTAAAATATATTACGAATTATTATTCAAACACTTATTAAGGAGACTTTATGTCAAAAATTAAAAGCGCAATGAAAGATGCTAAACAAGTTTTCAAAAAAGGAAACATTTTACTTTTAGCAATTGGTTTATTAATTGGTACTGTATTTGGTGCATTAGTTAAATCATTAGCTGATGATATCATCATGGCTCCAATTTCTAAATTACTTGGGTTCGATGAACTTAAAAACATGGTATATGGCGGAGTAAGAGTTGGTAACTTCTTAGCTGCATTACTTACATTTATCATCGTTTCATTAATGCTTTTTGTATTACTTGTTGGATATTTTGTGGTTGCAAATCACGTTAAAGCTAAAAAAGAAGCTAAAAACCCTACTCCAGCACCAGCAGCTCCGGCTCCTACAACAGAAGAGCTTATTCTTGCTGAATTACAAAAACTTAACGAAAATATTAAAAAATAAAACTTTAAATTTATAAAAAACAATAGAAATATGCTATTTTTAGCATATTTTTTGTTCAAATAATTACTTAATTTTTATTTTGAAAAATGTATAATTTTAATAAAATATAAATATTTTATTAAAAATGAGGCGGTGAATTAACTATGACAAACGAAGAAAAAAACAAAAAAATCAATGATGTAGAAGAAAATAAAGCACACATTATCACAGAATTAGAATTTGAATATGATGATGACAAAAGAGTTGTTTTTGGTAAAAAGAAAAAAGAAATTATTGAAGAAGTAGAGGAAGAAGAAGCACCACAAAATCTTGATGAATATCAAGTTACTTCTCAAATTATTCTTGAGCCAACTGAAGGATTAGAACCTGTTATCATCGATTCTGAAATGAAAAATTCATTTTTAGAATATGCAATGAGTGTTATTGTTTCGCGTGCTTTACCAGATGCAAGAGATGGTTTAAAACCAGTTCACCGTAGAATTTTATATGATATGTCAGAACTTGGAATAACACCAGGAAGTCAACATCGTAAAAGTGCAAGAATTGTCGGGGATGTTTTAGGGAAATACCACCCACATGGGGATAGTTCAGTTTATGAAGCGATGGTTCGTATGGCACAAGATTTCTCAATGCGTTATCCACTTGTGGACGGGCATGGTAACTTTGGTTCAATTGATGGTGACGAAGCAGCCGCAATGCGTTATACAGAAGCTAGAATGTCAAAATTATCTGCTGAAATGCTAGATGGTATTAAGAAAAATACAGTAGATTTTGTCGATAACTATGATGCTAGTGAAATCGAACCTTCTGTTTTACCTTCACGTTTTCCAAACTTGCTTGTTTCTGGAGCAACAGGAATAGCTGTTGGTATGGCAACAGAAATTCCACCACATAATTTAGGCGAAACTATTGATGCAACAATTGCATTAGCTCGTAATCCAGAAATTACAGTTCGTGAATTAATGGAACATATTAAAGGACCTGATTTCCCAACGGGTGCAACAATTTTAGGAACTAAAGGTATTTTAGATGCTTATGAAACAGGAAAAGGAAAAATTCCTGTTCGTTCAAAGACAGAAGTTATTGAATTAGCGAACGGAAAAAGCAAAATCATTGTTCGTGAAATACCTTATGCAATCAAGAAAACTCTTTTAATTCAAAAAATAACTGAATTACACAAAGATAAAGTTGTTGAGGGTATTTCTGATTTAAGAGATGAGTCAAATAGAGAAGGAATTCGGATTGTTATTGATGTTAAAAAAGGTGTGAATCCACATATTTTACTCAATAAACTTTATCAAAAATCTTATCTACAAACCAACTTTAACGTTAACATGGTCGCATTAGTTAAAGGTGAACCTAAACTTTTAAACCTTAAACAAGTTTTAGAAATTTACCTAGAACACCAAAAAGAAGTTGTAACTAGAAGATTACAATTTGATTTAAATAAAGCTCAAGAAAAAGCACATATTTTAGATGGATTAAAAATTGCTATCTCAAATATTGATGAAGTTGTAGCAATTATCAAAAGCTCCAAAACAGACCAAGAAGCTCAAGATAGATTGGCATCAAGATTTAGTTTAACTGAAAAACAAACTAAAGCAATTTTAGATATGAACCTCAGAAGATTAACAGGTTTAAATATCGAGAAAATGAATGCAGAAATTGATGAATTACAAAAAGAAATTGAATTACTTCAATCTATTCTTAATTCAGAAGAAAAGTTAATTGACACAATCGTTGATGAACTTACAGTTATCAAAAACAAATATAGTGATGCTAGAAGAACCAAAATTGATGAATCTAATGCAGGAATCATTTCAGATGAAGATTTAATTCCTGAAAGAGAAATTGTTATTACAGCAAGTGTTAACGGTTATGTAAAAAGAATCAATCTTGAAGATTATTCAGTTCAAAACCGTGGAGGTATTGGTTCAATCGGAATGAAAACATACGATAATGATGATATTTCAATGATTATTAAAACTTCAACACATACTGATTTACTTCTCTTTTCAAACTTTGGAAGAGCTTACCAAATTAGAGCTCACCAAATACCAGAAGGATCAAAAAATTCTAAAGGTATTCCACTTATTAATGTAGTTCCTTCATTAGAAGTTGAAAATGGAGAAAAAATTATTTCAATTTTAGATGTTGCTGAATATTCAGACAATTTATATTTAGGAACTGTAACTGAAAAAGGTTTATTCAAGAAAACTTCACTATCATTTTTCCAAAATATTAGAAGAAATGGACTTAATGCATTTAAACTTAATGAGGGTGACAAATTAGTTAGAGCCTTTAAATTAAGTGATGATGATTTAATTTTAGTAGCTAATAATGATAAAAATATCGTTAAATTCAAAGCAGATGATGTTCGTCCATTAGGAAGAAATGCACTCGGGGTTAAAGCTATTACCTTAACAAATAATCAAAAAGTTATTTCTTGTTCTTCTAATTTAGATGGTTCATATATTTTATCAATCGGAAGCAAAGGATTTGGTAAATTAACACCACATGAAGAATATAGATTAACCAAAAGAGGAGCGAAAGGTACAACAGGAATTAACTCTGAAAAAGCTGGACATTTAGTTTTTGCAAGTTTCGTGAATTTAGAAGATGAATTATTAATTATTACAGCAAACGGTATTACAATTAGAACTAAAATCGAACAAATTTCACAAACATCACGTAATACCAAAGGTGTTAAAATTATTAATTTACGTGAAAATGATGAAATTGTTGCAATTGATGTACTTAAATCAAATGAATAATATTAGTGCCTTTTTGGGCACTTTTTTATACTATTTAAACTACAAATTGGTAAAATAATAACACAAAGAAAAGAGGAAGGAATGTATAAAGAATTTGCAGTTGAAAATAAGTGATTTAACAAAATTAAAAATGGAACCAAAACAATTGAAATTAGAGTCAATTCGACAAGAAGAAGACATTTAAAAACAAATGATTTAATTAAAATTAAAAACGAATCAACAAATGAATTATTACTAGGTAAAATTACAAAAATTCACAATTTTCCTACTTTTAAAATGCTTTTTGAAGCTCTTGAACCTAATAAATTAGGCTTTGATTCAGCTAATGATAATAATTATGAGCAAATGTATAATTACTATACCAAAGAACAAGAAAAAGAAAATGGAGTTATCGGTGTTGAATTTGAGCTTACTATGATCAATTTAGATGATATTGATAATTTTGTCTTTGATATGGATGGTACGCTTTTAGATGAAAAAAGCAAGCCGGTTCCAGAGAATCTTGCGATGATACAAGAACTTCAAAAACAAGGCAAAAAGATTGCTATTTGTACTGGTAGACCTTACTTTACCTTACAAAGAGTTTTAACTCAAATTGAGCCTGATTATCCCATTGTAGCTGCAAATGGAGCTATGATTTATGATAACCACACTAAAGAAATGGTTCACTTTATGGCAATCGAAAAACATGATGCTCAAGTTATTTTTGATTTTTTAATGAAAGAGAATTTTGAATTTGTAATTTATACAGCTAAAAAAATGTATGGACATTGTACTGATGCAACTGATTTTTTCAGCCAAAGAAAATATTATAATGCATTAAGACCAGATTTTTATACAGATATTGATGAAACATTTAATCCTAAAGATCATGAAATTTCGAAATTTTTAATTTTAACTGAAAGCAGACCAAGTTCATCATTACCTGAAATGGAAATTTTAGCAAATAAATTTCCAAATATGCATGGAGTTTATTCAAGACATGATATGTACGATATTATGCACAAGGATGCTTCAAAAGGGAATGGACTTTTATATTTAGCGAAAACAAAAGGTCTTAATTTAGAACGCACAATTGTGTTTGGTGATAGCGAAAATGATATTTCAATGTTTATTCAAGCAAAATACAGTGGAGCAATGGCGAATGGATTTGTTGAAACAAGAAAACATTCTTTATTCGAATGCGATGATCACAATACTCCTTGATTTGCTAATTTTGTAAATAAAGTCCTAGACAAAAAACAATAGATTTTTATCAAACTTAATAGTCAGCTTGCAGTTGCTGACTTTTTTGTTGTTTTTTTAGGAGCAAAGGTAAATTTTACAGAAAATTCAACAATTTGCTTAACAAAAAAACCAACTTTTAAAGCTGGTTTGTAGGCAATAATGTTTTGTTTAACTTATTAAAATTGTTTATTTTTATTTTTCTAACACAACAACAGTTTCAATATGGTGCGTATTAGGAAACATATCAAAACCTTGGATTTTCTTAATGCTATATTTTTGTTTTTCAAATTCTTGTAAATCTCTTGTTAGTGTTCTTGGATCACAAGAAATGTAAATAATATTATGAATTTTTTGCTTTGCAATTCATTTTACAAAATCAATTCCAAGACCAGCGCGTGGAGGATCAACAACAAAAAGAGGATTTTTTCAATTTTGATATTCTTTACTAATGATTTTGAAAGCGTCGCCGCAAATATATTTAAAATCTTTTAGATTGTTGTTTAATGCGTTTTGTTTAGCTTTTTGAATCGAAGAAGCTTCATTATCTATTCCGATTACTTTTTGGTTTTCTAAAGCCGACAAAATAGAAATAACACCAACACCACAAAAAAGGTCAATAAAATAATCGTATGAATTATTGTTAAGTTTTTTTACTTTATCAAATATTTTTGAAGCAACTTCATTATTGATTTGAAAGAATGAATTTTGCTTAATTTCAAACAATTTATCATTAAGCTCAAGTTTAAATTCTTCTTTTTGAAAGATTGTTTTAATTTGGTTTTTCTTCTCAACTGAAAGCTCGATTAAATTAGGTATTTCTTGAAGTTTTGTTACGAGCTTTTGAGGTAAATCATAATCGTTGTGAATTTTAAGTAATACACTAACTTTATTTTCGTTATTTGTACGGAGCGTGATTGTTTGATATAAATTAAGTTTATTTTTATCTAAAACAACTTGATTGATAAGTTCTAAAAATTGTGCTAATAAATCATTTAGCACTTGTTTATTGAGCTTTTGGTTATTAATTGGTATTTTTGTTTTGCTTTTTGGAAAATATTCAATTGCTTCTAGTTTTTCTCTTGTGCTATTAAAAGATAAATCATACCTAATTTTATTTCGGTAATTGTATTGAGCTAATGAACTAGTAAATTCTTGATAGATACCACTTTGAGTTAAATCGGTTTTTAAGTTTCTTTGAAGTAAATTAAATAAGTAATCATTTTTAAATTTAATTTGCTCACTATACTTTAGATTAATTAGTGGCGCACTAAAAACAGTATTTAGCAAAACATTTGTTCTAGAACTTGATTTTGTTAATAATTCTAAAACATATCCAAAAGCAATTTTAGACTGGGTTTTAAAAAGTTTAATTTTTGCTTTTTCGCCAGGAAATAAGTCATAAACAAAAATTGTAAAATTTTCGAATTTGACAACCCCTAATCCTTCGTAACTTATTTCATTACATTCAACTATTAATTCATCATTTAAGTTAGGCTTTGCAAACATATAATAAATCAATTCTACCATGTCTTTTTTCTTTAAATACTTTTAAGTGCTCTGGTAGAACAATTTCCTTCTTCTGATCAGTTTCAATAATTATTTCACCATCATCGTTTAAAATATTGCGGCTTACAATAATTTCGAGAGCTTCATTTACTAAATCAAATCTTTTAAAAGGAGCGTCGATGAAAATAAAATCAAATTTGCGATCAGTTTTGACTAAATAACTTAAAGCCTCCATGTTGAGAGCATGAATGTTTTGCTCTCCTACCGAAGCGATATTTTCAAGAATTATTCGAAAGGCTTTTTTGTCTAATTCAATTGCTTGCACAGAGTTAGCGTCGCGACTCATAGCTTCAATAGCTCAAGCTCCACTTCCACTAAATAAATCAAGACAATCTTTGTCTATGATTTTAAATTGTAAACTGCTAAAAACAGCTTCTCTTACTTTATCTGTTGTGGCTCTAGTTATATTTTGATCTGGTTGTTTAAGTTTTCTAAATTTATATTTTCCTGCTATTATTCTGAGCATATTTCTCCTTTATATAATTTTGACAATAAGTTTTGATAAAAATTCCAAAAGAATTATTGCAAGTGATATGTTGATTACAATTACAAAAATAAGTTTGATTTTCTTTTTAAATAAAATAAATGATAGAATGGCCGCAATGATTAAAAATATATATAACAAGTAAGTTCTAACAAGACCAATTTTACTACTTGTGTTAAATAAGTCTAAAAGTGAACCTGGTGATACATTTTTAAGCGGAACGCTTCCAAAATAATTTTGATAACTTTTGTTAAAGTAATACTGCGGAATACTAATCGAAAGTAAAAGTTGAATTGCTAATGAAAACATTATTCCAGCAATTAAAGGCTTAAATAGAATGATCAAATTTTGAAAATAAGTATTAGTTTTAAATTTGTTTAGATAATTCATTGCAATTAACATACTAAATATTGCAGGCATGCAAAAAATAAAGTATGTAAGAAACATTGCTAAATACCCTCACCAAGCACCATTTGCAACTAAATACCCTGTTAAAAAGGCAAATTTAGTGGATACAACTCCAGGTGTTGAATTTGAAACGGTGAAAACTTGATTGATTAAATTATTATCAATTTGACTTCCAAAATTATCAGCTAATAAATTCCAAAGTCATGAAAATAAAGGCATAAAAACTTGTCCGCCACCAAAAACAATTAAACTAATTAAAATCAAAAAAGGAAGTGATATACAAAGTGCAATTAACATACTTTATTCTCCTTTCTTCTTTTTAAGAAATAGAAAAGAGAGTAGGTAATAATTAGTAAAACAATTGGGATAACTGGTAAGTTAAATGGTGCCGGAATAAAGATATTGTATGTGAATGTAAAAACAAAAATAGCAAGTCAAACTGGTAAATTGATTGTGGTTTTGGCTTGTTTAAGATAACTAACTCCAAAATTAAATAGCAAAACAATAATTGAAATTAAAGTACCAATTGCGATGTAATTGATATATTTAAGTGGTACAAATTTAAAGAGTTTTAAAATGAGCAGCGCAAAAATTAAATGAGGGATAAAAGCTATTAAAGTGACAAGAATGCCTTTTAACTTTCCAAGTAGCTTAATACTAATATATGAAATAGTTTGAATTACACTAGCGCCAGGTAGACTATTTGTCACAATTAAAATATGATCAAATTCTTCGCTTGTTATTCATTTTTTTTGCTTCACTATCTCGCTTTTAATCACGGGCATAATTGCATTTCCACCACCAAAACCAATAAATGAAATTTTGAGAATAAAAAGAAAGACAGCTAGAAATGAAATTTTTTTAGACTGCATGAACTACCACTTTCTTGTTATTTTTTGGATCATTTGTAATAACTAAAGTCTGACTTGATGTGTTATATGATCTTTTAGTTGTTACATATCTTGTTTCAGGTAGTGTGAATTCAAAATCATAGTCGATTTCACCGTTATCAAAAATACCATTATTATTTAGATCTTCTCACATGTAAATTTGACTATCAGTAGTTAAGTTAAATGAACTTTCAGTAAGGTAACTATAAAACTTGTTAACTGGATAAAGGCGGTTATTAAGTTGTGCCTCGCGATCTTGATTATTTTCACCTAATCTAGCTCCTTTATCAAAATCATAGTGTCCAAAGAAATTGAAAATTGAGTTATATTTGAATTTAACAGTTTGTTTTAGTTTGTTATTTTTATCTAAAATAGCAAAACCTTTGTATTTTTGATCTTTTAAGTAACCACCAAGCTGAACTTTATTTTTACTTGTTCGATTTAGAAATGCAATTGATTTACCATATCCCATTGCTTTTAGGAAAGTTTGGTAGAAAGGAATGCTTCTTGAATTAGATCTTTCTTCATCTAAAATTTCTAATCCATCTTCTGTGTAGTATTTAAAATCATAAATTTTGAAAGGGTTGTTAGGAAACATTGAAGAATTTTGAATATACACTCCAGCTCTATTTGGATTTGACACTCCATTTAAAAATGTTTTAGATCAATCTAAATTATTTGTTGAAATTTTAAAATTACTTACTATTTTTTTGTTTTTATCTGGCTCGTAATCAAAGTTTCCGAATCAAGATGAGAAGAAAATCTTGTTATCATCCATTTTGATATAGGTGTTTTTATCATTACGGTCTTCATTGATGTTGTAATATGATTCATACGCAAATTTACTATATTCACGTGGAACAAGTTCGGTCATTGAATAGAAATATAATAAATCTCTTAATGTATGATAAAAATTATAATATCCATCATAATAGTATTTTCTTTCAAGATCTTGTTCTGAAATTCCCCCTCTTATTTCAAAGTTAGCTAATTTTCAAATTGTTGGTAATGTGAAGTTGGCATGCACAAAAGTTTTAATTTGTTCAGGTTCTAGTTGAAAAAGATTATATAAATCTTCAGGCAAGCTTACAAAATTATCGAAATCATAATTTAAAAGTTTTAAAAAGCTATTTGAAAATGCATAATTTCAGGCTTCTTTTTCATTGATTAAACCGTTTTGATTTAAACCAGAACCCTTATATGAAACGTTAAAAGTTTTAGTGAGTTTTTCATCATAATTTTCGTTTAATCAGTCAGTATTAAGCTTCAAAATATTTCATGAAATATATGAGTTAGCCCAGTGGTGAATATATTCGTGGAATAAAGTTGGCATAATGAGTGCAATTTTGTGGTAGATTGGTAAATCATAGTTAGCAAAAAGATTTCCATTAATATAAATGTTTTTGTTTCCTACTGTATATAAACCACTAAATGCATCATTCATTTCAACACCACCATTGATATTAATTGCTTTTAGATCTGAAATTTCTAATCCAAATGGAACTTTACGTTTGAACTCTTGGGCAAGTAAATGAATATTTTCAGATCCAATAAAGAAAGTTGGATTACTTTGTTCTGGAGTTAAATCAAACTCACGAAAGATTACTTTGGTAAATGGGTCTTTATATTCGTAGTATCTAGTTCCATCTTTTGAAATAACATCTGATGGTGTAGCTATTTCATTAATTTCACGTAAAGCTTCTTCGGTATAACTATCTGCTAAAAGAAATTCTTTTTCATTAATTGAATTAGGTAGAATTGAATAAGAATCTGATACTTCTTTTTTATCAACAAAAGGAATTAATAAATCTTTTTCTTTTTCATTTAGCTTGACATCTTTGAATCTGTAATCGTTTTGAGTTAATTTACCGATTTGATTAGAAACTTTTAAGTTTGGATCATCAAAAAGATCAGCTTCAAGAACCAAAGGAGAATTAATTTTGGATGATACATCAATGTTTTTTGAGCTATTAGTCGGCGCTGAACAAAAACTTGCTGCTAAAAAAGGAGAAAAACTTGTTAAAACACCAAAAATAAGCAATTTTTTCTTAAATTTCATATCTTTAAACCCTTTCATTTTGTTTTATATTAATTTTAAACTTTTAACTATTTTTTTCGATTAAATTAGTGATTTTTTCAAAAGAAAAACAGAACCTAGTTTTAACCAAGATTCTGCTTTAGTTTATTATTTTTCGTCTTTAGCATTTTGCATTGAACGCATAATTTGTCTAATTTGTGTTTCGCTTGCTTTACGACCCATTTGATTAAACATTACTCTAATCATTTTTTCTGTAATAGGTGGGTTTTCTTTAATTTGTTTTTCAAAGTATTTTTTTGCTACAATAAAAGTTATTAATGCAGTAATAAGTGCAACACCTAATACAACAAAAATAATCATAATTGTGAATTCTCAAGTACCAAGATGAACACCGGTTGTTGTACTTGAATCTGCTAGTAATTTAGTAACGTTTTGTATCATAGCATCTCCTTAAAATAGTATTTGTATAAAAAATTATACTTTAAAATAGTCTTATTTGTATTTTATTTTATCATAAGCACTTGAATTAAAGTCCTTACAAAAGTTTACAAGTAAATCTGTTGCAGCTAATAAATCGCTAATTGCACAAACACCAATTGGACTGTGTAAGTATCTTTGTGGAAGAGAAATTGTAATTGTGGCTGCTCCACCTTTTGAGTATTGAAGTTCATGAGCATCAGTTCCGCCGCCCATTGCAACAAAACGGTAGGCAGGAATTTGATGTTTAGTTGCTACTTCTTCAAAAAAGTTAACTAATTTTGGATCCATTAATGTTCCACCATCTTTATATCTTAAGGCAGCACCTTTGAATAATCTTGTAGTTCCACTAATTGTACCAATTGTGTCATGGCTAGATGTTGTGTCAAGTGCAATAGCAACTTCAGGATTAATAATGCTTACTGAAGTTTTGGCACCTCTTGTTCCAACTTCCTCTTGAACTGTACCAACTAGATATAGGTCAATATCTAATTCTTTGTCTGCTAATTCATTTGCTATAAATTCAAGCACAGTTACACCTGCACGGTTATCCATTGCTTTTCCACCGATTAAATCAGGGTTTTTAAAGTGAATGGTTTCTCCTGAAAGTTGAACACGATCACCAATTTCAACTCCACTTTCAATTGCTTCTTGCTCATTTTTGAAACCGAAATCTGCATAGATTTCATCGCTTGTGATTGCTTTTGAAACTTTTTCAGCTTGCATAATGTGAATTGAGGTGTGACCAAATACACCAAGAAATTCTTCACCTTTTGTAGTAATTAGTTTTGCTTTTGTTCCAACTACAACAGTTGGTCAAATTCCTCCGATTGGAGAAAGTAAAATTTGTCCTTCTTTTGCAATTGAACGGACAATATAACCAACTTCATCCATGTGTGCGGCAATCATAACTTTTGGAGCATTAGGATTTTTACTTGGTTTATGCATAATTAATGAACCAAATTTATCACGTGAAATTTGATAAGTAGCTGCTACATTATTTCTGAGTTCTTCTGCTACAGGTTCCTCGTAACGTGACATTGCTTCAATTTCTAAATATTTGATTAATCTTTGTTTAAATTTTTCTGCTCTATTTTGCAT
This sequence comes from Mycoplasmopsis glycophila, assembly GCF_900660605.1. Taxonomy (NCBI): domain Bacteria; kingdom Bacillati; phylum Mycoplasmatota; order Mycoplasmoidales; family Metamycoplasmataceae; genus Mycoplasmopsis; species Mycoplasmopsis glycophila. The sequence continues at coordinate 747,388 of NZ_LR215024.1, read as the reverse complement.
TTTTTACCTCGATATATTTATAAAAAAAGATGTTTGAAACATCTTTTATGCGAATTCAACTTCAAGAATTTTAACTGTATATTTTTTAGGAGCTTCAACTTCAACAATGTCATTTTTTTTGTGCCCTAGCATCGCAACAGCTAATGGACTTTTGTTTGAAATTTTACCTTCAAATGGGTTAGTATCGTGTGTCCCCATAATACTTACTTTGGTTGTTTCATTAGTTTCAAGATTTAAGAATGTTACTAATGTTCCAATTCCGACAGTCTCTTGTGTTGTATTTTCGATCAAAACAGCTCGATCAATAATTTTTTCTAATTCTGAAATACGACCTTCAACAGCGGCTTGTTTATCTCTGGCTGCATCATATTCGGCGTTTTCACTAAGGTCACCCTGTGCACGAGCTTCTTTAAGTGCTGCTTGAACTGCAGGACGTTCTATATTAACTAAATGTTCATATTCTTTTTTATATTTTTCTAAAGTTTCTTGAGAAACATATAATTTGTTATCGATATTTGACATATAACTCCTTTTTGGTAGTATTTTTATTTTACTATATATATAAATAATTGCTTTATTTATTTTATTTATTTAACAACAAAAAGAATTTTAGTCCCAAAATAACTAACTTCATGTTTTTTCTTTTCGAGTGCTAAATGATTTAATAAAAGATTAATCTCACGTTTAGGGAAATTTGAGATTTTCACTAAAAGCATTCCATTATCTTTTAATTTAGAAAAATATTTATCATAAAGATCATTTATATTTTGGTTTGAGCTAAAAATAGCGACAAAATCTAATTCTTGATTTTCATAAGGTTTAATTTCATTAGCTAAATTATTTTCAGGGTTCATTCTTGCTTTGTTATACTCATCAAACTTAAAACTTTCAAGTTCGTAAAAGATAGGGTTTTTAGTTTTTTGACTGATGCAAGCAAATGGATATAAATCATTTGAAACAACAAGTGCATTTGTGAAGCTATTTTGATAAATAGTATTGATTGTTCCTTCAATATCGTAGTCATTTTCTTTTGAATTAAATATTTTCTTAAGTTCTTGAGGTAAAATTCCTACATCATTTCTTAATGACTCGATTTTAATAATTGCTTCTTGGTGAGCTTTTTGATCGTATTTTTTTCTAATTCTTTTAGTTCAAAAAAGAATTCCGGCATAAGCTAACATCCCGAGCACAAAAACAACTATCGCAGAGATTAACAAAGCGTTAGCGCCTTTTGGCGAACCTGATTTTTGTGCCGTTTCATTAAGCATTAACATTGTATTTTTAAAAATCATTATTTTCCTCACGCGTTTTTATAATATTCTAAATAATCTTGCAAAATTATTTGAGCAGCAAGTTTGTCTTTATGTTTTTTACGTTTTTGTCTTGTTAAACCTGCGTTGATGAGAACTTCTGTAACTTTTTTTGTCGAATATTGTTCATTCACAAGTAAAACAGGAATGTTGTATTTTTCTTCAATTAATTTTTTGAAAGCTTCAACCATCAAAGTTCTCTCGCTTTTTTCACCACTAATTTTAAGTGGATAACCAAGTACGATTCCATCGATTTTATTTGGATAAGTTTGAAGATAAAAACCAATTCTTTCAAGTGGCATTTCAAAATTGTTCTCTTCAAACATATAATTTTCTAATCCTGTTGCAATTATTTCGTCCTGATCAGTGATTGCAAATCCACAAGATTTAGTTCCTAAATCAAGTCCTAGTTTTCTCATAATTTCTTTTCAAGAATTAGATCTTTAAAATTAGGTATTTTGGTACTTATTTTACCCATGCTTAAGATTGCGTTTCCACCACCTTTACCATTAAATTCTTTAAATAATTTTTGAGCAACTTCGTTAGAGTTTGCAATTTTGCTTGCAACAACTAACATTGGCTGCGGATCATCTGATAAACAGATAAAAATAGCATCTTGATATTTTTCTCTTAAAGTTGAAGCGACAGTTTTAATTTGTTCTTTAAGTAAGTTTTCATTAATATAAACTTTCACAGGTTCATTAACATCGAACTTAATTTCATCGTAGTTAAATTCAAAACTATTAAGTTTTTGTTTATGTAATTCTTTGTTATCTTCTTTTAACTTCAATAAAGCTTTTTGAAGGTACTTAATTGCTTCTTCTTTATTGTTAGGAATTTCTAAATCAAATTTATAATCAGCGCTTAATTTTTCATTTTTCTCTAATGCTTTATTCACTTCGACAATTAAATTATCAATTTCATTTTCTAAATATTCATTAACTAAATTATTTGATGAAATAGCTCTAATTCTATAAACTCCGGCGGCTTTTTTCTCTACGTTGGTAATTTTGAAGTTTTCTAATTTAGCAGAATTTGAAAGGTGTGTTCCTCCACATAAATCAGCTGTAATTCCCTCAAAATGAACGATTCTAACTGCTTTAGGATCCATATATTCAGCTTCTTCTAAAGTCATGATTGCGCCCATATCTTTTGCTTCTTCGGTAGTCATTGTTAAATAATGTCTAGTTGCATCTTGTTTAATATAACTGCGCACTAATTGCTCAATTTTTTCAATTTCTTCATCAGTAGGTTTTTTATCTGCTGGTAAATCAAAAGTTAAACGTTCTTCATTGTTATCTGAACCTAATTGTTTTATTTGAGACCCTAAAATTGTTCTTAATGCCGAGAATAATAAGTGTGTTCCTGAGTGGTTTCTTTCAAGACCTAATCTAATTTCTTCATCAACAAAGCATTCAACTAGATCTTTAACATTAATTTTTCCTTCAACTTTGTGGATGTGATTTCCAAATTTGTCTTTAAAAACATCTAAAATGATTATTTTATTTTTGTTTTGAAGAATATATCCACGGTCATGTTTTTGACCACCGCTAGTTGCGTAAAATGGAGTTTCAGCTAGAATTACATAACTAACTTCGCTTGAACTTTCAATTTCTTTTTCAGTGTCTAATAAATGTAAAATTTTAGTTTTGTTATGTGTTGTTTCATAACCTACAAATTTATCAATTTTGGATTTAATTAAGGTCAATGAGTTAATTACTTTATCCATTCCTGAAATTTTTGAGTTTCTTGAAGCTTCAGCATGTTTTTCTTTAGCTAATTCATAACCAGCTAAATCAATTTGAATTCCTTTTTGAGATAAAATCTCTTCTGTTAATTCAATAGGGAAACCATATGTTTCAAATAATTTGAAAGCAAGCTCACCAGGGAATACTTTTGTATCTTTTTCAATAAAATTATTTAATAATTCTTTACCGTTTTCAATTGTTTTACTAAATATAAGTTCTTCATCTTTGATAATCTTTTGAATAGGAAAGGTATCATATTCAAAAGGTAAACTTTCTTTCACAACATCAACTAATTTATATAAAAATGGTTCATAAATTTCAAGTTGCATTGCTTTATAGACACTTCTACGGATTAATCTTCTTAAAATGTAACCACGTCCTACGTTTGAAGGTTTTGCTCCATCAGCAATAGCGTTTACTACAGTTCTCATATGGTCAGCAATGACTTTAAAACAAGAGTTGATTTCTGTTTGCTTTGGATCTTTAGTAAAGTAGTTTTGAATTTCGTATTTATACTTGGTATATTTTTCTATTTCATTGATAATTGGTAAAAATAAATCGGTATCAAAGTTTGTTGGAGCATCTTGCATAATCGATACAATTCTCTCAAGACCTGCACCAGTATCGATATTTTTTTGTTTTAATTCAGTATATTCACCTTCACCGTTTGAGTTGTAGGTTGAAAAGACTATGTTTCAAATCTCGATATAACGATCATTTTCGATATCTTTTTGAAGAAGAACAATTCCTCTCTCATCATATTTTTCACCACGATCATAAAAAATTTCTGTGTTAGGCCCACATGGTCCTGAACCAACTTCTCAGAAGTTTGTGTCTTTAGTACCGGGAATCATGTGTGATTCTTCAACACCATGTGACATTCACATTTGCTTTGTTTCTAAATCTTCAAAATAGTATGTGAAATATAATTTATTTAAATCTAACTTTAATTTTTGAGTTAAAAACTCGAAAGCAAAATCGATTGCCTCCTTTTTAAAGTAATCACCAATTGAAAAGTTACCTAACATTTCAAAAAAGGTATGGTGTCTTGCTGTAATTCCTACGTTTTCAATATCATTAGTACGAATTGCTTTTTGTGAGTTTACAATTCTTTTTGAAGGTGGTATTTTTTTACCTGAAAAATAATCTTTGAGTGTCGCAACACCTGAGTTGATTCAAAGTAAAGATGGGTCATTTTGTGGAACTAAACTTTTTGAAGGTACCACTAAATGGTTTTTACTTTCAAAAAAGTCTAATCATGCTTGTCTAATTTCTTTTGATGTCATTTTGTCTCCTCTTATCATAATTAAACGTAATCTATTTTTTTGTTATCAAAGTATATTTCTTCAATTACTGCACCACCAATACATTTGTCTCCATCATATAAAACAACTTGTTGTCCTGGAGTAACAGCTTGAGCTGTTTGAGGATAAAATACTCTAATTTGATTGTTTTCTAAAATTTCAATTGTAACTTTTGTATCTTCTTGACGATATCTAAATTTAGCAGTTAGATTTTGTGGATTATAATCTTTGTTATTTAAATTTAATTGACTAGCAATTAAGTTGTTTGATTCAATATAATGCATCTGTGAGCTTGGTGCAACATAAATAATGTTTTTAAACACATCTCTTCCACATACATAATAAGGTTCTTGCATTCCGCCTAAATTAAGCCCTTTTCTTTGACCGATTGTATAATAGAACGAACCAACATGTTTACCAACAATTTTTCCTGTTGTAATATCTACAATGTCACCATCTTGCGCAGGGATGTAATTTTGTAAGAAGTCACGGAAGTTTCTCTCTCCAATAAAACATATCCCAGTTGAATCTTTTTTCTTGGCAGTAATTAAATCTAAATCTTCGGCTATTTTTCTAATTTCAGGTTTTTCTAAATCTGCAAGTGGCATAATAACTCTTTGAAGTTGTTCTTCTGAAAGTTGCGCTAGAAAATATGTTTGATCTTTATTTTGATCTTTTGCACGGTATAAGTGTCCGTTTTCAACTTTAGCGTAGTGGCCCATTGCAATATAATCAGCTTTTAGAACATCAAAAGCATAATTAGCGAAAGAATTGAACTTAATGTATTTGTTGCAAAGAATATCAGGGTTTGGTGTTCTTCCTTTTTTGTATTCTTCAATAAAGTTTTCAAAAACGTTGTCTCAATATTCTTTGACAAAATCAACTCTTTCAAGTGGTATTTCTAATTTTTGAGCAACCGCTAAAGCATCTTGATAGTCTTGCTCTTGCGGGCAAATATCTTGGGAAATCGATTCGTTACCTAAAATATCATTATTTAAAATCGAATCTCAATTCCGCATAAAAAGACCTATCACTTCGTATCCTTGTTTTTTTAGTAAGTAAGCAGCCACCGAAGAATCGACACCTCCAGACATCCCGATTACTACTCTTTTATTTTTCATAAAATCTCCTTAAATTGCGGGAAAAATATATTATTTACATATAATTATTTGTAATTATAAAATTTTTCATAAAAACTCAAAACGAAAGGGCTAAAAATGAATCTCTTTAAATCTTTTTTCAAAAATAATTCTCAAAGCAATATTTATTCGCTTGCAAATACAAAAGTTCGTAGTTTAAAAACTGACGAAAACTCACTTTTTTATAATCTCACAGAAGATGAATTTTCATTAGCTTTTGAAACATCTGCTAGCGAAAATAAAATTGAGATTTTATCTCCTGTTGAAGGAGTTTTGAAAACGATTTTCCCTCATCAAAACGGTTTCATAATCGAGACACAAGCAGGATTTAAAATTTTAATTTATTTTGATTTAAAAATGGATTTTGAAATTGTTTTATCAAAATCACTTTTTAATAAAGTAAAACAAGGAGAAAAGCTTTGTGAAATTAATTTAAAAGATGCGCAAGATCTTTTTGCATATTTTCTTGTTGTACTTCCTGAAAGCGGGAAATGTAAAGTAAATAAATTGGATTTTGATCAAAAAAATGACCAAAATCCAATTTACCAAGTTATTAAAGTTTAAAATTATTGAACAAATCATCTATTTCTTCTTCATCTGCAAAATCATCATCGAAATCATCGTTTTGAGTATAAATGAAATTTTGTTGTTCTATTAAAAAAGCTCCATGATTATTAACTAATGTATATTTGATTCCTTTTTTGTCTAAAATATTACCAACAACTGTTTGTAAAATTCCTGTTCCTTTACCTGTGATAATTAACATTTGAGTAACTTTGTTTCTTTCGAAATCTAAAAGAGCCAAAGTTACTTCTTTTATTGCTTCTTCTGATTCTAGACCATGTAAATCAACTCTTTTCATTTTGTTCCTATCTTTTTATTTTAACTCCAGCATTTTCCATTAGTCTTAAAGCAAATTCATGCATAAGATCACGATTGTGTGTTTCGGAGTTAAAGGTATCTACTAAATTTTCATAAACTACAATTTGAGTTTGAATTTTTTCTTTATTAAAATATGTTTTTAATGATAAAACAAATTGCAAGACACAAATATCAGTGCAGCAACCAACAAAAACAATTTCCTTGTATTTTTTTAAAATTTCAACAGGAAAATGGTGAAATCCATTAGTTGTATCCTTGAAATAAATTTTATTTGGTTTTGCGAATTTAGCTAATTGGTCATCAATTTCACTTTCATTAGTTCCTTTTAAACAGTGAAGTGGATAATTTTGCATTTCTAAATCAGATTCTGAATGTGCATCACAAATAAAATAAATATCTTCATTTTGGTTTATTTTTAAAAAATTAGCAATTGGTTTTACGATTCTTTGGATATTGGGATCATACAAGCTACCTTTTTCGGTAAAGCCTTTGATCATATCAATTACTAAAATAGCTTTGCTATTAGTTTGTGTTACTTTTGACATATTGGACAAAAAGTTGTTCCTCTTCCGTTTTCTTTAAAGTCTAATTTGACTTTCTTGAAGAATCCATCTTTGCATTTTGGACATTTCTTTTCACCCTTACCATAAACTTTAAGTTTATCTTGGTATGTACCTTGTTTCGAGTTAACTGATTGATAGGTATGTACGCTACTTCCACCATGTTTGATGCTTTCGTCCATTATTTTTTGTGCATTTTCCAAGATTGTTTTAAGTTCATCTTTAGTAACTTCATTACATTTGCGCATTGGATAAACATTTGCTGCAAAAAGAGCTTCATCAGCATAAATATTACCGATTCCTAAAATTAAATTTTGATCTAAAAGAACTGACTTAATACTTATTCTTTTCTTTTGGAGCTTTTGGTAAAGTTCATCTACATCAATTTTTCCAGGTAATTCTGCTAACTTTTTAATTTCAACAAGTGTTTTAGTATTATCATTTTTAATTAATTCAAAACCACCAAATTGTCTTGCGTCATTATAAATCATCACTTTATTATTTGATAGATAAAAATAAACATAATTATGTTTATTATTTTTATCTAAATTGGCTTGATTATAGTCATAAACGTAAAACTTACCAGCCATTCTTAAGTGTGAAAAGATTCTAAATTTATCACTTAAATCAAATTCGATGAATTTACCATAATTTTGAACATTTAAAATAGTTTTATTAGTAACACTAAAAACAAAATCATCAACTGTTGTATTATGAATAAATTTAGGATTAAGAACTTCTACTTTGAGTATTTTTTCATTTTTAACTAACTTTCTTAATGAGTTAGTCACGACTGTAACTTCTGGATATTCTGGCATATAAATAATTGTAACATTACAACAAAATTTGCAATCTAAAATAATCAATAAAAGATTTTGTTTTCCAAACTTTTTGATTATAATTAATAAGCAATACATAAAGACAGTAACTGCATTGGCTTAATTTGTTACCTAATGTATATTTCCTAAAATTTAAGTTTTCTTGTATTGCATTTATTTAATTAATTTTGAAAGGAGGCACTCAAATGTCAGAATCAAAATTTAAAGCAGCTAAAAGAGAAGTTGTTGCTGAAATAGTTGAAAAAATTCAAGATTCTCAAGCTCTTGCTTTTGCTGAATACCGTGGATTAACTGTTGCTGAACTTCAAGAATTTAGAAAAGAAGCTAAAAAACTTGGTGTTGAAATCAAAGTTTACAAAAATAGATTATTTAAAATTGCTGCTGATAAAGCTGGATACTCTGATTTAGCTGATCACTTGGTAGGTCCAAACATTTTCGCGTTTTCTCAAAATGATGAAATGTCTGCTGCTAAATTATTAGTAAGTTTTGCTAAAAAACACAAATTAATGGTGATCAAAGCCGGAACATTTGAAGGTAAAGTTGTTGATGCTGCTGGTGTTAAAACAGTTGCTTCACTTCCAACATATGAAGAAGCACTTGGAATTCTTGCTCGTTCATTGATGGCACCTTTACAACAAGTGGGATTATCACTTAAATTAATTAGTGAAGGAAAATCAGAATAATTTTAAATTTTATTATATTAACAAATCATTAAAATAACCATGTTATTAAGAAAGGATTAAAAATGGCTAAATTAACAAAAGAATCATTTATTGAATCATTAAAAGAAATGTCAATTAAAGAAGTTATGGAACTTGTAGAGGCAATGAAAGAAGAATTCGGAATCGACCCTATGGCAGCTGTTGCAGTTGCTGCAGCACCAGCTGAAGGTGGAGCTGAAGAAAAATCAAGCGTTAAAGTTGTTTTAAAAGCAGATAACGGTAAAAAAGTTGCTATTATCAAAGTAGTTAAAGATCTTTTAAATGTTGGACTTATGGACGCTAAAAAAATCGTTGACTCATTACCAGCAGTTCTTAAAGAAGACGTTAAACCAGAAGAAGCTGAAGCTATGAGAGCTGCTTTAGTTGAAGCTGGAGCTGATGTTTCAGTTGAATAATTTTCAATAAATAATGACATACAAATCACATAGTTTCGATTATGTGATTTTTTTTGAACTTTTTAAACTCTTTTAAGCAAACTTTAACTACTGTATATCCCCTTAAGCGCTAAATTTTGTATAATATTTAAAAAAGCATTTAAAGTTATTTAGTAGGGAGTTTATATGTCAAACTATAAACAAATTATGGAACGCAACAATGATACGGTAGTTGCTGATATTTCTCTCATTAGAAACAAAAAAAGAGATCAAAAATATCAATCTGAAGCAGAATTGGAACAAAGTTTTATTAACATTTTAGAATCGCAAGGATATGAATATTTACCAATTGATAATGAAAAAGACTTAATTCAAAATTTAAGAAATCAAATCGAAAGACTCAACAATTATAAATTTCAAAGCGAACAAGAATGAGAGCGCTTTTTTACTGAAATTTCTGGAAAGGGAAAAGGAATTCAAGATAAAACCGAAATCATTCAACAAATTCGAGTGTTTAGTATCAAGTTAGATGATGGAACTACCAAAAACATTAAAGTGATTGAAACTGAACACATTCATGATAATTGTTTACAAGTGATTAATCAATACCAAGCTAATAACGGAACACATAAAAATCGTTATGACGTCACAATTTTAGTCAATGGTCTTCCGCTTGTTCATTTAGAACTAAAAAGACGTGGTTCAAATATTAAGGAAGCTTTTAATCAAATTCAAAGATATCAAAAAGAAAGTTTCTGAAGTGATCACGGATTATTTGAGTTTATTCAAGTTTTTGTAATTTCAAATGGAACAGATACCAAATATTATTCAAATACAACAAGAGAGCTAGCTAAAAAAGCTTCAAGCGGGAATCAAGAAGCAAGCGAAAAAGTTTTAAGAAAAAATATTCAATCCTTTGAATTTACTTCGTATTGAACAGATGAGAAAAATAACAAAATTCATGATTTAATGGATTTTGCGCAAACCTTTTTTACAAAAAATACAATCTTAAATATTCTTACTAAATATTGTATTTTTGACACTAACAAAATGCTTTTAGTTATGCGTCCATATCAAATTACAGCCACTGAAAAAATTATTAAGAAAATTATTGCTTCGAAATACGAAAAAAACGAAGGAACAATTGAAGCAGGTGGTTATATTTGACATACAACCGGAAGCGGTAAAACATTAACTTCTTTTAAAACGGCAGAACTTATTCAAAAAAATCCTGAAATTGACAAAATTCTCTTCGTTGTTGACCGTAGAGATCTAGATTACCAAACAATTCGGGAATACAAGCGTTTTTCAAATGAATTTGCTGCTGGAGTAAAAAATACTAAAGGTCTTGCTGAACTTTTAGATTCTGATAATTTTGTCTCAAAAGATAAAAAAGTCATTGTTGTAACAATTCAGAAATTATCTAACTTTATCAAACAATACGACAGTGCTAAAATTTACAATCAAAATGTTGTTTTTGTATTTGATGAATGTCACCGCTCACAATTTGGTTCAATGCACAAAGCAATAACCAAAAAATTCAAAAAATATCATTTATTTGGTTTTACAGGAACACCTATTTTTAATGAAAACTCAAATTTCCGTGATCAAGCCAATAACGTTTTAACTACGGAAGATCTTTTCGGACAAAGACTTCATACCTATACAATTGTGAACGCAATTGATGATGGTAATGTTTTACCTTTTAAAGTTGACTACGTTAACACAATTAAGCTCAAAGATGTAGTTACAGATAAAAAAGTGTCAAATATAAACACATATGAAGTTCGTATTTCAAACAAAAGAATTTCAGCAATTGTTGATTATATTTTAGAACACTATGATCACAAAACCAAAACCCATGAAAAGTACGTTTTCGATAGATTAGTAAATACTAATGAACTTACTAAAAACCCTAAAGCTATAGAGAATAAAGAATCAAGTGTTCTTCGTGGTTTTAACTCGATTTTTGCAGTTGAAGATATTGAGTTTGCTAAAAAATATTACACTGAATTTAAAAAGAAAATTAAAGAGAAAAACAAAAATCTAAAAGTAGCTACTATTTTTACTTATGCTCCAAATAAAGAAATGAGCCAACTCGGTGAATTTGATGACGAAGATTTTACAAATTTTGTAAATCTACAAAGAAGTGATCGAGACTTTCTGCAAGATGCTATTGATGATTATAATAGAATGTTTAATACATCATATAGTATGGATCGTGAAGATGGCTTTCAAGATTATTACAAGAATGTCTCGCTTAAAATGAAAAACCGTGAAATTGACATTTTAATCGTTGTTAATATGTTTTTAACCGGTTTTGACTCTACAACCTTAAATACTTTATGAGTTGATCGTCCATTGCGTCAACATGGACTTGTTCAAGCTTTTTCAAGAACTAATAGAATTCTAAACTCAATCAAAAGCTATGGAAACATCGTAACTTTTAGAGATATTTCAAGAGAAACAGATGAAGCAATTGCTCTCTTTGGTGATGAAAATACCAAAGAAATTGTGCTTTTAAAAACTTATAACGATTACATCGATGGTTACATTGATAAAAGAACAAACAAGAAAATTGAAGGATACAAAGAATTAACAGCGAAATTAAAAGAAAAATTTCCGCTTGATGATCCACAAAAATTAGACGAAGTTTTATTAACTAAAGAAAACAAAAAAGAATTTATTTCTCTTTTTGGATCTGTTTTAAGACTCAGAAACATCCTTCGCTCTTTTGATCAATTCCAAGAAGAAGAGGAAACTTTTTTAGATGAAAGAGCCTTTCAAGATTATAGTTCACGCCAGTGAGTCATTGCTGAACAAAACGAAAAAGCAATCAAGGATGGTAAAGAAAGCATTATTGATGATGTGGTTATTGAACTTGAGCTTGTGAGACAAGATGAAATTAACATTGACTATATTTTAAAAATAGTTTCAAGTGACATTTTGAAAAAGAAAAAGACAAAAGACATTCAAAACAATATCGAACGCTCAATTGATTCGAGCTCATCTTTAAGAAACAAAAAGCAACTTATTTTCAAGTTTATTGAGAAGATGAATGTAGAAGATAGCTCTCTTCATGATAAAAACAGTGAAGAAGAAGTTGAAGATCAAATTAATAACAGCTGAAATAAATATACCGAAGAAGAGTACAATAAAGAACTTACAAATATTATTGAAGAAATGAACCTTTACAAAGAAGAGACAGAAAATTACATGAGTGATTCTTTTGTTAATGGTGAAATTAGATTTGAAGGGCCAGGGCTAGGAAAAACAATTAAAGAGAATTATTTTAATAAAAATAGAAATACAAAAAGATATACAGTATATGAAAAACTAAAACAACTTTTTGATAAATTTAAAGGTTTAGTTTTTCCTGAATAATCTAAAACAACAACACAAGCAGCTTATTGCTTGTTTTCTATTCTTTATTTAAATTATTAATTTATAATCAATTTAATAATTAGGAGAAACATAATATGTACAATAAGAAAGAATTAGAACGTAGTGAACTACAAAAAACAATTTGAAATATAGCAGATAAATTAAGAGGAAGCGTTGACGGATGAGACTTTAAGAACTATGTTTTGGGCGGAATGTTTTATCGTTTTTTATCTGAAAAAATTACTTATAAAATCAATGAATCAGCAAGAGAAGATGATCCAAATTTTGATTATGCATTATATCAAGGAGAGATTGATAAAGAAACAATTGACGGCATAACAAACGATTTAGGTTTCTTTATTAACCCTAAAGATCTTTTTGTCAATGTTTCAAAAAATGCAGAAAATAACGAAAATCTTAACGAAACTCTTGAAAGAATTTTCCGTTCAATTGAAGATTCAGCTAAAGGAAAAGCAAGTGAGGAAGACTTTAAAGGTTTATTTCAAGACTTTGACGTAAATAACAACAAATTAGGTGATATAGTAGTTAAAAGAAACAAAACCTTAACTTCACTTTTAAAAGGTATCGAAAGTATGAATCTTGGTAATTTACAAGATAATACTATTGATCTATTTGGTGATGCTTATGAGTATCTAATGGGTATGTATGCTTCAAATGCAGGTAAAAGTGGTGGTGAATATTTTACTCCGCAAGAAGTAAGTAAATTACTTGTTAAATTAGCTATTGGAGACAAAACTAAAATTAAGAAAATCTACGATATGTGTGCTGGATCAGGTTCATTACTTTTACAAGCAGTTAAACTTTTAGGTGCTGAAAATATCAAAAACGGAATTTATGGTCAAGAAAAAAACGTCACAACATATAACCTTTGCCGGATCAATATGTTTTTACACGACATTCCATTTGATAAATTTAGAATGTACTGTGATGATACTTTAATTCATCCAAGAGGTGAAGAATATGGTCCTTTTGACATTGTTGTTTCTAATCCTCCGTATTCAATTGGTTGAAATGAAAATGATGATAAAACATTAATCAATGATCCTCGTTACCAAGGTCCTGGTGTGCTTGCTCCTAAATCAAAAGCGGATTGAGCTTTTGTTTTACATGCTCTTTATAATTTATCTGAAGACGGAACTGCTGCGATTGTCTGCTTCCCTGGTATTATGTACCGTGGAGGTGCTGAACAAAAAATCCGTAAATATTTAGTTGAAAACAACTATGTTGAAGCTGTTATTAAGCTTCCTGACAACTTATTTTTTGGAACAAGCATCGAAACATGTATTTTGGTGTTAAAGAAAAATAGATTTGATTCAAGTGTTAAATTTATCGATGCATCAAGCTTCTTTGTCAAAATAACAAAGAAAAACAAATTAACAGACCAAAATATTGAAGATATTTTACAAATTTACAACGATAAAAAAGACGTTCTTAACTATTGTAAAGTTGCTACAAGACAAGAAATTGAAGATAACGATTACAATCTTTCTGTTAATTCTTACGTGGAAAAAGAAGATACAAGAGAAGTTATTGATATCAAAAAACTTAATGCGGAACTTAAAGAAATTGTTGCTCGTCAAGCTGTTTTACGTGATGAAATTGATAAAATTATTGCTGAACTTGAAGGTGAAGAATAATGAAGTTATTTGAAGATTTAATGGAAAAAGAGCTAGCTTCTAACAATTCTAAAGTTATTAAAAAGAAATTGTATGAAGTGACTATTTGAGACAAAACATTCGCAGGTTTATCTAAAGAGAAACAAATAAAAAATAATGTTAAATATGAATATTTATTTGCTAAAGATATCGAAAATTTAAAAGATGAAAACGGCGATATAAAAATTCTTACAACATTTCCATCTAACTTTTTTACTTCTTCTGAAAAATATAAAAACCAAATTTATGATCAAGAGATAGTGGCAATTCCTGGTGGTTCTTCAACTATGCATATTCAATATTTCAAAGGGAAATTCATAACAAGTGATAATAGAATTTGCCAATCATTTGACACTAATGTTTTAAATACAAAATTTATTTATTATTTTTTTCACTCAATAAAAGATTTTCTTTTTAGTTTCTATAGAGGAAGCGGCATTCAACACCCATATATGCCTGGTATTTTAAATCTAGAAATCCCTATTCCACCTCTTGAAATTCAAAACAAAATAGTTGAAATTCTTGACAAATTTACCGAGTATTCAGCGGAGCTGAAGGCGGAGCTGAAGGCGGAGCTGAAGGCGAGGGACGAGCAATATAAATTTTATAGAGACAAATTGTTGTCAAACAACAATTTGTCCAATGATGCAAGCATCAGTGGAATAAAATCAAATATAGCAAAAGTAAAGGATTACATTGATTATATTCAACCAACAAAATTTATTGTAAAAAGTGATAAATACAGTCCTGAATTTAAAACTCCCGTTTTAACTGCTAATCAAAAATTCATTTTAGGATATACAGATGAAAAACAAAATATTTTTCATTCAAGCAAAGAAAATCCTGTAATAATTTTCGACGATTTTACAACAGATTTAAAATTAGTAGATTTTGATTTTAAGATTAAATCTTCCGCTATAAAGATATTGACACCTAAAAACAGTAATATTAATATTAAATACTTTTATTATTGATTAAATTTCATCCACAATACAGAAGAATCATCAAAAGAACACAAAAGACATTGAATATCTGTATTTGCAGAAAAATTATTTACATTACCTGCTCTTTCAGTTCAAAACAAAATAGTTAAAGTTCTTGATAACTTTGAAGCCATCTGTAAAGACTTAAATATCGGTCTTCCAGCAGAAGAAACAAAAAGACAACAACAATATGAATACTACCGTGATGCTATCTTTAAATATCTAGAAACAGGTAAATTAGAAACTAACTCTGCCAAAGAGAGAGAGAGAGAGAGAGAGAGAGACCACGGAATAGTTAAGGTGCTCCAATTTATCTTTGAAAAAATCATTATTGATGTTCCTTTAGATTTTATTGCTAATATCAAAAGAGGAAGAGTTATTAGTAAAGAAGAAATTCAAAGAAATTTAGGTTTATTTCCTGTTTATTCTTCTCAAACAGAAAATAACGGAGAGCTAGGTAAAATAAGCACTTATGATTTTGACGGTGAATTTATAACTTGAACAACAGACGGTGCTAAAGCAGGAACTGTTTTTCACAGAAAAGGCAAATTTAGTATCACTAATATTTGCGGTTTAATAGATGTTTGTGTTGACTTTGCCTCTATCAAATATTTATATTACCTTTTAACTATAAATATGAACAAATATGTTAAAAGGGAAACTTCCAACGCTAAATTAATGAGTAATGTTGTTTCTAAAATTAAAATTTCTCTTCCGCCACTAAAAACACAAAACAAAATAGTCGAAATTCTTGACAGCTTTGAGAGTCTTTGTCAAGACTTAAGTATCGGTCTTCCGGCAGAAGAGACTAAAAGACAGCAACAATACGAATATTATAGAGACAAGATTTTTGATTATTTAGAAAAGCTAGCTAAAGATTAAAAAAAAGTTAAACAAAAAAAAGTACAAGCAAAAAGTTTGTACTTTTTTGATCTTAATTTTGAAGTCTAATTAGAGCAACAGGCCCTAAAACTTCGTTTAAAGCGAATTTTTCATATTCGTTGACAAGTTCTTGATTAATTTCAGTAGGGTTGAAGAATTTGTTAATTAAATCTAGTTCATCTTGATATCCAAATTCTTGCTGTAAATTAGAGTTTAATTTAGTGTTTTTTGCAAAACGTAACATTAAAATCTGATTACTAAAATAAATTTGATTATTTACAATCAAGAATTTAAAAACAACATTTCCGCGAGCAACAAATCAAACTTTAGCGCCATTTATTTCGTTACTGTCATATACACGATCATTTGTGATATTTAGTTGTAACAATTTAAAGCTTTGTGTGTCAACTTTGTAATGTTTGTGAGCATGATTGCTAGAATTATTGTTTGAATTATTGCTGCTTAATCCTAATTGTTCCTTAAATGTGTCGCTAAATGAATATGCATTATTTTCAGGGAAAATGTAGAATTCTTTGGGTTGTAAGTTAATTTTATTTAAATTATCAAGAATGATTTGGGTAGCATTTTTTAATAATCTTTCGTAATCAGCGCTATGAATAGCGTTTTTCTTACCAAGCTCTTTTTCTAATTCACTAAAAGTTAAATTAGTTTGGGGAATGTATCAAGCTTCCTGTTTTTTGTCTAAAAGCGTTTTTACAAAAATGTTTTGTGAATTGTTGTTTGCAACTGCATTACACGAGCTTGAAATAGCTAGTGGAGCAATTAAGGATGAACTAAAAGCGAATGCTTTTCATAAATTAATTTGTTTCTTCATTTTGGTTAGATATATCAATTACGGTATAACGTAATTCTGTCCCTCCGTATTTGTCGATAAACAATACTTGTTTTGTGTCGTTTCCGTATTCGTCGAAACCAACAAAACTTTGTGTATCCATTATATATTTTTTTAGATCAAAATCATTTGTTTTATTTTTACTAAAAAGGAGCTTTGGATAAGTAAAAATATACATAAAGACTTCTACGCTAGGTTCTTGTGTCACAGTTTCACCTGGAATCTCGTTGTAATTTTCATCATATTTAGGTTGTGGCTGATAAATTTCAAGGTTGATATTTAAAATAAAGCCATCTTCAGTTAAGATAAAAATTTTCTTAATATTCGAATAGTCATTATTATCATACTCTTGCACTACAAAGTCAAGAAAGTGATTACTTTTTGGTTTATAAAAACTACCATAAAGCAATATGTTTTCTGATGATTCTTTGATTTTCTTGATACTTTCTACATCATTTCCTTCAGCATTTTGATCTTGCATAAAGACTAAATCTTGGTAATGAAAAAGTAAAAAGAGTCAGTTTTTATTAAAAAGTTCTTCAATTACTTCATCAGATTTTTCGAATGTGTCTGCGACTGTTTTTTTGAATCAAAAGTTTCCACTAAATGAACGTTGGGAATTTAATGAACGGGTAATTGGATTAGCATATCTTAAAGCACCTTTTGCAATATTTAGATAGTTACTATCTAAAAGATTAATTTGTGAATTAATATAATCTGTTTTTGCTTCTTCGTCCTTGTAAATATTATTTAAAATAGTTTGGACTAAATTAGTTTGTACAAAAAGATTAAACTCATCTTTTTGAGAGTTAGCAGTAATTTGACTTTTAGCTGTAAGCACTTTTTCGGTATTTTGACAAGATATAACAGCACCAAGTGAAAGTAAACTAGGAATTAAACCAAATGATAATATTTTTCTTATTTTCATTAATTCTCCTTTGTTTTGATTACTGGTATCACAAAAACAGGTTCACCATAGCGTTG
This sequence comes from Mycoplasmopsis glycophila, assembly GCF_900660605.1. Lineage (NCBI taxonomy): Bacteria > Bacillati > Mycoplasmatota > Mycoplasmoidales > Metamycoplasmataceae > Mycoplasmopsis > Mycoplasmopsis glycophila. The sequence continues at coordinate 729,748 of NZ_LR215024.1, read as the reverse complement.
TTTTTCAACCATATCTTCCTTAAATTGTTTGTATGCTTCTTTATATTGGTGAATAAAAGCAAAGTGATAAATTGATGAGATTAAATTAGCTGAAATTTCAGGAGTTTTTAAATTTTCAAAATATCAAATTCAATTATCAATTTTCAGAAATGGTTCTTTATTATTTGTCCCTTGAATTTCGATTCTAAATATCATTTTATCTTTATTGAGGTAATAAATATTAGTGTTATTGAGTTCATTTGTTTCGGTTCCGAGAACAATTGAACTTAAAAATTCATCAGATGGAGAAAATGTTTTAGAAGCAGGTAAAGTAGCGAATTTTTCTAAATAAGCATCAGTTAAAACTTCTTTATCTTCCGCATATTTTTGTGGATTGGTTTCTTTGATATTTTCAACTGAACTAGCTAGATATTCACCAACATACCTTACAAATTCAAATTTAAAAAGTTCTAAATGAGTTAAGAAGAAATATCAGTTCTCACTCATGAGTGTTTCAAAACTAGTAGCATAATTAATCAAGCTATTTTGAAATTCTTTTAACTTTTGATTAATTTCTTGAATTCTGTTTTTTGAGGCGATTATTTCATTTTCATATTGGAAGGGTAAGAATTCATATTCTTTTAATTTTTCTTTGATTTGTTTAATTTCTTCTTTTAAGGATGCTTTTTCTAAAAACATTGTTTGATATTTTTTGTATAGATTTTGAAATGATGTTTCTACTTGCGTGCTGTTTTGACTTTTTAAGAATCTTTCTTTTGCGACTTTATTATTTTTATAAACTTGATTTAAAAGTAAATTTAAAATTTCTTTAGTTTTATTTTCTTCATTTGTTGGTTTATTTTCGATTACATCTAAATTATGGTCAATAAAAGTTTCGTACTTTTTAGGAGATTCATATTTTGCACATGAAAACGAAAAAGAAATGGTACTAATGCTCAAAGTTGTAAACAAGATTTTCTTTCATTTATTTTTCATTTAAGTAACCTCATGTATATTTTGTAATCTCGATATTTTGATTTTGCTTTAATTCTTCAATTGTTCGTTTAAATAGTTCAGCATAATTCTTTTTAGTATAGACATCAAAAATAACTTTATCATTGTTATTTTTAAGATATTCATCACTATCAAATGAGCTTTCATTTTCGTTTTCGCTTGCATTTAGTTCTTTATAATACTGAATGTTTTCTGCGTCTCTTTTTTCTCTTTGTTTGTTAAAAATTGAGACAAACTCCGTAAATGTTTCACTTTCTTGCTCATTGTTTTTAAGTTCAAGTAACTCCGGAAAAAGGAAATAATTTAATTTTTGTTCGCTTTCGAATTCTAAAAGCGGAATAAATAAATTAGCGTCAAATTTGAGAAATTTAAGCTTTTTATTTGTGTAAATATCAAATTTATCATTAGTAAGCTCAAATTCAAAGCTATCTAATATTTGAGGGTTTTTGATCTCTTTTAGCACCTCTCCATTAGCAATTTTGGTTTTAATTGTCTCTTTTTGAGCTTCGTTGTTTTCAAATGGATAGTAATTATAATCTGCTCCGTAAGGGTTATATACAAAAACTAATTTATCAATGTTATTTAAAGCTCAAAATCATTTTTGATGTAATATTTCGCGAATATTTTTAATTGATTGAAAAGTTTGTTTTGATTTTGAATAACCAGAATTATCATAAACATCAACATCTCATAAAGGAGCAAAAATAAGTGAGTTTAAAACTTCTGGAAAAAGTAATTTATTTGTTTGTGATTCAAGAGTATAAAATGAATTAATTTCAGCTTGATTATTTTGGAAAAACTTACTTACAAGTTCTTTTAGATGAGGATCGATTTTTTCTTGAAAAGTTTTTTGATGCTGAATTTTAATCTCTTTAGAGCTAGCGTTTTGACAAGCTACAAGCGAAAAGGAAGTAAAAGCTAAAAAGGGAACCAAACTAATTTTTAATAACTTTTTCATAAAAAATGTTTTCAAGACTTTCTTGTTTTTTACCTGTGTAGACAATCTTGCCTTTGTGAATTAAAGTTAATGAGTCTACATACTTATCAATTTCACTGAGTACATGTGAAGAAATAAAAATTGTTGTCCCTTTTTCGTTAAGCTCTTTTAACAATTTGAATAAATTATATCTAGCAGTCGGGTCTAAATTAGCAGCTGGCTCATCAAGTACAATTATTTCTGGTTCGAACATTAAAGCTTGAATCAATAAGATTTTTTTCTTTTGACCTGATGAGAAATTAAATGGCTTTAAGTTTTTTAGATCTTCAATTTCAAAAGATTTTAGAAAATAATCAATTTTAGCATCAATTTCTTTTTTAGTTAAATTATTAAGTAGTGCAAGAGAGTATAAATAGTTATAAACTGTAATATCTTTTGGAAAATTAGCGTTTTCAGGCACATAACCTAAAAACTTCTTACTTTCTGGTAGTTTGTTTGAAATATTGTTAATTAAAATTGAACCTTCAAAATTTTGATATGCTCCTACAATGCTTTTAATTGTTGTTGTTTTACCAGCTCCGTTTTCACCTATAAAAGCATGAAATTCACCTTTTTGAATTTCAAAATTCAAATCGAAAATACCTGTTTTAACTTTTTTATTTGAAGTGTAAATTTTACTTAAATTTTGAATTTTTAAAATTGTGTTCATTATTTATAGTCCTTTTTTGTGTGTTTATAAGCATTTAAAACAAGTAAACCAGCAACAAGCAATGTTCAAATGATTGAGTAACCAAGTTTTGATACGATTTGATTTGTTCTTTGTAGTTCGTAAACTTCTTTAGTTTTTTGGAAAAGATAATTATCGCTTTGGTGAAGGTTATAACGAATAATAATTTTATCTTCACCATCAATATTTTTGACTTCTTGTACCGGAATATATGATGAGTATCCACCAATTAAATATTGATGATTATTGATCTGGAAGCTAAATTGTTGTGGAGCGTAACCATTTTGTTGGTTGTCATTTAATAAAATACTTTCCATTAAAATTGAATTGTTTTGAGCAAAGTATAGGTAGTAAATTAGAGCTGTTGCTAAATAAATTTTCTTTTCTGTGTCTGTTTTAATTATTTTGTTTTCAATTGAGTTAGGATTAAAGACATTTGTCATATAGCTTGTATATCTATTTAAAAATGAATCGTTATTTTCTAACTCTTCACTAATTTTTTGAATAATTAAATTTTTGATATCAAGATTTGCTTCTGTGCTTTGATTTAAACTTTTTTCAATCTTGTCAAAAAATTCTTTTGCATATTTTTTAAATTCACTATCTTCTAAAACTTCTTTAATGTAAATTCATTTGATTTGCCCAACTAAATTGTCGCTTGCAGCAAAAACAAATTTATCTTCTGGAAATTCTATATTGAAGTTGTTTGCGTTTTCTCTTGCATAAATTAAATTAGTATTGTAAATATTGTCTCTTGATGTTTCATTTTTAAGAGCACCAGGAATTAAAAAGAATGCTTCGTTTTCACTCTCGTTTGTAAAGTTATAAAGCTTGAGGTTAGCTGTTTGATTTAATTTATATTTATAAATATATGAATCAAGTTTGTTGTAATATAAAACATTTTCAAGATTATTTTTGTTTAAGTTCTGATCAAAAATATTTTGATTTTCAATATTGAAAATATCTAAAAATTGATACGGAATTGCAAGTCAAGAATAAATTGCAACCTCATTATTGTTAGATGCATTATAAGCTGCTTCTAAAAATTGTTTTTGTTTCTCGCTTAAATTTTCATTTTTGTAACCATTAGGCACAATAAAGAAGTTATCTTGTTTTTCATTTAAATAAAATTGTTCAGTGTTTGAAATGCGACCAGATAAATTATCTTGATATTTTAAATTCAAGTAGTATCCAAAATTATTGGCTGTACTTGTTGAATAATTATTCAAGATAACTCCTCCAATCATAAGAGGTGCAGTTACAATAAATGGCAATGTCATTGCTATTTTAGTATTTAAACGGTAGGCCATAAGTGATGCAATCGAACCAAAAAAGTTAAATACAATAGCAAAACTGAAAAAACTAATTAAAAGATAGAAAATGATGATATTGTAATATCCAATTGCAATTGCTAAAAATAAGTTATTTAGCATTAAAACGAGTCCAAAAACAAGACTAAATAACACACAAAAAATAGTTTTTGCAATATAAATGTTTTTCCGACTCAGTGGTTTACTTAATGTTAATATTTCTAATCCCTCTTCTTCTAATTCTTTAAAAATATTAACGTAAATTAAAGAACTATAGAAGATGGTAAATAAAATTTGCACAAATGCCATGATAAAAATAACCATATTTTTATTCATGTTAATTTGTAATACAGCTAAAACAATGTCCACTATTATGTTTAAAGCTATAAATAGAATTAAAAGTATTCATGTAATTTTTTTAGAAAAAACTACTACTTTTAAAAAGTTAAGATAATTTAAAATTTGTTTATACATTTTTCCCTTTCTAAATATTATTGTGTAGTAATATTATAATCTAAATATTACTATTTAGTAATATAATAATTAAAAAATATTTTCATTGTTATTTTTCCATATCTTTACCATAAAAATAGCTCAAATCTGCATAAAGCTTTTCAAGATTTTTTTAAAAGAATTAGAATATAAACAAATAGTTATAAAATAACTATTTTAGATTTAAACAAAAAATACTTTATTAAACGGAGAATTAAAATGAGCAAAAAAAATAAGTTTTTCTTTTTATTAGGTGCAGTAATGACTGGTTTAACACCTTTATTATCAATTTCAGCAGGTTGTGAACCAAAAACAACAAAAACTCCTGATAAAGGTGATTCAAATTCAAGTTCAACACAAGGCGGAAGCACTTCAACAAATAATCAAGGTTCTTCAAATTCTGGTTCAACACAAGGTGGAAGCAGTTCTTCAAACAACCAAGGTGGAACAAATACAGGTTCAAATGAAAACACACCAAGCACTCCTAGCAATGAAACTTTAGCAAGCCAAATTTCAAATGCTGCAGTTGCTGCTTTTGTTAGAGAACATGGAGCATACAATCTTTTTAGAGTTTCAGAAAGTACAGATTGAGCAAAAATGATTGAACACTTAAATAATCCGGATGAAAGATATGGTTTACAATTCTGATATTATCCACAAGGAAAAGTTTTTGGAGCTAGAGTGCAAGGAACAACAGACCTTAAAGATGGGGTTGTTTTTGAAAGTGTAAGTGATTTATTTACTAATGTATCTCCAGCTGTTACAGATTCAAAATATCACACAACAAAATCTGGTTATCCTAATACAAACCTTAAAGCTACATACGATCCATCTACAGGTCTTGTTACAATTAAATATTATTTAGTTGAAATTGGTTCAGACGGAAAAGCAGTTTCACAAACAGAAAAATTCGGACCTTATACATCAACATTTACAGTTCCTAGCAATAGCTTAGATTCTTCTTCTAATAATAATGAAAATAGTTCTTCAAATTCAAATAATAATCCAAACGCATCTGTAGATGTTTATAATCCTACTATTGCAGGAAATTTAGTTTATCAGCCATCAGATTACTACAGCTCGCTAGAAGGTAAAAGCGGAGCTGAATTAATGAGTGCTTTAGTTCAATTGCAATCATCAAAACATGAACAAGGTGACTATACTGCTTTAAAAACTTTTTATACAGACACTAATGCATTTAAAGATTTATATTTCGAAAATGATGGCACACTTTTAGATATTTATAGTGAAAATCCAAACGGTCAAGACCCTTATACATATGCTACTTATGTAGGCGGTAATGCAGGAAAAACTGAAGGTTTAGGAACCAACAGAGAGCATTTAATTCCGCAAGCTTGATTTAATAAAGTGGATAAAATGAGAAATGACCCATTTCATGTTTGACCTACTGACATTAAAGTTAATGGTTGAAGAGATAATGACCCACACGATAATGTAACAAAAGTTACATTAACAACCAAAAACGGTTCAAAACAAGGAAATAACTCTGATGTAAGTTTTAGAGTTTTTGAACCAGTTGATGCATTTAAAGGGGATATTGCAAGAGCATACTTATACTTTGCTTTCACATATGCTAATGAGGAGAAGTACAAGCTAAATGGAGCAGAAGTTTTCCAAAGCCAAGCACCATATCTTAAAAATCACTTTTTAGATACATATTTAGCATGAAATGCAATTGATCCTGTTTCTAAATGAGATATTGATAGAAATAACTTAACATCTGAATTTACTATGACTAAAAGACGTAATCCATTTATTGATTACCCTAATTTAGCAGAGAATTTATTTAACGGTGTTCCTTTTGTGAATAAAGGTATTTTAGTTGATATCCAATAATAAAACAAAAAATCAGAAAACTTATTTATTTTCTGATTTTTATTTTTGATTTTGAGGAAATTAAATTTAAACAACTTGTAATTTAATGAATTTTGTTTGTGGTTGTTCTTCGGTAGTTTCGCTAATTGAAAGCATTCTTTCGATTTCGTATCCTATTTTTGCATAATCAACGAAAATTTTAGCTTTATAGTTGTTAATATTATCATAAATAGAAGTATATCCTATATCTGTTAATCTTAAGCCTCTTGTTCCGACAACAGCTAAAGAAATGAAGGCTTCATGTGTTGAACACACAATGTTCGAAAACCCTTGTTTTTTTGTATATTTGTCAAAGTCAATAATATCTTTTTGGTGTTTTCTTAAAGGAATTACGTACTCTTCATACTCGATGTTTAATTCTTGACAAGCTTTTTCAAATCCTTTGAAACGATCCTGTCTTTGTCCTAAAGTTAATTTTTCATCTGAAAGGAATAACATTTTTTGATTATCTTTGACTAATTTTTCGTGGAACTTATATGTTAATTGATAAAAAGCGTTTGTTTCATCTGGTTTAATTCAGTTAAGACCATTAACTTGGTGACCATAAATTATAAATGAAACATCTTCTACTGTTTTTAAGAAGTCAAAAAGTTGTTTATCGTATTTAGGGATAAAAATAACAATTGAAGTAGGTCTTCATGAAAGCATATATCTTACTGTTGCGATATATTCTTCTGTAGTAATACCTGTATAAGTTGTATTAACTCTCTTGTTATTTTTTTTAGCCGAGATAATGATACCATTAACAATTTGTGTATATGCTGTTTCACCTCAAATAGGCATAATAACAAAAATTGAACGGTCTTTACCACGAATCAATCTAGCCCCATGATTAGGGTAGTATTGATATTGTTTAACAACAGAATCAATTTTGTCCTTTGTCTTTTTTGAAACATAACCATTGTTATAATATCTACTAATTGTAGAAATTGAAACACCAGCTAATTCTGATATGTCTTTATAAGATATTTGTTTTTTCATAGTTATAATTATAATTCAAAATATGTGAAACATTTTCATATTTTTTAAAAATATGAATTTTTATTTTAAATCATTCCTTTCGTTTTGTTTTGCTTTTTCCAACTAATTTAATATAAAAAACAAACTAAAAGGAAAATGGATATATTTCTACACCTTCTCTATAGTTTGTTTTGTTTGAATTTAAGGTTGAACGTCTAAATCGGCTTTACCAGCTTTTTTTCATTTTTCTAAAAGTTCGCCTCATTGTTCTTCATTTTCACACAATAAATATTCAACTTGATCTTGATCTTTTTGTAAATCAAAAAGAGGCGATTCTTTGGTGTTTGTGTATTTTTGATATCAATTTCTTACGGTTTCAATATCGTCTTTTACTTCACTTTCATTGATAGTATATTTATAAGTTCGCATATTTCTTTGGTTTAAATTAACTAGCGCAGGCTCTTTGTAATCTTCTTCTTGTAAAAATAAAGCAACAATAACATATCTTTTATTTCCATTTAAGTATGAATACAATTGACTTTGTTTACGATATGATAAATCAACTTCACCTGCATCTCATTTTGGTAATTTTTTAAGTCCTGCTGTTTTGATTTCCAAGATCACACCTTCGCTATGTAAATTACTTCACTGCTTTTCTAGCTCAATTAACTTACTTTCAAGTTCACTATTATGATTTTGTGCTAGTTCATTTTTAAGTGTATTGATTTGTTTTTCGACTTCAAGTTCTTTGAGAGAGCACATATAACCATCAGGAACCCCACCAAAAATAGGGTCTTTCCCCTTGAAATAATCATATTCATATTCTTCTGCAACATAATTTAAAATTGTTAATTTGTCTTTGTTTGGTTGTATTTCGCGTAATTTATCAAAAATAAGCGGCTCTAGAATAACCCCTGCTCTTACATATTTTTGTGTTAAAACCGGTAATTTTAATCTTGTGATGTGACAAAAAGCATTAAATTCAGATTTGAATGCTTCGTTTTTAAGTAAAATATCACCAATTGAGCTACCACCTATTTTTTTGTATTTTGTCCATTGATTATTTGAGTTTAATTGTGCGAATAATTCATCACTTAAAATTATTTTATTGCTTTGAAGGTCAACAAAATAATCTTTCTTGTTATAAAACTTTCTTTTAGCCATTTTTATTTTAAAAAGTTTCTAATGATAACGTTTGCCATGATTTCAACATTTGAAAAGTTAGGTGATCATTCACGGTTAATTAATACATCCATTGGTACAATATGGTCAAAACAAATATTAACTAATTTATCAAAACTTGTTTCTGTTGAGTTGTCATCAACACCCGGTACAAATTTTTCGGCATCCATAAACTTTTCGATTCTAATTGAGATTACTCTTACTTCATCTCCTGGTTTTACTTTGGCCTCAAGATTTTTCTTGTTACCTTTAAAAAAGTCTAATTCATTAGGAAAACGTAAATCATCAATTAAAAATAAGCTATTTTTATTGTTTTTTGATGAATCTTCAACAATATCAACAATTTTATCAAACACTTTTGAACACCAAACATTATTGTCGATATTTCTACCTACTTCACCCATAGCGATTCATAATGGTCTTACCACTTCTTTGTCAACACCATTTCAGTTAATTGCCTTTAAAATAGGTTCAGTGATTGCTTTGATTGGCTGTGCAAATGAAAGGATGTTAACGTTATTGTCAAACTCCTTTGCACATTTTTCTTTCAATTTATTACTAAGAAGTCCTTTACCACTTCTTCTTTTACCATTTATTAATATAATAACGTGTTTATTTTTTTTCATAATATAAAAACTCCTTAATAATTTTGATTGCTTTAATTATTATAGATTAAAGATAAAGCAACTAGGAAATTAATCTTGTTTTTTTCAAGAAAACAAGGAATATTTTCTTACAAAACAGGGCACTTTGAATTAATGAAAATGGATAATGTAAATTTTTTTAAAATAAAAAATGAATTTTTAGTAGCTAATTAAGCTGTTTTTGTTGTTTTTTATTTTAAAACCTAAAATATAGCAACTTATATGGAAATATTTTTCATGTTTTTATGATACTTTTTCCATAAGGTAAAATTTACACTCTTTAATATATTAAAATTATTCTCGGTTAGCTTGCTAACTATGCTATTTTATCTGTCTTTTAAAAATTTAAAGAGACATTTAGCTATTTTTATAACACATTTTTATTATTTCTTATCATTTGATTTTGACTAAAATGAAAGGATTAAACTATATATATAAAATATAATCTTGTTTTATTGAAATTACAAGGTTAGGAAAGGAAAAAATGCTTACTTTATTCAAAGGTAAAACTGCATCAACAAAGCAGAAATCAAAGAATAACAGTGGATCATCAAAAGCTAGAAAAATACTTTCTAAAATTAGTGGTGCATTCATGTTACCTATTTCTGTGATGGCGATTGCTGGATTCTTCCTTGGTGTTGGTGCTGCAATTGCTAATGCAGGATCAAGCAATAACATTGAAGGGCTTAAAGTTTTCGGTGAATTTATTAAAGCGTTAGGTGACCCTATTTTTGGTGCCTTACCTTTATTGTTTGCTGCCGCTTTTGTTATTGCCTTCACAGATGAAGCTGGTGTTGGGGTTTTTGCTGCAATTATCGGTTACTTTGTTTTTAATGCTATTCAAAGTGTTTTCATCTGAGACTACATGGTAGAAGAAACTAAAAATGTTTCAGGAACACTTGTTGGAAGTGGAACTGAAGCAACAGTTGAAGTTAAAGAAAAAACACTTAAAGGATATACAATTCTTTTTGCAGCTGGAGGGAGAAGTCCTGAAACTCTTAAAGCTTTAGTTGGATATACTTTAGGAACTAAATCATTACAAACATCAGTATTTGGTGGATTAACTGTTGGACTTGTTGTTCAATACTTATACAATAGATTCCACCAAATTCAATTACCACAAGTTATTTCATTCTTTGGTGGTAAACGTTTTGTTGCTATTGTTACAATCCCTTCAATGATTGCTTTAGCATTCGCATACTTATTATTATGACCATGAATCGGAGTTGCTTTAAATAAATTCGGAAATGCACTCGGAAAAGTTCCTTACGGAATTGAATCATTTATTTTCGGATACGTAGAAAGATCTCTTGTTCCATTTGGTCTTCACCACGTATTCTATGCACCTCTTTGATATTCTAATGCTGGTGGTGATCTTTCTGATGCATTAGCTAGATGACAAGAAAATAATCCAGGAGTTGTTCCAGGAGACGGACTTATTGAACTTATTGCAGCAGTTGCTAAAGAACCTACAAAATTTGTTGGTGATTCAACTGCTTCAAATACTTTATTAGGTCAAGCAAATACTGTTTCATGAACACTTAATGGTGAATCTCACACACTTCCTTTATTTGACTTTGTGTCAAATCAATTAGGATTTAAAATCGGAAGATTTTTAGATGGTAAATTCTCATTCATGATCTTCGGATTACCTGCAGCTGGAGTTGCTATGATTTTAGCTGCTCCAAAAGAAAATAGAAAAGTTGCTATTGGTACTGTTGTTCCTTCGATTGTTACAACAATTGTTACAGGGGTTACAGAACCAATTGAATTCACATTCTTATTCTTATCACCTGTTTTATTCTGAGGATTCCATGCATTCTTCTGTGCTCTATCATTCATGTTGGCAAACCTTTTAGGTGTTCACATTCCAATGACATTCTCAGGTGGTATGTTAGACTTACTTATCTACTGAATTATTCCGGTTGCTAAAGGGACACACTTCTGATGAACATTAGTAGTTGGATTAGGATACATTCCAATTTACTTCTTTGGATTCTTATTCTTCATCAAACGTTATAATTTAGCTACACCAGGAAGAGGTGGAAATACAAAATTATTTACAAAAGCTGATTATTTAGCAAATAAAAAAGGTAAGAGAGAAGATTTAGGTGAAGTAGATCCTAAAGCATTAGAAATTGTTTTAGCTTTTGGTGGACTTGACAACATTACTACATTTAACAATTGTGCTTCAAGATTAAGATATGACATTAAAGATCCTGCTTTAGTATCTGAAGATAGATTAAAAGCAGCTGGTGCTGCTGGAGTTAAATGAGAAGGTTCAAACCATGTTCAAGCTATTTTTGGACCTGCTGCTGATCAAATTAACTCAAAAATTAAAGCACAAAGAGAACTTATTAGAGATTATTTAGCGAAAAATCCAGAATTTAACAACAATGATGTAGTAGAAAGCGTTAAAAAAGCAAACGAAAAAGAACACGACAATCAGTTAATTGATGGTGTTGTAATTCAAACAGTTGCTCGTGGAGAAATTCTTACATTAGATCGTGTAAATGACGGTGTATTCTCTACAAAAGCTATGGGAGATGGTTTTGCTGTTAAATTTGATGCAGAAACTGTAGGTAATGTTTACTCACCAGTTGATGGAGAAGTTAAACTTGTATTCCCTACAAAACACGCTTATGGAATTACAACAAAAGAAGGTGTTGAATTATTAATTCACATCGGAATCGATACTGTTGCATTAAACGGTGAAGGTTTTGAATCATTTGTTAATGTTGGAGACCACGTTAAAGCAGGACAACAAATTGCAAAAGTTGATTTAGAATTTCTTAAAGAAAAAGGAATTCAATCAGATGCAATCTGTGTTGTGCTTGAAAGTGGAACACACAAAGATTTCTCATTCACAAATGATAAAATGGTTGCCGATTCAACAACAACTGTTGTTGGTGAAGTTAAATAATTTTAACTAAATAAAAAAACCAGTTTGAAAAAGCTGGTTTTTATTTTGCTCAAAAAGGAGATTTAAACTTTTTAAGTTCTTTTTTGGTTTAATTTTCTTATTTTTTTTATCTATTTAATGGTTAAAAGATCTTAGATGAAATTTTAACCTAGAAGGAGGTAAAAAAAATCACAATAATCAAAACCAAAAAGGAGAATATGAACAATTTAACATTATTCTTAATTTTTCTAATAATATTACTAATTTTAAGAATTAATAAATAGATTTGTTTGTTTTTCCTCTTTCTAAACTAAAAAACACCTTCTGCGAAAAGGTGTTTTCTTTTTTTAAAGTGGCATAATAATCACAATAATTGATAATATTATACAACTTTTGTGCGTATATTTATTAAAATATTCAAATTTTCATAATTATTAAACAAAGTGCCTCCCTTGATTTTAGGCAAAAATTCAATAATTTTGAATAAAATTTTAAAAAAATATAGTTTTTTTGCTCGATTTTTTTATCTATTTAATGGTATGAGATTTGGAGTAAATAAAATTTGTATCAGTATATTAGGTTTTTGTTTTGTTCTTTTAAGTGTTATTTTTGGTGCTATCAAATTTAAGGAAAACAGGTTTTTAGTAGGACAAAGTATTGTTCGTCAAAAATATATAGTTACAAAAGTAATTGATGGCGATACTTTTGAAATAAATAATAGTAAAGTTGTTAGACTTTTTGGGATTGATTGTCCTGAAGTTTATAAAACTTATAAAGATGAAAAACTAGCAGAATATGAAAATTATTTTGGACAAAAAGCGACAAACTATGTGAAGAAGTATTTAGCTAAACATAATTTTGGAGTGTATTTAGATGTAATTAGTAAAGATAAATATAACCGCGATGTTTGTGTTGCTTATGTTAATAAAGAGGCTAAAATCGCTCGTAGTTTAAATTTAGAACTCATTAAAAATGGATTAGCTATACCTGCGTATTTGGATGTTCATAAGAAAAAAAGTCCGTATTATCAAAAAGGGTCATTTGCGCTTGAGTATTATAAATTATCATTAGAATCTTATGAGAATGCTAAAATGACTAAAATTGGTTTGAATAGTTATAAGTTAACTCAAGTTTTTCATAAAAAAAGACGAAACTAAAATAAATAGTTTCATCTCATTTTTAGAATTTATTTTCTGGTAGATATACATATCCATCAATACTTGAAACATCAGAAATAGAAACGAATGCTTCGGGATCAATTTTGTGCACTGCTTTTAAAATCCTTACAACATGTCTAAATAGCGAAATTGAAGTTACAACATTAACTTCATTACCTTTAAATCCACCACGAGCTTTAAAGATAGTAATTCCGGTCACAATTTTTGAATCTGCATTAATAGAGTCACGAATTTCATTTCATTTTTCTGAAAAGATTTCAACACGCACAAGTTTAAACTTAGGATAAAGTTTATTTAAAGTAAGAATATAAACAACGTTTGTTAAAATTGTTGCAATAAAGTTAGGAGATAAATAAAGTGAGAATTTTCAAGCATTATCAGTAATTTCTTTGATTGTTTTATATTGTTTTAAAACAATATTAAATTCTTCTGCTTTATTAAGATTTTCCATAATAGAGCTAATTTTAATTACCGCAGATGAATCGTTTATTTCTGAAAGACGATAAACTAATCAATTCGAGATAACAAAGCCAGCTTCTGACTCTGGTTCTATTTTACTGATTATTGTTTGTAGATTATTTTTAGCGCTTTCTACTGTAGATTTGTCTAAACTGAGTAGGTTTTCGAATTTAAATGAATGAATTTGATCTGCAACATTGCTGTTTTCAACTAAATTTTTCATTTCTGAAAGGTTTGTTTTGTATGCTTCTTGTAGCAATAATGAACCAGGAAGTCATGAACCAACGGCAACAGAAATAAAGACAATTATAATATTCATGTATCCTGAAATTGAACCAAATGATTTTTGTTTTTCATTTGCATATCATTCCCCAATTACCCCAGTAACACCTGCTGTTCCACCAATAATTTGAATAATTGCAAAAATTCAAGCAAGTAAATAACCGTAGACTATTGCGTAAATCATTAAGGCAATAATATTACCACCATCATTTCATAAAAGTGGTATAACACCACTTAAAGCTTTTTTGAAACCAGGTAAAACATCTTTGATTTGACTATTTTGAAAGTTTCCAATTAAGTAAGCTTGGTTAGCACCAGGAATTAATCCGATTGAGAAAGAAACAAGTGAAGAAACAGCTAAAAATAAAACTGTTAAATTAGTAAAAAGCTTTCCGATTCTTTTGTAACCAAAAATAAAAATCGGAATACTGAGAATTATATAAAGAATTCAGAAAACAAACTGGTCAATTAAATTCCGAACAGTTTCAGTTACTGTTCCTTCTTTAAGAAGTGTGATTAAAATTCTAGCAGCAGCTTGACCAAAGGCAGCTAAACCAAAATTATAAATACCAACATTTTTAACGAAGAAAACACTTATTACACCAAAGAAAATAGCAGTAATTACTGTTATCAAAGTTATTTTTCAAATTGGCATATAAGAATAAAGAGAACTTAACTTAAGACCGAAGTTGGACATTTTGGTTCTCTTGTAGATTGTGTGCTTTTTAGTGATGCGATTAGTAACATCTAACTCAATTAAAGCTTCTTCAATGTCTTCTTTGAATGTTTTTTTATTATTTTTATTTCAGAAATTAAACATTGAATTTTTCCTTTCTTTTACAAAAAAAGTAATTTATAAAAAAATAATAAAGCAGCCATAAAATGACTGTCTTCATTAATAATTATTATATACTCTTATGTAATTTATGTAAGCACAAAGATCATTTAAATTGGATTAGATGAAATTTTTTCATATAAATTAATTGAAAAGAAAAACCATTTTTTTCAAAATGGCTCATTTTATTAATCTTTTTTAGGTTTTGCTATTAAGAAATTAATGTTTTTTCCTTGTTCTGATCATTTCGTTTCATAACCAGTTTTAATGTTTGTATCGTTATATTTACTTTGGTGCAAATCTCTTGTGTGATCCAAAATTTCTCAATTGTTTTCATTTAATGATTCAAGTGAAAAATCAAATAGTTTATCATTATCTGTTTTAAAATATAATTTACCTTCACTTGACAAAATTGTTTTATATAAATCTAAAAAAGTTTTATATGTTAATCTTCTTTTGGTATGCGCTTTTTTAGGTCATGGATCACTAAATGTGAGTCAAATAGTATCTATTTTACCAACAAAAAGTTCAGGGATCTTAATTGCATCTTCGGTTAATATAAACAAGTTGTGAATGTTTAATTTTTGTATTTTTGTTAGTATTTTTTTAGCTACTGTTGGATATTTTTCAAGTGCATAATAAGTAATATCAGGATTTTGTAGCGCTAATTGTGTTATCATTTCACCTTTACCGGCACCAATTTCTAACACATTATTTTCTTTTAAGTGCACAGGAAAAGTCTTTAAATAAAATTCTGATTTATTAAGTTCTTCCTGTGCTGTTTTATCATGTCTTAATCTCATGTTTTTATTATATATAAGAAAAACTTTTTTAATAATTTTATCTTACAAAAAGAACAAAAAAAGCAAACACAAGGATTGCTTTTGAAATTTTTATAAATCGATGTTTTTAACGTATTTAGCGTTTTTTTCGATGAATTCTTTTCTAGGTTCGACAAGCTCACCCATTAAAGTTGTGAAAACTAAATCTGCTTTATATGCATCTTCGATTTGAACTTGAAGCATTTTTCTTCTTTCTGGATCCATTGTTGTTTCTCAAAGTTGTTCTGGATCCATTTCTCCAAGCCCTTTGTAACGTTGAATATTAATTTTTAAGTTTGGATTTAACTTGCTCATTATTTCATCTTTTTGTTGATCGTTATATGCATATTCAACTGTTTTATTTTGTGAAATTTTATAAAGTGGAGGTTGAGCGATATAAACAAATCCATATTCAATTAAAGGTTTAAAATATCTATAGAAAAATGTTAAAAGTAAAGTACGAATGTGCGCTCCATCCACGTCAGCGTCAGTCATAATTACAATTTTGTGATACCTTAATTTATTGATGTTAAATGTATCTCCAAGCCCTGTTCCTAGTGCTGTAATTAATGAACCGATTTCTTCGTTTTCAAAAACTTTTTCTTGTCTTGCTTTTTCAACATTAATAACTTTTCCACGAAGTGGCAAGATGGCTTGTGTTTTACGATCACGTCCCATTTTTGCACTACCACCAGCAGAGTTCCCTTCGACAATATAAAGTTCACTAATTTCTGCATTTCTTGAAGTACAATCACTTAATTTACCTGGAAGTCCACCATTGTCAAAAGCACTTTTTCTTCTTGCGCTATCACGAGCTGCATTTGAAGCTAAACGACCTTTACGTGCTATTGTTGCGATATTAATAATTTTTTTCGCAAGTTCAGGATTTTCATTTAGTACTCTTTCGAAAACTTCTGAATAAACTTTATTTACTGCCATTCTAGCATCTTTAGAACCAAGTTTACCTTTTGTTTGACCTTCAAATTGAGGTTGCGGATGTTTAATCGAAATAACAGCGGTTAATCCTTCTGTTAAATCTTCACGAGAAAATTTTTCTGCATCAGTTTTAATGTAACCTTTTTCAATTGCATAATTATTAATTAAACGCATTAAAGAATCATAAAAACCAGAAACGTGAGTTCCACCTTCATGTGTTGCAATATTGTTTGTGTAAGAAATAATATTACTACGGTAAAAGTCGTTTAAATATTGTGAAGCTACTTCAACACCAATTGTGATTGTCCCATCACCATTTTTATTAGGTACTTCATATTCACCTTCAGCATAAATAATATCTTTATTAATTGGATTATACCCTTCGTTTAATTCTTTAACGTAGTCAATAATTCCATTATCATATTTAAATTCTTGAAATGTGTTGTCTCTTTCGTCTGTAACACTAACGTAGAGTCCTCTATTTAAGTGAGCGATTTGTTTTGCGTGGTCAATAATAAGTTCTTTATCAAAAAGTCCTTTATCCATAACTTTAAAATCAGGGTGAAACTCAATTGTTGTACCTGTCACTCCAGGAGCAACAGAACCTACAATTTCAGTTGATTTTACTGTTTTACCACCATTAGCAAATTCTGCATAATAAATATTTCCGTCTCTTTTAACTCAAGCTTTTAGTCAGTCACTTAAAGCATTAACAACACTAGCACCAACACCGTGTAATCCACCACTTACTTTATAAGCGTTTGATTCGAATTTCCCACCAGCATTTAGTTTTGTTAAAACAACTTCTAATGCACTGATTCCGAATTTTGGATGAGGTCCAACCGGAATACCGCGTCCATCATCTTCTACTCTAATACTTTCTTCTCTTGTGATTGTGATGTTAATGTTTTTAGCAAAGCCAGCCATAGCTTCATCGACTGAGTTATCTACAATTTCTCAAACAAGATGGTGTAAACCAGCTTTAGCTGTAGTCCCGATATACATACCAGGTCTTAAACGAACGTGCTCTAACCCTTCTAAAAACTTAATATTGCTAGCATCATAAGATTGTTTTTTTACTTCGCTCATTTTGACTCCTTTTTGAAATAAAATTAAATATATTTATATATTTAATTTAAATTATAGCACTTTTGCTTTTCTTTTAGCAAAATTACTTTCGGTAAAAAACTTGACATTTTTTTTATTTAATATATAATATATTTACATTTATGGCGATTGTGGTGAAGTGGCTAACACAGCGGGTTGTGGTCCCGTCATTCGCGGGTTCGAATCCCGTCAATCGCCCCATTTCAGAAATGACCTAGTAGATATCACTTGATATCTACTTTTTTTAATTTTTAGAGCAATAAAAAAACTTATTCTTTTGAATAAGTCAATTTTTGGTTTGAAAGTTTGGCGGGGGTTAAAGGAATCGAACCCTTATCATTGGTTTTGGAGACCACTATATTGCCATTATACTAAACCCCCAAAAAAGATGGTTATTTACCAAATTTGAAATGACAAATGTCACCATCTTGCATTATATAATTTTTTCCTTCTGAACGTAATTTTCCAGCATTTTTTGCACCTTGCTCACCTTGAAATTCGATAAAGTCAGCAAAAGAAATTACATCAGCTTTAATAAATTTCTTTTCAAAATCAGTATGAATTACACCAGCACATCTTGGTGCAGCTCAACCTTTGTGAAATACTCATGCACGGGCTTCTATTTTACCTGCTGTAAAATAAGTTTGTAAGTTTAATAAATCAAAAGCTTCTCTTGTTAAAACATCAAGTCCGCTAATTTCAATTCCATACATTGCTAGTAATTCTTGTTTTTCTTCTTCCTCTTCAATTTCGATTAATTCGCTTTCTAATTGCACACAAATAGGAATGATTTTTTCATAGTCTTTAAGTGAATTTTTTAATGCTATAAAGAGCGGATCATTTTGGTAATTTGCAAATTGATCGTTACTTAAATTTGCTACATAAATAATAGGTTTAAAAGTTAATAAATGATATCCTTTGATGATTTTTTGTTCGTTTTCGTCTAAATCAAGTTCTCTAGCAGGAATATTTTGTTCAAGTGCTTCTTTAACTTTTAAAGCTGTATTTTGCTCTAAAATACCTTCTTTATCTCCTGATTTAGCTTTTTTCGCAACACGATTTAAAACATTATTGATAGTTTCTAAATCAGCAAGTAAAAGTTCATAATTGATAACTTCTTTGTCCCTAACAGGGTCAACACTATTTGCAACGTGCATGATATTTTTATTTTCAAAACATCTTACAACATGAATAATTGCGTCCACCTCACGAATATTTGCTAAAAATTTATTTCCAAGTCCTTCACCTTTTGAAGCTCCTTGTACCAATCCAGCAATATCGACAAAATCAAATGTTGCATAAACTATTTTATCTGGATTAATAATTTTGGCAATTTGTTGTAATCTTTTATCAAGAAGTGGAACAGATGAAATGTTAGGTTCAATAGTTGTGAAAGCATAATTTGATGCTTCCACTTTTTTCTTTGTAATAGCACTAAAAAGTGTACTTTTTCCAACGTTTGGTAATCCTACAATTCCTGCTTTTAAAGCCATATTTCTCCTTAAGGTTTTTTATTTATTACTTTTTAAATAGTATTTTTTAATTATATTAGATTTTTAAATTCTTGTTACACTATACTTTAAAAAAGTAAAAAAAACAGCAATTCATGCTGCTTTTAAAATGAATTATTTTTCAAGTTTAATTTTAACACTTGGTCCCATTGATGCTGAAACTGTTAAGTTAAGAATGTATGTTCCTTTAACAGCTGCAGGTTTTAATCTTTTAATTAATGTGATAAGTGTTTTAGCATTTTCAACTAAAGCTTCAGTTGACATGCTTGATTTTCCGATAAGAGAGTGTACAATACCAGCTTTATCTGTACGGTAGTTTGCTTTACCTTTTTTAAGTTCTTCAACAGCTTTTTCTGGAGTAGGAGTAACTGTACCTGTTTTAGGGTTTGGCATTAAACCTTTAGGTCCAAGTTTTTTTCCGTATTTTCCAAGTAAAGGCATCATTGTAGGATCAGCAACCATAACATCAAAATCAAAGTCATCTTCTTTGATTTTTTGTTCAACTGCTTGTCCATCTAATACCATATCTGCACCAGCTTCTTTAGCTAATTTAGCTTTTTCAGGGTTGTTTGTAGCAACTAATACTCTAACTGTTTTTCCTGTTCCGTTTGGCAGTAAAACAGCACCACGTAATTGTTGGTCAGCTTTTCTAACATCAAGGTTAAGGTTGAAAGCTAAATCGATTGAAGCGTCAAATTTAGCGTAAGAAGTTTTTTTAGCAAGTTCAATAGCTTCCGCAAGTTCGTAAGCTACTGTTCTATCAAAAGAAGCTCTAGCTTCTCTTAAATTTTTAGAAAGTTTTCTAGCCATTATTATTCTTCTCCTTCTTCTCTTGATTTTTCTTCATCTCTAATTGTTGTAACTTCAATAGCTTGACCTTTTGTTTCTTTTAAGTTTTCTAAATCTTCTGCAAGAGCAGCTTCTTTAGCTTTAGCAGCTTTAGCAGCTTTAGCAGCAGCTTTAGCAGCAGCTTTAGCTTTGAAAATATCGTCGTATCCTTCTACTAAAACTCCCATTTGTTTAGCTGTACCAGCGATTGTTGCCATAGCAGCATCTACATCATCTGTATTTAAGTCAGGTAATTTGTATTCTGCAATTTCTCTGAGTTGATCTTTTGAAATTGTAGCTACAACAGTTGTTTTAGCATTTGAAGCACCTGATTTGATTTTTGCAGCTTGTTTGATTTTGAATGAAGCAGGAGCTGTGAATAATTTAAATTCGAATGTTTTGTCTTTGTAAACTGTAATTTGTACTGGAACTGGTTCGTTTCCTCTATCTCTTGTTGCGTCATTAAAAGCTCTAGTGAATTCAGGCATGTTAACACCAACACCAGCAAGAGCTGGCCCTGGTTTAGCTTGCCCGGCAATGAACTCTAATTTAGCAATTCTTTGAATTTCTTTTTTTGCCATTTTAAATGTATCCTTTCGATATTGTGGTCTAACGATATTTTCCTAGAAATATCTCCCACGTGGCAATAGTTTTATATTGCTTTTTAATTATAAAAAATTTTTTTGTAAAAACAAATAAATAAAATATGTTTTTTTGATTAGAAAAGCATCTCTTTTTTGTGCTATTTTAGTCTTAATTAAAATTAAAAAAACACCTAATTTTAGGTGCTTAATTAAATTATTTTGGCTCGATATTTGTCTTTAAAATTGATAAAAATGCTTCTTGTGGAACTTCGATTGTTCCTAGTTTTTTCATACGTTTTTTACCTTCTTTTTGTTTTTTAAGAAGCTT
Source organism: Mycoplasmopsis glycophila (assembly GCF_900660605.1). Classification (NCBI taxonomy): domain Bacteria; kingdom Bacillati; phylum Mycoplasmatota; order Mycoplasmoidales; family Metamycoplasmataceae; genus Mycoplasmopsis; species Mycoplasmopsis glycophila. The sequence goes on along the minus strand of NZ_LR215024.1, from coordinate 708,836 downwards.
TTGACGACGTGTAACATCTCCACCATAAAGTTTTGCGGTAACATCTTTACGATATGCTTTAATTGTTTCTCTAGCAATAATTTTTCCACCAATTGTTGCTTGAACTGGAACTTCAAAGTTTTGTCTTGGAATAGCATCTTTTAATTTTTTACAAAGTTCTCTTGAACTTTCATATGCTTTATCTCTGTGTGTGATTATTGAAAAGGCATCAACTTTATCTCCGTTAAGTAAAATATCGACTTTAACAAGATCACTTTCACGGTATCCAATTCATTCATATTCGAATGAAGCGTAACCTTTTGTGCTCGATTTTAAACGATCAAAGAAATCAAAAATCGTTTCAGCTAACGGTAGTTCATAAACCACTCTTGAACGTTTAGCATCAATAGATTCAAGAGATTTGTAAATTCCTCTTTTATTTTGACAAAGCTCCATAACATTTCCAATATATTCGTTTGGAATAAAAATATTAGCTTCAATATAAGGTTCTTCAATTTTATCAATAAAAGTTCGGTCAGGAAGCATTGTTGGATTTGAAATTTTTTCTATATTTCCATTTGTCATATAAACTAAATATTCAACAGAAGGAGCTGTAGCAATGATCCCTACTTTATATTCTCTATCTAATCTTTCTTGGAGAATTTCCATGTGAAGTAGACCTAAAAATCCTACTCTAAATCCAAATCCTAGTGCTTTAGAAGTTTCTTGTTCTCATGTAATTGATGAGTCACTTAATGATATTTTTTCAAGGCTCTCTTTTAAAAGAGAATAATCTCTAGTGTCAATTGGATAAAAACCAGTGAAAACAACGGGCTTCATTTTTTTGTAACCAGCTAAAGGCTTGTCTGTTGGATTATTAGCAAGAGTAATTGTATCTCCAACGTGAACTTCTTTTGCATCACGTATAGCTGCAGAAACTCAACCAACTTCACCAGCTTCAAGACAATCTTTTTTAGTTTCGTGTGGATTTCTTACCCCAAGATCAATTACGTGATAATCTTGTTCTTCTTTTTTACGTGACATAAAAATGAATTTATCACCTGGTTTTAATTTACCTTCGAAGATTCTTACTAGCATAACTACACCACGATATGCATCAAAATAGCTATCAAAAATTAATGCTTTTAATGGTTTGTTGTCATCAGCATCACGCGGAGCAGGAATATATTTTACAATTGCATCTAGTAATTCATGAACACCCTGTCCTGTTTTAGCACTAACTAAAACAGCATTTTCTGTTGGAATTCCAATAACGTCTTCGATTTCTTGTTTTACTTCATCTACATTAGCACTAGGTAGATCAATTTTGTTTATTACTGGTATGATTTCTAAATTATTTTCTATTGCTAAATACACATTGGCTAATGTTTGAGCTTCAATACCTTGTGTTGCATCAACCAATAAAAGAGCACCTTCGCTTGCTGCTAACGAACGAGAAACTTCATAAGTAAAATCGACATGTCCAGGAGTATCAATTAAATGAAAAGTGTAATCTTTATATTTTAGTTGTACAGCATTTAATTTGATTGTAATCCCTCTTTCTTGTTCAAGATCCATTGAATCAAGAAACTGGTCTTTAAGTTCACGATTACTTACTGTTCCTGTGTATTCTAAAATACGGTCTGCTAAAGTGCTTTTACCGTGATCAATATGTGCAATAATGGAAAAATTTTTAATTTTATCTTTATTCATGTTTTAAATTATATTAGAAAAAGATTTCTTTTATTAGTTTTCTCAAATAAATAAGTTTATTTAATACTTTCTTGATAAGAATTCATTAAAATATTAAGAATAATATAAAATTAATTTTAAGTAGATTATGAACAAAAATTTAGCAAATGAAATTCGTCCAAAAACGATTGATGAAATCATTGGACAGCAACATCTTAAAGATCTTTTTAACCAAATTGTCAAAAATAAATTAGGAACTAATTTTATTTTCTATGGTGAAAGCGGAATTGGTAAAACTTCTAGTGCTATAGCGCTAGCTAATGATTTAGGTCTCAAGTATGATTATTTTAACGCAAGCGTTAATTCAAAAGCAGATTTAGTTAAGTTATTAGAAAATAATGAATTATTAATTATTGATGAAATTCATCGTCTTAATAAAGATAAGCAAGATATTTTACTTTCATATTTAGAATTTGACAAAATCACTGTTTATGCTACAACAACCGAAAATCCTTATTTTAAGGTGAATCCTGCTTTGCGAAGTAGAATGCAAATTCTACAATTTTATAAACTTACTGAAGAAGAATTAGTTGATGGACTTTCTAATGTTGCGACTAAATATTTTCCTAAACTTCAAATTTCAAAGGAAAGATTACTAGATTTAGCAAGATTTTCAGCAGGAGATTTTCGTTCAAGTATTAATAACTTGCAAATGCTTGCTTTTTTAGGTATTGACAAAGAAGTTTCAAAGGAAGATCTACGTAAAATAATACCTAATATTAATTTTTATAGTGATAGTTCAAAGGACTCACACTATGATAATTTATCTGCATTTCATAAATCACTTCGAGGAAGCGATGTTGATGCTTCTCTTTATTATGGTTTTTTAATTTTAAAATCAGGTGATATTGACGGACTTTTTCGTCGAATGCTTTGTGCATCATATGAAGATGTCGGTCTTGCTTCTCCAAGCGTAGCGCTTCGTACTGAAACAGCAATACGAAGTTATGAAAGGTTAGGTGAACCAGAAGGAAAATTAGCAATTGCAAATGCAATAATTGATATTTCTTTAGCTCCAAAATCTAATTCTGCATATTTAGCTTTAAATAGAGTTGAAGAAGTTATTAATTCAGGAAAAATTTATCAAATGCCGAAACATTTAAAGGATGCTCATTATTCATCCGCGCAAAAATTAGGGAATGGAATTGGCTATCTCTATCCGCATGATAATAAATCTACACATTTTGTCAAACAACAATATTTACCAAATGAATTAAAAGGTAAAAAGTTTTATCAGCCAGCGAATAATAAAGTAGAAATTTCTTACCAAAACTATTGAGAAAACATTAAGAAAGGATAATTATGAAATTTATTTTAGAAAACATTAATACTCTTGAAGATTTAAAACAAGCGAAAGCTAAAGCTTTTTCAAGCGAAGGTGAAATTTTTAAATTACAACAAGAATTAAAAAGCGCCCCTGCAACTGAGAAAAAAGTACTTGGCCAAAAAATTACACAACTTAAAAAAGAATATGAAGAATTTTTTAGTTTAGCAGAACAAAGAGTTTTTGATTTAGCCATCGAAAGAAAAATTGCTAATGAAAAAATCGATGTATCAAAACCCACATTAAAACCTGGTGCTTTACATCCAATTACAATCATCGAAGAAAGATTGAGAGATTGATTTTTTAACCATGGTTATTATGAACAAGAATCAGGTGAAATTGTTAGTGATTTATACAACTTTGCAAGATTAAATATTCCACAAGATCACCCGGCAAGAGCGATGCATGATTCGCTTTATATTAATGCAACTACTTTATTAAGAACTCACAACACTGGAATCACTGCTAAAGTTCTTGAAGATAACAAAAACGAAGAAATTTCAACTTTTGCAATTGGTAAAGTATATCGTAATGATGAAGATGATGCGACACACTCACATCAATTTACTCAAGTGGATTTTGTTTCTGTTGGAAATCATAGTTTTTCTAACTTAATTTGAACATTAAAATCACTTTTATCTTATGTTTTGGAAGATGAAGTTGAAATTCGTCTCCGTCCAAGCTATTTCCCATTTACTGAACCATCAGTTGAAGTTGATGTTTTTTATAAAAATAGATGAATTGAGATTTTAGGTGCTGGAATGTTACATCCAAATGTATTAAAAGCAGCAGGATACACAAATAATTTAAATGCTTTTGCAGCAGGATTAGGTATTGAAAGAATAACAATGATTAAGTATGGTTTTACAGATATTCGTGATTTATACCGTAACGATTTAAGAATAATGGAGCAATTTAACGATGAAAGATAGTTTTTTACAAATTTTACAAAAAGAAGGTAATAAAGAATATTTTGTGAAAATTCTTGATAGTTTAAAAACGGCTGAAAAAAATGGTGCAATCTACCCACATCAAATTGAAATGTTTAGACCATTAGAATTTTTCCAAGTAAACGAAACAAAAGTGGTAATTTTAGGACAAGATCCATATCACAGTCCTTTTGTTGCTGATGGTCTTGCTTTTAGTGCAAAACACACAAATAAAACGCCAGCAAGTTTAGCTAATCTTTTCAAGGAACTCAAAAAAGATTATCCTAAAACCAAAATTGAAACTAACGATTTAGCAGCTTGAGCAAAACAAGGTGTTCTTCTTATCAATATGGTTTGAACAGTAACTGAAGGAAAAGCTAATTCACACAAGAATTTTGGTTGACAAAAATTTACTTTAGCAATTTTGGAAGAAGTTAAAAATACCAATCCAAACGTTATTTTTGTTGCGCTTGGTAATGAAGCACAAAAATTTTTAAATAAAATTCATCCTAATCCAGATAATGTTATAGCACTCAGTCATCCAAGTCCATTAGGATATGCTAAATCATTAAAAGATGGTCAACTATTTTTACAAATTAATCAAAAACTTAAAAAACACAAAGAAAAACAAATTAAGTGAGATCTTGTTAAAGAGAAAGGAGCGAAATAATGGTTTTTTCATTAAATTATTTAAATACATTTTTTAAAAACAAAAAACTAAATGCTAAAGAAGTTGAAGTTGCATTAAATGAACTTGGAATTGAAGTTGAAGGCATTGAAGAATTTTCTGATGTAAAAGGTCTTTTATTTGCTAAAGTTTTAGAAGTTTTTCAAAATCCTAACTCTGATCGTCTTGATGTTGTTAAAGTAGAAACCAAACAAGGTGTTTTTCAAATACAGACTAATAATCGAATTTTAAAACCTGGAGATTTAACAATTTGTTTTCCCGTTGGTTCTTCAAAAGGTGAACAAGTTTTTGGTGAGGTAACCCTTAAAGGTGAAATCTCTCAAGGTATGATGGGAGCTCTTGCAGAAATTGGTTATAATTGAGAACTTTTAGAAGATCAAAATCAATTATTAGTTTTACCAAATGATTTTGCAACAATTGAAGATGATCCGATGGTTAAACTAGGACTTGACGATATTATGATTGAAACATCAGTTACAGCTAACCGTAATGATGCTAATTCATATTACGTTTTAGCTAAAGAATTAGCAAGTTTTTATGATTTAGAATTTACTTTTGATATCAAAAAAGTTCAAGATACATTTGTATCAAATTTAATTGTAAATTCAAATGATGCTGAAGAGTTAACTTTTTTAGAAGTTAAAGGTAATACTGAAAATTCTTTCGCTGAAAAATTATTACTTGCAAAGCATGGTATTTCTTCAAAATTTAGTTGAGCTGTTAATTTAACAAACCTTACTTTAATTAATTTTGGAGTTCCTACACATGTTTATGACCGCAACAAAATTGGTTCAAAAATCGAGGCATCTTACTACACAGGTAAAATAACTGTTTTAGGTGGCAAAGAAGTTGAAGTTAATGATGTTTTAGCAATTAAAGATGAAAATAAAGTTATTTCACTAGCGAGTGTGATGGGGCTTGAAGATACTAAAGCAGATTTAGCAACAAATGATTTTGCTTTTGAAATTGGTATTTTTAGTTCAAAAGATATTCGTCATGGTGCAAAGGAAATTAAGTTAAATTCAAACGCTTCTAACCAAGGTTCACGTAAAATTTCAAAAGAATTAGCTCATTTAGCTATGCTCTTTGTGCGTTCTTACTGTTCAAATTTAGAGCTTTCTCAAATTATTAATCCTATAATCATTGAACCAAAGCACAAAATTGCTTGAGACGAAAAGAAACTAACACAATATTCAAATATTACAAATCATCAAATTTTTGATGAAGCTAAACAAAAACTTACTAAATTAGGTTTCGAATTTAGCGATGACTATGTTTTAGTACCTAATTATCGTTATGATATTCAAATTTTTGAAGATATTATTGAAGAAATTTTTAGATTTTACTCATATGCAAATTTCCCTGCTTTACCAGTTAAAAACACACCTTTAAAAACACAAAAAAGAGATATGTTTAAGAAAATTTTAGCTCATAGCGGATTTTCTGAAGCACGTACTTTTTCGCTTGTTTCAAATGAAAAGAACTTTTTAAATCCTTTTAACTTTGATCAAAGTATTGCACTCTTAACTTTTGTTTCAAAAGAAAGAGAAGAAATTAGAAATTCAATTATCACTTCTTTAGCTGAAGTTGTGGAATATAACCAAAAAAGAAAAATGGAAAATATTAACCTTTTTGAAAAAGGTATGATTAACAACAATCACATGGTTTTTGGTTTTGCATCAACAACCAAAACATTTGATGAGCTAAAACAAGATATTGTTAATTTTACAAAACAAACTAATTTAAGTTTTGTGCCATTAACAAACAATCCACACATTCATCCAAATTGCTCTGCAAGAATCGAAAAAGACGGCAAAATGGTTGGATGAATAGGTAAAATACATCCAAAATACGACCAAACAAACGCTTTTTATGCAGAGATTTTAAAAGATGTAGTTTTAAAAGATTCAAACTTTGAAAAATTTGTTTCAATCGATAATACACCACTTAAAAGCATTGATTTAACATTTGAACTATCTTATGATGAATTAATTTCATCTTATATTGATGAAATTAAACAGACTGCTAACATTTTTGAAGTAAAACAATTAGATGATTATAAAAAAGCAGATACTCATAATGTAACAATTAGAGTTTATGCCGATGATGAAAATATTCAAAAATTAATTGCTAAATACAATTAGTTTTTTAAGGAGCACAATATGTACAAAAAAATAGAATTAGCAGACAAAATTTTACAAGATGCAATTAACAATGAATTAAAAAGACAAGAAGATCATATTGAATTAATTGCTAGTGAAAACTACGTTTCAGAGGATGTTCTTAAAGCACAAGGAAGTGTTTTAACAAATAAATATGGTGAAGGATATCCAGGAAAAAGATATTACGGTAGTTGTGAAAATGTTGATATTGTCGAACAAGCTGCAATTGATCGCTTAAAACTCATTTTTGGCGTTAAATATGCTAATGTTCAACCATATTCTGGAAGTGTTGCAAATGCAGCAGCAATAGCTAGCGTTGTACCTAGTGGTGGTAAAATTATGGGACTTTCATTAAGTTCTGGTGGCCACTTAACTCACGGGTATAAAATTAGTTTTAGTGGGATTTTTTATAATTCAATCACTTACGAACTTAATCATGAAGGATATTTAGATTATGATGCTATCGAAAAACAAGCACTTGAAGAAAAGCCAGATTTAATTATTTGTGGTTATTCAGCTTATTCAAGAACAATTGATTTTGCTCGTTTTAAAGAAATAGCAGACAAATCAGGTGCTAAATTAATGGCTGATATAGCTCACATTGCAGGTCTTATTGCAGCTGGTGTTCACCCTAGCCCTGTTGGTTATGCAGATATCATTACTTCAACAACACACAAAACTCTTCGTGGAGGTAGAGGTGGAATCATCATGACTAATGATGAGGAAATTGCGAAAAAAATGAACCGTTGAGTTTTTCCTGGTTATCAAGGTGGACCACTTTTTCATGCTATTGCAGGAAAAGCAGTTGCTTTCTATGAAACATTAACACCAATGTTTAAAGAATATGGTGCTAAAATTGTTTCAAACGCAAAGAAATTTTGTGAAGCTTTTCAAGATAAAGGTGTCAAAATTATTAGTGGCGGAACTGATAATCACCTTTTCATGATTAATGTTTTAGATTCTTATAAAATAAATGGAAAACAAGCAGAAACAATCTTGGAAAAAATTAACATTACAATTAATAAAAACACAATCCCTTTTGATACCTTAAGTCCAACTCTTGCAAGTGGAATTAGATTAGGAACTGCAGCAATGACAAGTAGAGATTTTGATCAATGAGATGAACTTGCTGAAATTATTCATTACACTTTATCTAATTGCGAAAGATTAGAGCAAGATAAAGAAGAAGCTAATTTAGAATTAATCAAATTAAAAGAAAAAGTTTTAAACTTAACTTCTAAATATCCAATCAAAAAATCTTATTTATAATTTTAAAAAAAGGAACTAATATGAAAAAAATTACAATTGGCGGTAATCCTATTACTTTAATTGGTAATAATGTTCAAATAGGACAAAAAGCACCTGATTTTAAAGCGTTAAAATCAAATTTAGAAGAATTCAAATTAAGTGATCATTTTGGTAAGGTAATAATTTTAACTTCTTTCCCTTCAATTGATACAGGAATTTGCGCATTACAAACCAAAAGATTTAATCAAGAAATTGGAAACTTTAAAGATAAAGCTTTACTAGTTACAATTTCAAATGATTTACCTTTTGCTCTTGATCGATATTGTGCTGCTGAAGGTATTACTAACGCAATAACACTTTCAGATCATAGACTTACAGATTTTGGTCTAAAATACGGTTTACTAATTGAAGAATTAAGACTACTTGGAAGAAGTGTCTTTGTAATTGATCAAAATGGCAAAATCTCTTATCAAGAAATTCTTGATGAAATTAAGCAAGAACCTAACTATGAACCTGCACTTGAAGTGGTAAGAAACTTAATAAAATAAGAATAAACTAGGACACGAAATATGGACACAACCATATTTCGTGTTTTTATATATTTATGAGTTATTATCCTGAGTTTCCCTGAGTTTCCAAGTTAGACCTCAAAAAAATGAGGTCTAACTTGGAAACTCAGGTTAAGAAAGCAAAAGGTAACTAATACAAAAAAACAAGCCTAAAAAGCTTGTTTTTTTGTTTTGTGAACACAATTCCGGTTTAAGTGATTCTTTTTTCATTTGTATAGTTTTTATATTTTTCATTATCAACATAATAGCGGTTTCTTTTGTCGATAAAAAATATCATTTCTTTATTTAGTTTTTCTTTTGGTATTTTATTATATATTTCATCTATATCTTTCGCTCTTCTATTTACTTTAATTTGAATTTCGCCTTTTTCGTTGTAAGAAAATACATTCGAATCAAATAGTGCATGAGTATTTTTATCCATATCTAGTAAATTATTTTTATTTGCTATTTCATCTAATCTTCTATATGCATTTTCTTCAAAAGAATTTATTTTTTGTTTAAAAACAGAATTACTTAAATTTATAGCTTTATTACTTATAAAATAAGAATTATAAAAATCATTTAAATTATCTTCAAGTTCTTTTTGTGTTTTTTGTACAGGATATATGTGTGCTCTTTCAAAAAGAATTTTGTCTCATTCTTTATGAAAAACATTAGGTTTATATTTTTGATTTTTATTTCTTAACTTTTTTACTTTCTTTCTTACGTTTAGACAAAAACTAGTAAAGTAGCTAGACTTTTTCAGTCAATTTTGATATTTAATCATTATTTTTTGTGTTATTTCTTTTCTTTCCATCTTTGCTTCTGTTAAAAAAGCATTAAAAATTTCATGATAAATTGAATTATTATTTTCACCAGAAAGCATAAACTCAATAAATGACGAATTTGAGATTTCTTGACTTTTTAATTTTTCTTTTTTCTTTTTTTTTAGCTTGATATTTTTTTCTATTAACAAATCTACTATGTTTGATATAAAACATTTAATTAAAGGATTTATATCATCAGAATCTATTCTCATTTCAGCCGCATTAGGATTAGATATTTTACCTCCTGGATTGCGGCCTGTGATAATTCCTGAAATATTATTAAATGTAGACTTATCAGAATTTTCAAAAAATCATTGATTAGCAATTTTGAGTTCTTCTTTAGTTAATGTGACAATTTCTTTATCTTTTAAGTTCTTTCTTTCTTTTTGCTTAAATTTTTGTTCAGAAGCATTTTTGTTTAAATATTCAAAAAGTGATTTTCTCATTTTATTGAGTGTTTTATTTTTTCATTTTGGTGTTTGGCATAAATCTATTTGTAAATTTTCAAAATAAGGGTACCAAAAGACTATAAACTTTTGTTTGTTTCGAATAAATAGATTAAGTTTAAATTTAAATTCCATTTTCTTCTTTTTATAAGTTGCTAATATAGGTACGACCACTCTTGTGACATCCATATCATCGTTTTCTTCTTTTCAATCTCACAAATAAAAATTTATATATTTTTTGCTCATATTAACTTTCTTTTTGAATATTAATTGAGCTTAAAATACTTAAAAAAAGATTTTCAAGAACTTCGACAGATATTGAATTACCACAGGTGAAAATCATTTTATTTTTAGGAATTAGATTTGTTTCTTTGACCTTTTTAGCAACTTTTTTGTCAAAACCCATATATTGATATGATTGTATTTCATCTATATAACGAACTTTTTTGTGATTTTGATAATAAAACTTTAATCTGCTATTTGCTCCACTAGCAGTTAGAGTAGGACCAATACCTTTTGGTAAATAAACATAATTTTCCGAATTAAAACTTGTATAGTTTGGAATAAATGCTTTAAAAATTCCATTTTTAGTTTTTGAGAATTTAATTTTTTGATCTAATTCCAAAATAGTTTTTTCTTCAATTTCAGATAGTTTTAATATTCTTGTTAATTTGTTGTTATTTTTTGTTTCTTTTTTTGCAGGAAACTCGAATTTTTTGTGCTTGCCTAAAAATGAGACACAAAAAACTCTTTCTCTATTTTGTGCCGAACCATAGTCAGATGAATTTATAACCTTGTAATAAGATTTATACCCCAATTCATTTAAAACATCAATTCATTTTTCGAAATCGTTAATAAATTTTTTTGTTATTAATGCTTTTACATTTTCAAGTAATAGAACTTTTGGTAAATTGTCTTTGTTTTGCTTCAGTATCCTTTCAACTTCTAAAAGTAAACCACTTCTTGTTTCTGGTGATATTCCTCTTTGTTTCCCTTGTTGTGATAAATCTTGACAAGGAAATGAATATTTTAATATATCTATATTACGTGGTAATTTAGTGATTTGCTTAATATCGGTGAAGTTCTCTCTCTCTCTCTCTCCACTATTTTTATATTTAAAATTAAAATAATCCATATTTATAAAAGAGTACAAATAAGGAAAAATCTTTCTTAACTTATCCTCTCTTATTTTTAAAAAATAATTTTTAGAAACTTGATTTTTACTATCAGAACTGAATGTAAAATCTTTTAGTAAATTGTGCATTTCTTCTTTGGTGAAATCAGTTTCTGGTGTTAATTCTCCATAATGAATGATCATATAAGATATTATTGCATCTATATAAAACTCACATGCACCTAAAGAAATTGGTTGAAAGTTTTTTGCAATCTTTTTTAATGCATAAAATTGACTACCAATTCCTGCGAACAATTCATAAATTCTAACTTCTTTTTTCATCATACTTATTATTTTAACGCGCTAAAAATTTTTAAAAAGTATATAAAACAAAACTATAACTTTAATTTAAGAAGATTAAAATTAAAATCACATTTAAATATAATTTAGATATAATCTGAATTATTGTTTTGGACTTTTTTAATTCAAAAAAAACTCACAAAAAGAAGCTTTTATGCTCTGTTTTAAGCATTTTTTCCACATACTTTTAAATTAAAACTTAAGGTATTTAATTATTTTTCGTTTTTGATATAATAAACACATGAATGAAATAAATTTAAAGAGAAAGGAATCTCAAATTCAACAGTTAGTTGCAAATATCCTAGCTACAGATTTACAAAACGTAAACGTTATTGACCCTGTTGTGATGGATGTGAAACTAACTAACGATTTATCCCATTTGAAGGTTTTTGTTAATTTATCAGGAAATAACCAAAAAGGAATTATCGCCCTAAATAATTCTGCAGGTTATATACGGAAAATTTTAGCTAAATCTTTAAATTGGAGAAAAGTTCCAGAAGTTCATTTTTTACTAGATGAAGTGAGCCAGACTGGTAGTCGAATAGACGAAATTTTAAGAGAAATTAAAGCTGACCAAAAATAAAAAATTTCAATCTTAAAAAAAGTTTTCTTATTTAAAAAAGAAAAACACTCACTGCAATTTTTAATTGTCAGTACTGACCAAAAAATATTATTCATGGAATAAAAATGGTATTATCCCATGGAAATTTGATATCAAAATATTTATTTTAAATAAATAACCATAATATAAACAAACAAAATAAATTAAAAATATTTTTTAATTTAATACTAAACAAAACTTTTACCCAAAAGGAAAGGAAAAAAATGACTAAAAAAAGTAAATATTTACTTTTAGGTGTTGCAGGTCTTTTAGTAGGTACTGCTGTGGTTGCTATACCGGTTGCTACAACAGCAAATGCCAAAGCTAAAGAAGCGCAAGAAAGAAACGAAGCTATTGTTGACCTTAACAACGTTGTTACATCTGCAGAAGTAGTAAAAAGTCAAGTTGACAATTTCTACGCAAATCCTGCTGAATTTAATGGATGAGTTGTAAAAGAATATAACAATCTTTCAATTTACGAAAAACCAAGCAACGTTAAAGAAGCATCTGATGCATTATCAAAACTTCTTGAAGATGCAAAACTTTCAGTATTAAGCGATGATTTAACAAAAGAAGATTACGCTAAACAAGCTGAACAAATTAAAGAAGCAGAAGTTGCTTTAAACAATGCTCACAAAAACAACATTGCTGAACTTACAAAGGGAGTTAATGAACTTTCAGAATTCATTAATTCATTAACTGAAGCTGCTCAAAACACAAAAAATGTTAAAGATGCAAAAAGAGCTATTACTGCAACATTAAGTGCTTTAAGCTCAGAAGGACAACCAAGTGATTCAGAACTTAGAAACACTACTCCAATCATTACAACTCCAGTTCAAACACAAAGCATTTTAATTATTTTAGCAAAAGGATTAATTAGCTCAACAGGTGAACTAAACCAAGCAGTATTAAACTTCTTTAACAAGGACGTTGAAGAAAAAGATAGACCATTATTAGTTGGTGCTGCTAACTTAACTGTAGATTCATCATTCAACCCTGAAGCTTTAAAAGCACGTTACGCTACATCTTCAGTTCAAGAAAATGGAACTTCAACACAAGTTTCAGATATTTTTGGAAGATTATTTACATCATACAAAAATGCATATGCTTTAGTAGATTCTGAAACATACAATGAAGTTGTATATCTTGAAAACTTATTAAGAGATGCTGCTCTTCCAGCTAAAGTTAAAGAACTTGCAGAAAACTTAAAAGCTGCACAAGCTGCTAAAGATACTGTTAACAACCAATTAAAAGCAAGCCGTGTTGCATACACAAACAAAAAAGCTGATTTAGTTAAATACATCGACCTTGTTGTATTTGATGATCAAGAAGTTATGTTTGATGTTCTTACTCCAACAGAACAAGACGCAAACAAAACAACTCCTACATGAGCTAGAACATACACAGCTGCTGAAATTGCTAAATTACAAGAAAAAGTGTTCCAAAATAATGAACAAGATTCTCTTGCAACTGAATGAGCAAACAAAATTACAGCAAACTTATATGATCAACAACTTCCAGTATTAGATCAAGTTAAAGCAAACGATGACTTTGCTCTTCAAAGAAGATTCTACAAAAGAGCTGTTGAACATGCTAAAAAACTTGTTAACAAACAAACTGTTGATTCTGATGTTCAAGCATCATATGAAACTGTTGAAAATTCAGCTGATTTAATTACTGCATTAGAAAATGCTGTTCAAGCTGCTCAAGGTGCAGTTGAAGAAGTTGAAGAAGCCCAAAGAACAACAGCTACATACCAAAGTGCTAAAGATGCTATTAATTCTGCTGTTTCTACATTTGTCAACTCAATGAAAGCTGCAGCTGTTGCTAAATACGAAGAAGTTGTTGAAACAATTAAATCACACAAAGCTTTATATGAAAAAATTCAAGCTTTAATTCTTTCATACAACAAAGCTTCTAATATTCAACTTGTTGAAGACTTTGAAAATTTACTTGCTTTAAGTAGATTTGAAAAAGATATTTTAGAAAATCTTTACTTTACACCAACAGATCTTTTCCCTGGTGCTTCAGATGATTTCAAAAATCTTGTTGCTCTTAAAGATCAACTTAAAGTTTCTTCATCTAACTTAACAGAAAAAGATAAAAAAGAATTACTTGCTAAAGCAGTTGCTCAATATGCTGTTGCTGCTCAATTACAAAACAATTTTGATAAAGGTGCAGTAGCAACAACTGAAGGTGCTTCTGATATTCCTGCATTTGGACTTGTAAATACTCTTGAAGTTGCAAGATTATTAGACTTCCTTAAAGCAGATACAGAAAAATTAAGCGCATACAGTAACGGTTTAGATGAAAAAGCTAAAAAAGCAATCGAAAGCTTTGTTACAAAAGTTTCTTCAGATAAAACAAATTATGTTAATGCAGTTCCTGCAGAATTATTTGAAACAGAAGAAGAACAAAATGCTCTTAAAGCCCTTAAGGATGCTTTAAACAAAGTATTTGAAGCTCCAGTTTCATTAAATAAACCTGCTGCTGAAGGACAACCTGCAACAACAAGAAACAACTATGAATTAGCTGAAGATATCTATGATAAAGCAAGTGCTGCATTAGATGCATATGGATACTTCGAATACGCAATTGAAAAACAAAAAGTTGCAAAAGAAATTGCTGCATTAGGTGAAAACTGATCAGATGTTCCTTCAACAGCTGTTCATGAAAATGTTAAAGCTTCAGGATACCTTGCAAATGGTGTTGTTGAAGGATACTCACCAAAAGCCAACCTTTCAACTGCTTTAAATGATGCTCGTGCATTAATTATCGGAATTGTTAGAACAGCTGATGAAGTTCCTGCTACTGCTGATTCTACAAACAAATTCCAACCTGTTTTAGATGTATTAGCTAACCTTGCAGAAGGAACAGATCACGCTCAAGAAAAACACGAAATCATTTATCCAGCATACAAAAAAGCAGTTGAAAAACTTCAAGTTGCTATAAATGACAAACGTGTTGATAATGCTAGATATGAATATGAATTAGCTATTTGAAATACAGATCATTTAATTCCTATTTATGAATCATACAAACTTTATGATGCTAAAGGTGTTCTTGCACAAGGAATTGAATTATCAAAAGAAGCAATTAAATTTACTGACAAAACAACATTAGATGAAAAAATTGCTGCATATCAAAAAGCTAAAAAACTTGTTGAAGAATATGTTATCAGAGCAAATACTGCTTCATACTATGACTTACAAACAAACAAAGAAAATACTATTAAGTTAATTGATATTAAGTCATATGAGATTAAAAAATTAGAAGTTATCAAAAAACCTGCCGCTATTCTTTTAGAACAAGTTAGAGCTGTAGATAAAATTTCAGCTGAATTAGCAAAACAAAAAGCTGACAAAGTTAAAGAAAAAGAACAAAAACAACAAGCTAGAAATCAAGTTCAAGATCCAAAATCTTCACAAGCAAAAACACTTGATGCTGAAATCAAGTCATTAGATGACAAAATTTCTGTAATTGATAAATTTGAAGCAAACAAAACTGCTTTAGCTTTACCTACTGTAGTAGAAATTCAAAATCTTTTATCAACATATGATAATGCAGATACAGCTACAACAACAGAAAACTTCAAAACAGGTAAATCATATCAACTTAAATCACAAAAATTAGAAGAGTTAGTACGTAACTTACAAACACAAAATCCTGCGTTATTAAGCTCAACAGATGCTAACTATGTATCATTAACACAACCAAGCTCACAAGATATCACAGATGCTATTGCTAAAATCAATGAACTTCAAGCAATTAAAGATACATTACACGCTCGTTTCAAATTACAAAGAAATACACAAGCTTTATTAGTAGGAGTATTAAAACCAGCTTTTGCTACTGAAGCAAAATTAAAAGACACATCTACAGTTTATACAAATGCTGATTTTGTTGAAAAAGACAAAGGTGCTGATATTCTTGGTGATGAAAAAGGTGATGTAAGAGACTTGCTTAAATTTGATATTGAAGCTCTTGGTACACTTAATGATCAAAAAGAACTTTCAAAACAATTGGCGAAAGATTTAGAAGTTGCAAAAGTACAAACTGAAACAGGTGCTATTTATGATGCTTTATTAAGACCTGCTAGAGAAAGTTACCAAAATGCTCTTGCAGAACTTAAAGCTTACCAAGCAGAATTAGCTAAATCTTCACAATATGATGAAATTGTAAACCACATCTCAACTGTATTAGAAGGAATGAGAGAATATGACGTTTACAACGAAACATTTGCAAACTTTGTAAATGATGCTAAAGAATTACAAGCAGAATTATTATTAGCTAAATACAAACGTGCTAAAAAAGATTATGAAGTTCAAAAAGATTCTAGTCTTCAAAACAAACCAACCGATAATGGGGGTGCTGCTTTAATTGATAAAGCTGTTGCTGTTGCTGAAGCAAAACTTCACGCACTTCTTGCAAAACACATTCTTGAAGCTAAAAAAGTTGAAGAAGCTAATAAACAAGCTCTTGAAACTGCAGTTAAAGCTCTTGAAACTGAACTTAAAAACCCAGAAAGCACAAAAGAAACTCTTGAACAAAAAACAACTGAACTTAAGACTGAACTTGCAAAAATCACAAATGCTACATTAGAAGATGTAAATAAACTTGCAGGTAATAAATTCCAAAACTTTGCATATGGTCTATCGAAAGAAGTTCCTGGATTAATTCCTACATTTGAATTACAAACAAAAGAACTTAGAAATGCTATTTTAGATGCTAAAGTCGCTGCTGCTGTAAATGAACTTAATGCTAAAATTGCATTCTTTGAAAGAACAATCGAAACTCCTACTGTAGAAACATCTAAATTAACAGATGATACAGAAGCAGAAAAAGCTAAATTCGAAATCGGTTTATTATTAGACCAAAAAGTTGCTGTTCAAAACCTTATTCAACAAACTAAAGATCAATTAGATGCTTATAGAGAAGCTGCATTAGCTGCTGCTGATCAAAGAACAGCTGAAGAAGCATACAACAATGCTAAAGTTAAAGAATTAACATTTGCATTAGCTCAAAAGAAATATGAATTCTATGTAAAAAGATTCAATTCAATGAACAAACTTCTTGCTTCATTCACTAAAGCTAAAGAAGATGGAACTGGAAACGAATCATTTGAAACTATTTTTGCAAACGCTTTAAAACCAATTAATGAAGCATTAGCCGCAAAAATGAACAAAAATGCAGATGATACATATGCACAATCTGTAGATGAAAGAATTTCTGCTAATGAAACTGCAGCTAAAGGTTACTACGATGCATACATTAAAGTATCTAATGATATTATGACTTCTGTAAATCAATACATCAAAAATAACAATCTTGATGTTGAAAGATTTGCAAAAGACATTGAAAAATACTCAAATGGAAATCCTAACCAAGAAAAATTTGTTACAACAAGTGGAAAAACATTAACATTCACAAGTATTGATGAGTTCTTAAATGCTCTTAGAGATGCTAACTTATCTGTTTATGACAATACACTTCCAATGTTATTTATTTCAAATAATGTTGCAGTTGAAGATAATGCTGCAAAAGCTGATTACAATGACAAACCAGAAGTTAAAAAATTAATTGAAAAATACTCAAGTTTATACACAAAATCTATTGGTAAACCTGCTCAAGGTGAACAACACACTTGAACAATTGTTCAAAACAGAGATAGAAGACTTCAATTATTAAGTATTATCGAAGCAATTGAAAACTACTACATTAAAAATGATGCAACAAAAATAACAGATGAAGTAGAGGTTCAAAAACTTCAATCAGAACTTGATGAACTTAGAACAATGTTATTTACAGCTCAATATGATATGAATATGGTAAACTTCTCATACCCAGGCTCAAATGGTGAAATGAAAAATACCATGATTCCTAATGTTACAAGAAATGACGTTAAAGTTGTTAGAGAAAGACTTGAAAGACTTGCTGATATTCTTGAAAGAAAAGAAGATTACAATGCTGCCTTTTCTGCTCTTAAAGCTCAAGAACCATGAAGTCAAGAAACAAAAGATGAAGTTGAACAAATTAAAGCTAAAGTCGCTGCAGCTGATGAAAATCCAAATGTAGCAGAAGCTATTAAAGTTTACAACGAACAAATTAAAGCTCTTCAAGTTCTTGCTGCAAAAGAAGAAAATGCTAGAGCTAAAGAAGCTGCAAAACAAACAATTGGATTAATTAATGTTCTTACTTCAAGTAAGGTCGCAGTTGACAATGCTGATTCAGAAGTAGTAGAAGGTATTTATGCTGCGTATACTCCAACTGATAAGTCAGCAACTAACTTCTTAGCAAGATGAAATGCTTCAGAATCACAAAATGGTGCTAATAAACATGACATTGACTCTAGTCATCCAAAATATAATTCATCAACATCTAATAGAGCAGATAAAAACAAATTATCTAATGCTGAGGAAGTTGCTGCACTTCAAGAACTTGTAAATACAACTGCTACAACTAAAGAAGCTATTGCAAAACAAACTGCTCAAATTAAAAGTATTAATAAAACAGTTCAAGATGCAATGAAAGAATACAATGATTCAATTAAAACTCAAGTAGAAGCTCAAATCGAATCTGATAAACAACAAATCAAATCTTCAAAAGCTAAATTACAAGATCCAGCTGCACAATTACCAGAAAAAACTACTGCTGCAAAAACAATTGAAACAAATACAAAACACGTTGCTAAATTATCATTAGTTCTTGGATTTGTTTCTGAAGCAGAACAAAATAAAGTTAAAGAAGAAATTAATAAATTACCAGAAGCTAACCGTGGAGCTATGTTAGAAAAATACAATGAAGTTCTTACTACTCAATCAGACACAGCCAACGCAATGCTTAATAATTTAAAAGACTTTTTAACAGAACTTGACGCTGCTGTTAAAGCTGCACAAGCTTAATAATAAATAATTAAAAACATTTAAATAAATAGATCACCAGCTATTTATTTATCAAACAAAAAGACAATAAAATGAAAAACTAAAAATACCTAGTTCACCAGCTAGGTATTTTCTTTTTTTTGTTTTTTAAATTAAGTTTTTTGAATATAATAATAAAGCTTAATTGCATCAAGAGTATGGTAGCCCAACAGCGATGACCATTGCCAACCTGCGTTTGTAAGGTGGAAGTTAAGGATTAGTTTGTTTAAATTAATTAACATGCATTTTTATCCTAAAACTCTCCGATGTATAAGTAGAGAGGAATTATTATGAGAAAATTATTTACTAGTGAATCTGTAGGTAGAGGTCACCCCGATAAATTATGTGACCAATTATCAGATGCTATTTTAGATGAATATATGCGTTTAGATCCGCACGCGAAAGTTGCGATTGAAGCAATGGCAAGTGGACATAACATTTTCATTGGTGGAGAAGTTAGTTCCATTGTTGAAGTTGATGTTATTGAAATTGCCAAAAATATCTTAAAAGAGCTTGGTTATTATTCTACTCGCACAAGCTTTCAAACTGATATTAAAATTCAAAGTCCTGATATTGCGATGGGAGTAGATCGCGGTGAAGAAATTGGAGCAGGTGATCAAGGTTTAATGTTTGGTTATGCTACAAATGAAACACCAGAATATATGCCTCTTGCTATTACATTAGCTCATGAGCTTGTTAAATTAGCTGAGGAACTTCGTATTTCAAATCAATTTAAATGAGCAAAACCTGATATGAAAAGTCAAGTGACTTTAGACTATACAGATCCAAATAATGTTAGTGTCGATACAGTATTATTAAGTATTCAACATTCAGAGCAATTTGATGAAGCAATCTTTAAAAACTTTATTAAAGAACAGATTGTTAAACCTGTTTTGGAAAAATATAATTTAGCTATGCCAAATCGTATTTTGATTAACCCAACAGGAAAATTTGTTATAGGTGGACCAACAAGTGATACAGGTCTTACTGGTAGAAAAATTATTGTAGATACTTACGGTGGAGCAGCACGTCATGGTGGTGGTGCATTTAGCGGTAAAGATGCTACTAAAGTAGATCGTTCTGCTGCTTATGCTGCTAGATGAATTGCTAAAAACATAGTAGCCGCAAAGCTTGCTGATCGTTGTGAAATACAAATCGCTTACTCTATTGGTATTGCTGAGCCTGTTTCTGTCATGGTCGAAACTTTTGGAACAGAAAAAGTAGATAAAGAGCTTATCGAAAAAGCTGTAATGGATGTGTTTTGTTTAACCCCTAAAGGAATTATTGAATCACTTGATTTAAGAAAACCAATTTATTTTAATACCTCATACTATGGACATTTTGGAAGAAATGATCTTAAATTATCATGAGAAAAATTAGATAAAGTAGACGCTTTACAAAACGAAATTAAAAAGTACCTTGGAAATTAATTGTCATGGCACATGAAATTTCTTGTGGTGTAATTGTTTTTCGGCAATTTAAAAAACAACTCAAAGTTCTTTTGATTCATCAACTGAATAATCTTTGATCATTCCCAAAAGGACATTTAGAAAAAGGTGAAACATACAAAGAAGCTGCACTACGTGAAGTAAAAGAGGAAACAAATTTAAGTATGATAACACTTTTAGATTATCCTGCTTTTCAAGATAGTTATATTTTGCCTAACAAAAATACGAAAGATGTTTACTTTTATATTGGAATTTCTAAAGATAACAAATTACCAAAATATTTAGCTTCGGAACTTCATAGTGCAAAATTTTACCCAATTCAAAGAGCTATGAATATTTTGACATTTGAAAAACATAAGAAAATGCTCAAAGAAGCACATAAGGAATATTTGTTAAATCAGAAAAGAAAATAGAGAAAGCCAAAAATGGCTTTTTTCTTTATATTTATGATGTTTTTGCTTATTTTTTTTGAATAAAAAATTAAAATATTAATATATAAAAAAGCATAAAAAGGAGGGGTTATGAGTGAAATTAGTCAAAATAAAATTGATTTAATAGAATTGCGTAAACAAGAAATTAAACATGCTATTTTATTAGCTCAAAACGATCAAGAAAAGCAAGTTTACGAAGCTAAACAAAAAGAGTTAGTCTGATATAAAAAGGAGCTTTTTCTAAATATTTTAGGAGCATTAGGTGCTATTTTTTTAATTGTGATTTTATTTGTAGTATCTTTTGTTATTTCAAAAATATAGAAGAAAGATAAATATGCAACTAAACACAATTATTATAATCTTGCTTTTATCACTCAGTTTAATTCTTTTACTTTTATTTTTAGTTTTAGGAATTTTAATTTGACCTTACTTAAATAATTTTTTTAGTAATAAGTTTCGCAAAAGTAAATACGATCAATTGGGCAAAAGTAGTCAAGTAAGACTTATTAACCAACTTAGAGAAAGTGTTGAATATTTTTCAAAACACAGAATAGGTGCTTTAATCACAATTGAAAATAGTGAAAATCTTGATAATTTACGAACAGATGGGGTTATTTTAAATGCAAATATTTCGAGCGCATTACTTATAGCTATCTTTAATAAAAACTCTCCGTTACATGATGGGGCTGTGGTTATTCGTGATAACAAGATCTATTACGCTGCAACATTTTACAAAATTACAAAGAGAAGTATTGAAAACAACTACGGTTCACGTCACCGTGCTGCATTGGGTATTTCTGAACAATCAGATGCTACTACTATTGTTGTATCAGAGGAAAATGGATCAGTTAAAATCATCAAAGGTTCAAACATTCATAACGTTCGTATCGAAGAGTTCCAAGAACAATTAATTAAGTATTTGAAAGAGTAATATTATATGGAATTCATGGAAACAAAAATTGATTCTTTAGTTACTTTACTTAAAGAATCAGTTGAGAAAAAACAGGTTAAACCTGTTCGTGAACTTGAAGAAGATAATACTCATGCGGATTTCGCAGAAGCAATGGAACAACTTGATATTTCGGAACAACTTTATGTTTTAAGAGTGCTTAAAACAGCTGAAGCTGCAGAAATTTTTGCTTATTTGGATGATGAAACTAAAACAAGCTTGGCTCTATCTTTTAAAGAAGACTGAGGAATTAAGATTTTAAACGAGCTGCAAACGGATGAGCTTGCAGACGTTTTAGAAGAATTACCTGTTAATTTAATGCGTAAAATACTTTTAACAACTGACGAAGAAACTCGCAACAAGATTAATGCTATTTTACAATATAATGAAAATCAAATCGGAAGCATTATGACTGTTGATATTTCGATTATCAAATCCGAATGAACAGTTAAAAAAGCCTTAAGACAAATTAAAAAAGATTATAAAGATAATAAAAATGAATTTGGTCACAATTTTTACGTCACAAACGAACAAGGACAATTACTTGGTGATATCACACTTGAAGAGCTTGTCTTTTCTAATGATGATGAACTTGTAGAAGATTTATATAGCGTTGTAGCTTCTGTTAAACCTGAAGATGACAAAGAAGATGCTGCTATTGTTTTCTCGGAACAAGACCGTTCAACCTTACCTGTTGTCTCGAAAGAAAATTATTTAATCGGTATGATTACATCAGATGATGTAATTGATGTTCTTCAGGAACAAGCAACAGAAGATATGTATAAACTTGCCGGAATTAACCCAGAAGCAGCTGAAGAGTCATATTTAAAAACTAGTGTTATGCAAATTGTTAAATCAAGGGTTTTTTGACTTTTGATTTTAATGATTTCATCTACCTTAAGTCAATTTATTATTCAACAATTTACTTCTATTTCTGAAACTGTTATAAATAGCTTTTCAATTACTGTGTCATCAGCAATTATAGTTGGATTAATTCCAATTATCTCTGGTTCGGCAGGAAATGCAGGAAGCCAAAGTTCAACTACAATTACTAGAGCCTCTGCTTTAGGAGAGATTGACAACAATGATTTACGCAAAGTTATTGCTAAAGAACTTAAAGTAGGAAGTGTAATCGGTATAATAATGTTTGTAGCCAATGTCTTGCGGCTTTATCTTTATTTTTTAATTCCTGGCTTTAGAGAAGAAGCGGGATGACTTGAACTTTCGTTTATTATAATAGCAAGCTCAATGTCGCTCTTTTTGGTGGTTGTTTTTGCAAAGCTTTTAGGAACAATTATTCCGCTTGTAGCAATTAGATTTAAAAAAGATCCAGCAGTTATGTCTGCACCAATTTTAGCTACTTTAAGTGATGCTCTTTCTACTTTAATTTTCTTTGCGTTAAATTTACTTGTTTTATTTATTGCTTGAAAATGTGGAATTATCGGGAATCACGCAGTTATTGCGTCATAAAATTTACCAAAATTAAGGAGTTTAAACATGGATAAAAAAGAACTTACAGTAGCTGATCTTGAAAAACTAAAATTGCTTGCAGAAGAGCTTTTACGTTTAAAACAAGATGTTAAAGAATTGAATGCAATGATTAAAGATATAATTAAAGATACAGAAGTAGCTTTTAATGAACCGCTAGCTGAAGGTGGGAGAATTACTTATGAACTAATTGCTCCAAAACCAAGAATAGATTACCCTTCATATAGTCAATATTTGTTCACTTTACTTAATCGTGGTGAACAACTTACAAAAGAGGAAATGGAACTAGTGATTGAACAATTTGTAGTTCACAAAGATCCTAAATGAAAACTTACAATTAAGAAATAGGAGAATTATGATATTTAAAAATACTTTACTTTTAGATGATAACACAACTAGCTCTGCTAGTGGTCTTATGAGTCCAATTATTCTTTATGCAACACTTGGTGTACTTGTTTTAATCATTGTAATTTTCTTTCTTTATAGTTGAATTAAAGAAAAAAGAACCAAAAGTCAAATTCGTAAAGCAACATATGAATTGCAAAAAGAAACAGCTATTTATTTATTCGAACTTAGCCACAAGATGCTTGCTTTATTAGATGAAAATACTAAAGCACAAGACGAGTTTATTCCAAGTGTTGGAAAATATAAAATGCCACAACTCAACCAAGCAGCAAAAGAAATTATTGAAGAAGAAATTAAAAGTCCACGTTTTCAAGCGTGTTTTAAAGAAACCGAAAAACATAATTCTTATGTCCAAACAATTTTTGAAATTAAAGATACAAATAGTAACCTTTGAGATAAACATTTACCTCATTTAAGAGATTATTTTGCAAAAACAATTGAAGATGCAAATAACGAAATTAAATTTCTTGATGAGAAATCGCCATTAGAAACTAAAAATCCAGATCGAATTAAAGAAGATTTAATTATTGAATATAAGGAAAGATTAGAGCAAAATGCAAAAAACTAAATTGAATTTGCCAAATAAATTAACTCTTTTAAGATTAATTCTTGTCTTACCACTTTTGGTTTTAGTAACATTTAGTATTAATTTCTACCATTTGAATGGTTGAAGAGGTTATAATTCTACAATTATTGGAATCTTAAACTTGTTTATTTTAATTATTTTTATTGGAGCAATGATCACTGATTATTTTGATGGTAAAATAGCACGCGAACGCAACTTGGTAACTGATTTTGGCAAACTTTGAGATCCTATTGCTGACAAAGTTATTACCAACATCGTGTTAATTTATTTAGCTATTATTCACTTTGTACCGGTTCCTATTTTATTTATTTTCATTTTAAGAGATTTAATTGTTGCTGGTTTTAGAAACATTATGTCTAAACATAACGTAGGTGTTGAAGCTGATTTTACAGGAAAACTCAAAACTTTACTATTAAGTATCGGGATTGTAGTTACCCTTTTTTTAGGAACAATTTTAAAAATGACAATCAAAGCTTTTTCTGTTAATCTTTTTTATGATTATATAATTTCAATTTTAGTTTCATTCCCTATTACTATAGCTGCTTTTTTAAGTATTTATTCAGGTTATATTTACTACAAAAAAGCAAAACCGTTTATTCTTACAAAATAATTCGCCAAAATACAAAATTAATTTTAAAAATACGACATGCAAGGTTAATTGATTAATTAATCTCCATGCCGTATTTTTTATAATTCATCATTTAAAAGAAATTCAAAAAGACCCATGTATATTATTCCGTTTTGATCTATTCTGGTTTTTGAATAGTTTTTTACAATTACTATTTTTTTGAAAAAATCATTTAAAGCAAGTAAAGATTTAGTTTCTTGTTGTAATTTTGCTGGATCATCTAAATTTAAAGCGGATTGAATGTAGATTTTTTGATTATGTTTTTCAGCAACAAAATCAATTTCAAGTTGTTTATATTCTTGTTCAGTTCTATGTATTACTACACCTACATCAACATTGTAGCCTCTAATTCTTAATTCATTAAAAATTATATTTTCCATTAAGTGATTTTCTTCATTTTGTCTAAAATTTATTCTGACATTTCTAAGCCCAGCATCAACGAAATAATATTTTGATAAATTTCTAAGTGAGCGAACAGTTTAAGCCAACAAGACAAAAGCAAGTCCTAAAAGGGGCTTGCTTTTCATTTTCTACGAAAGGAGAATAATTCAAATTGAAATACTCCACAAGAGAGCTTTTGGAGTTTGGTTATTCGCAAGAAGAAACTTTTGAAACACAATCAAAAATTGATACTGCTCAAAAAATCAAAGAAAGCATAAAAAGTAAATTTACTTCTGTTGAAATTGAGCAATTATTAAAAGAATTCAAAGAAAGTCCAAACTTTTTAATAAATGAAGAAGCTTTGGTTAATTTAAAAAATAAACAATTGCTTATCGCTCTTTTGATTTTTCACCAGATTTCAAAAAACGGAAGCATTAATTGTTATGACTTTTACAAGAAATTCAATTTTACAAAAGACGAATTTTATAAAACTCTAAAAAAGATTGAAGCTCATTCGAAGCAAATCAAAATTATTAGAGAAAGAATTACAAACAAAAACAAAAAAGGAACTTTTAGAATTTCATTCAAAAAGACAAAAAGCAAATATACACCTACCACAAGAAAATTTATTAAATTTAATGAATTTAACCAAATTGCTTTATGTCTGCTTTTGAATGGTAAGAATTTTGTTTCTTTTTTGAGAATAATGAAAACAAAATACTGAAATAATAAAGATTTTGTTTTCAAGTGTGATAGAAATTTCTTAAACGAAGCTAAATTGAAAAAAGCTCATTCTAAACAAAGCTTTTTATCACGTGTAAGGAGTTTTACAAAAATTACAAATTCATTTATCAAAATGAAGCAATTTAGAGCTTGAAAGTTTTTTAAATTTATCAATTCATTAGTGCGTGATGCTGTTGATTTTTGAAAAATAGAGTACGACAAACTTTGTAAAACTCCAAAGACAACCAGATATGTAAATTTAAATTCATTGTTCTTCATTTATAAAAACAATTTTATTAAGCAATTTCTTTAAAGTGTGGGACTTATAGAATGTGTATTTTAAAAAATTGAGAAAAATTGTTTTCAAAAAACACCTAAAAACATACTTTTCTTCAATCATTTTTTATAAGTATAAAAATTCAAACACAAAGAATGTGTAAGGGACTATTAAGAATGTATATATTACTAAATATATATAAAGCAAGATATGAATAAAGCAATTAAGAGAGATAGTTTAGACGTCATAGCAATGTTTCACTCAATTGGTAAAAATGAAAAGATAACAATTAAGAAGCACGGTCTTGAAACCAAAGTTGGTTATCATTGATTTCGTTCTGGTCAAGCAATAGATTACATTGCTCGTGCAGATGCTGTATTGGTTCAACCTAACAACTTTAACCAAGACAAGCTCAATCACATTTTCCTTAAAAGCGGAAAGGAAGAAATTGAATTTATGAATACCTTTTTAAAGAAATATTCCAAAGACGAAAAACTTACTGGTATTTATGAATTCACAAAAGACGCTAATGATGTGAGCATTGAAGAAGCTAAACGAACACTACAAAGTTTAGACGATAAACAAAGAATATACAGTATGGTATTCTCACCTAAATCTTCTCTTGTAATTGAGAACAGATTATTTAGCAAAAAAGAGTGAGTGCGTATTTTACAAAAAGAGATAAAAACACTCTGTGCTAAAAATGGACTTGACCAAAACAAGATTAAAGGTTATATGGGAATTCACGTCAATACTAAAACACCACACGCTCATTTAATCTTTTTTGAGACTGAACCAGCATTTTCAAAAAAGAATAGCAAGGAAAAGATGTGGTTCGATAGAAACTATTTTCCATACAAAACAATTTTTGAATTTAAGGAAAACACACAAAGAGAAATTGACCATAAGCTTTATAAAGAATATCAAACAATGCTTGTTAAAAGTAAAGGTTCATTATATGACTTTAAAAGAAACTTTAAGCAGAATATTAATAAACTTAATTTAAACTTGGAACATTTAAAGCTTCAAAGCGAAATTGAAAAGGTTGCTCTTCACTGTTATAGCAACAAAATCAAAACCTTTAATCGTATTACTGACGACGATGTTAAAAAAAGCATTGTGAAGATACATAATGCTATTAAGAAAGATCATTCTTCATATCGTGATTTTGATTGAAGATATGAACAATTTTTAAATTCAATTTCAAATATTCAAGCTTACGATAAAAGAGCTTTGAAAGAGCTTGGTGATATCTTTGAAAAGGAAACAAAAGATAAGCAAACTAAACTTTATAACTTTGTTATTCAAACTTGCTTAAATCTTGATAGGAAATACAAAATGGAAAAATCACCTTACCAAAGATATCTTAGCAACTTTTATACAGAAAATAGAATTGATTGGACAAAAGAATTAGATTTACCAAAACTGAAAGATTTAAATAGCTTTCTTCAATACAAGAAAGTTGAGATAGTTGAGAAGCTTGAAATTTCATTTAAGAGTGAAATTGACGATTTTGTTCAACATAATCAAATTGACCTTGAAGATTTAAAAAGCTTTAAAGTTTCGTGAGCTAAATTAAAAAACAAAATCAAAACTGAAAAATGTTCATTAAATCAAATTGTTAAAACAAATGAAATGAATGAAATATTAAGCTACCTTTCAAAATACAACACTGAATTTCAAATTTTTGAAACCAAATATGACGAAATGCTAAATGCTTTTAATGAAAAGATTTCTAAATTAACTGATTATAAAGCTAAATCAAATGGTTATCAAATTCAAAGCGAGTTTGTTGAAGATATACAAAAAGCAAAAGCTCTTGTTGTTTTATCTAAAATGAACTCGAAAGGGGGTAAATATAGCTCAACAAATGAATACAATATGAATTTCTTATGAAAAGAAAAATATAAACAAACCAAAGCTATTCGAGAATTCTATAAACAATTCGATATTGATATGGAAGATGTAATTGATTATGTTATCGAAAACTCTTGATAAGATTTTTGATTTTAAAAATGATTTTAAGAAAGCATTAATCAAAACAATCTTAATTTTCTTTATTAGCTTACCAGTTTTATATTTTATGTTCTTTACATTGTTAAACATTAATAAACTGATTATTCAAAAAGAACCATTTTTTACTGCTTTCAAAACCTTTTTAGTAAGCAAGTGAAAACTATCATTAACTTTTGTTGCTTTATATCTTTTAGGTTATTCAATGCTTATCTTTGTTGCGAATATTGGCGACTTTGAAAAGAAATATACCAAAGATAAAAATGAGAATGATGTTTTCCTTTGAAACTCACGAACAGGAAAAGGGAATTGAAAAAGAGTTCAAGAAAAGTTTATTAAACCAAAACCGAAAGCAAACTGAGTTTTAGGTTATTACGAAAACAAAAAGAAAGAAAAAGTTTGATTGGTGAATAATCAAGACACTCACGCAAAAATCATTGGTGGAACTGGAAGCGGTAAAAGTCAATTTTTAGTTTTACCTAACATTACTTATAACGCTTCATTACCATTTGAAGAAAAACCTTGTATGTTCATTACTGACCCTAAAAAGGAACTATATGAAACAATGAGTAATTTCTTTAATGATAATGGTTATGAAATTAAGTTAATTGACTTAATTGATAGCACTGGTGAGACTTGAAACCCGCTCGTTTATTCTTTTGAGATTTTAAATAGCAAAACATTTGAAAGTGTTTTACCAAGCGACTATGAAAAAGCTATCTCTTCAATTAATGAAATTGTTGAAGATTTAGGGTGACCAGACGGTAAAAGTGATATTTGGTTAAGAGCAAGTAAAAACATTCTAACTGCTATTTACATTTATTTACTTTTAAAAACTCAAAATAACCCTTTATTTAAGGAACTTGGAATTCAAAGATTAAACGTTAAAGACTTTCATATTTTAAAAGCTGCTGATTATCTTAACCCGAAAACTTTCAAAAATGGAGCTTGAAGAACGGAGATTGAAAAAATGTCTCAAAACAATATTTATTGGGAAAGACTTTATAACATCTTCGCTACCTTACCAGATCAAGCTCAAAACACACTTGAAGGTTTTTTAAGTAATGCGCAAGATGTGATTAATGGTTATTCAAGAAACTATAAGCTTGCTGAAATTATCTCTTCTTGTTCATTAAGTCTTCAAAATCTTTTTGATAACATCAGCGAAAAACCATTTGTGATTTTTATTTGTTATCCTGACGAAGAAGAAAGTGTTAATAAATTTAACTCTTTATTTGTAAAGCAACTTTACAACTATGCTACCAAAGAAGCAAATAAAAATCCAAACAAACATTTAGCACGTAAATTTCAATTCTACCTTGAAGAGTTTGCTAATTTAGTAAGAATTGATAACTTTGATAAAGCAATCAGTATTGCGCGTTCAAGGTGAATATTCTTTCTCATTATCATTCAATCATATGCTCAGCTCAAAAAATATGATACAGGTAAAGGGGAAAGCACAACAATTATTGATAACACTGCGCTTACATACTTTATTTCAAGCTCGTCAGTTGAAACTATGGAAAGCGTTATTAAATCAATTGGTAAAAAGGAAATCATTAATCGTTCATATCAAGAAAAAGATAAAAATGGTGGTTTCTCTTCTTCAATACAAGAAAAATCAATTTTAGATATTAACAATCTTAAAGAAAAACCAAAAGAAGATGTTTTAATTGATATTCCAAATGAGAAACCTTTTATTTGAACTATGATACCTTTTTACAAAGGTTTTACTGAAATTATTAATGACCAAAGAAGCTTTGAGTATCAAGTGAGCGAAAGTTTGAAAAAAATTCACAAAGACAAAGAGAAATTGATTATTCAAGAAAGAAAGAAAACTAAAAAGCTTGTAAAAAACGAAAACTATCTAACAGATATTGAAGAAGCAATTATGTCGAATGAATTTTCAAACTCACAAGAATACAAAGAGCTTTTTGGAATTCATAATTTAAATTTATTTGAAAACGCTAATATCTACAAAAATCTTTCAAATGAAATCAATTTAAAAATTATCGAAAAGACAATTAAAGATTTCAAGAGAAAAAGAAAGAGTAAAAATGATGCTGAGTAAATTTAATGAACTATTAGACGAAAAATTAAAAAGTCTTAACGAAAAAGAAAATTCAGCTCAAATTATGTGAAGAGTTGAAAAGCTACCAGAAACATATGAAGATTTTGAAACATATTTTGAGAAGCTAATTAACATTTCACCTAATAGTCAAACCATTTTAAATAACTTAAATAGTGAATTAAATTTAACCTTTTCCAAACTTTGTGAAAGAACTATTCATTTTAGCACCAAAAACTTTTTAAACAGTTTATTTAATCAAATTAATGTTCCTGTTATTTTTGTTAAAGAAAATAGCGAAACAGCAAAAACCAAAAGAGAATATTTTTGCTATGAAATACCAAATTTATTCGAAGATTATAAATCCGTTTTAAAACAAAACATTTTAAAACAAAAAGAAGCAATATCTAATCTTAATAACAAATTCAGTTTCCTTACTTTTTTTAGAAACTCAATTCAAAAATTAGGCGATAAACAATTTTTGCTTGCTGCCGCTAATCTTGGTGATAAAAAGAGAGAACAAATCTTGATCGAAATTGATAAAACTAAATTTTGTCTCATAAACAATATTAATGAAACGTTGAAATTTAACTATGAAAGAGTATTTAAAAACATCTTTTATGAATGAGTAAGAAACTTATTTAGCGAACTTGAAATCGAAATTGATAATGTTAAAAAGCTAACTTTATTTTTGAGCTGGTGAGTAATCAATAAATACCTTAATTCTTACCTTTATCATTCAATGAATAAACAAAATGACAT
Source organism: Mycoplasmopsis glycophila (assembly GCF_900660605.1). Classification (NCBI taxonomy): domain Bacteria; kingdom Bacillati; phylum Mycoplasmatota; order Mycoplasmoidales; family Metamycoplasmataceae; genus Mycoplasmopsis; species Mycoplasmopsis glycophila. The sequence goes on along the minus strand of NZ_LR215024.1, from coordinate 677,779 downwards.
CAAGATCACAAAAGCAATGACTAATTTTAATAATTTAGACATTAACTTAAAAGTGAAAGTAATAACAAGAATTAATTTTATATTTCTTTCACTAATTAAATTTAATGAAAAACAATTTATTAATTCATTAATACAAGAAAACAAAGAAAAACCGTTAGAAGAATTTAAAGAACGTCAAAAACAACAGAAAAGTAGAGATATCAAGAACGTAAGAATAAGTCTTATAGAAGATATCAAGAATATTAAATAATTAAAGGAGTAATTTATGACTTACGAAAGAAAAAATCAAAACAAACAATTCCAAAATGAAATGTATGGAACATTTACATCTAATGTTGAGAAATATACATCTCAAAAAGACCCTAACCAAATTTACTACATCTTAACTCTTAAAATTCAAAAGGGAGAACAAGTTAAATACTACCCTTTTTGATATTTCCAACCAAAAGATTACCAAAAAGTCACTGGTCAATCAATGGACGCAACAATTCAATCATTAATTCATAATTTTTGTGCAGTTTCTTTTGAACAAGAACCAAGTTCAAGCGGAACAGTAATTAATGTTATTAAGAAAGTTTCTGCTTGAATGGTTAATGAAAATACAAATAAAAAAGAATATGTTCCTGTAATTGATAATTATGCTTATTATCAAGCAGCTAAACAATCTCAAATTCAAGCAAAAAGAGAAGATTTCTTATCAAATACAACTACTAAACCACAAAAACAAAACGAAGAAACAAAAGTAAAAGAATTTACAGAAGAAGATTACGTGATTAATTTTCCAAACATAGAACCACAAGATTTTAAAAGAACTTTTGTTTTAGAAGAAGATGTTAATCGCGGGTTAAAACCTAATAGCACAGATATTTCTAATGAAATAGAAAAAGATTTTTCATTTGAAAAATAATAGCAATCAAAAAAACTTAAACTTACCACAAACAAGCAAAGGAGCATTTTATGGAAGATAAATTATTAAAACTTAATCAATTACAACAAGACTTTATGGTTCTTTCGAATGAGATTTATTTTTTAAATAATTTAATTAAACTCAAACAGCAACAACTGAATTTAATTAAAAACTCCACACTTATTTCGAAAGACACAAAAGATAGTTTGGAAAATATAATTAAAGACTACTTTCAAAAAATTGAACAAATCTCTCAAAATTCAAAAAGTGCGTCAAAAGAACTATCAAAGCAAATTGTAAAATTAACCAAATAATTAAAAACAATGAAAAAGCTAGTTATATGGGGTCTTTTTGACGATGCGAACAGATGTTATTATCACAGTTTAAAAGATAAATATGAAATTCATAGCATTGGAATAAACAAAAAAAATGAAGAGAATTATCACCAACTTAATTTATCTATTTTAAATGACGATTTATTTAATGAACTTGATAAATTACCAAAACCAGACATCATTTTAGCTTCACCACCTTGTAATAGTTGGAGTAAAGCAGATACAAACACAATGTTTGTTGAAAAAATTGATGTTAGTGGTGATAAAGCAAATATTCAGTTAAAGACTTTTGAATTTTATGATAAACACAACATAGCAGCACCAAAAACCAAAATTAGAAACCCCGTTTCAAAAGCAAAGTTATTTTTAAATGGTTTTAGCACAGCACTTTCAACGATTGAAATTATTAAGCATTATAAACCAAAATATTTTGCTATTGAAAACCCTTACCAAAGTAATATTTGAAAAATATTAGAGATTTTCAATTTTAGTCCAAAACATATTCTTAATCGTACAATGTATAGTCATTATGACGAAGAATTTACAAATAAACCAACTATCTTTTTATCAAACATTAATTTAAATTTGAAATGAGATAAACCTGAAAAGAACGGAAAAAATCTCAATAGATTTTCAAGAAAAGATAGAAGTAATATACCTAAAAGTCTTATTCAAGAAATAATTATGAAATTTGAAAATGATAGCAAATTAAACTAACTATTTAAAAAAACTTAAACTTACCACAGGGGAATATATGAATTTTAATAAACAACAAGCATTAAATTTACTTGGAAAATGATACGAAGAAGATAAACCAGAAACTTTAAAATCAAGGACTTTTTACAATTCTTATATACCTGATTTAGATAGTGTTGCTTTTCAGGAAGCAATGTATGAGTATTTTGAGAATTTAGAAACATTAATAAAAGACAGGGGAACAAGTTCAATAAATGAAATTTTTGAAAAAATAGATAATGAACTTACAACCATAGCGAATAACAACGCTAATCTTTATGATTGTAGTTGAAACTGATATAACGATTTGGTTCGTAAAATTGACTATATGTTAGAAAATTATAAATATGTGATTACAAAAGATAATAACATTACAAATTCAAGGGACATACTTGGTATAGCAGATAATTATATTCTTACTGATTTTTTAAGAGAGTTCAGTAATGAATGTAAAAGTGAATTTGAAAAAGAACTTGAATTAGAAAACGATAAAGAAATGACTTTATAACCTAAACTTACCACAGGAGAAAATATAATGAATAAAGAAAACATTTTAAAATTGATAGAAACTTTTGATTTTGATGTAAAGGACATTAATGTTTATGAAACAGATTTAAGAACCAGCGAAACATTAAGAAACTCAGTTAATTTATTAGAAGCAATTCAAGATTTTCACAGTCAAATTGAAAATGCATCTTTTAAGCAAATAAGTAATTTAAAAGATTTAGACGAGTTCTTAACAAATGATATTATTCACGAAGTTGCACAGTGAAATATCAATATTTATGATTTTGAGTTAGGAAATAATGCGTTTTTCAAACTTGAATATTTAGAAGAAAATGGTTATTTTGACGATGCGCTTGAAACGGTTAATAATGATAAACAATTCCAAGAGCAAAAAACAATTGGTTTATTAAAAATTGCTGAATTCGAAATTCTTAAAGAGTGTTTATATAGCTATAAAGAAGAAATGCTGAAACATTTATTCGAAAATATCACACAAAATCAATTTGAAAAAGAGTATGAATTAGAAAACAATAAAGAAATGACTTTATAACCTAAACTTACCATAGGAGAATATATGAATTTTGATAAAGAAAAAATCTTAAATTGATTTAAAAATCAAGACAAAGATAGTTTAGCTCAGCACATATATGAAAAGGTGATGTTGTATGAAGATTGACCTTATATAAATGATGTTTTTTATGATTGTCCTTTATATGATTACATCGATGCTTTTGAAAAAACTATTCAAAAAGAAAATTTCAATTCGTTAGGTGAGTGTATTGACTATATTGAATGTGAAAAGCTACCAAGCATAGCGGAAACACACATAAACACAAAAGAAAATCAATTAGCAGAAAAAACAACAGAAAAAATCAAATTTTTAATTGATAAAGACCCTTGATATTTTGAATACATTAAAGAAAAAACAAGTATTTATGATGTTTTAAAAGCTGCTGAAAAAACCTTGATTAATTATTTTTTATATCACTCTAACAACACATTTGAAAATATTTTAGAAAATGAACTTGAATTAGAAGAAGATAATGAAATGACATTGTAATCTAAACTTACCACAGGAGAATATATGAATTTTGATAAAGAATGAGATTTTAAAGCGTGAGATTTAATTAAAAAATGAAGCAATGAATATAAAATTTATCAATTAGCAAAAAAAATTTCAACCAAAAATAATAAATTTGATTGATTAAATTTAAATAATCTAGACTTTACAGGGTGTAGAGATTACGAAATTGATTTAGTTGTTGAAGATTATTTTGAAAGATTTAGTGAAAAAGTTGAATATGATAAAGCAAATTCTTTAAATGATTTATTAGAACAAATGGAAAAACAAATACCATATATCGCTTATGATAACGCTAATATTTATGACGAAGATTTAGAATTTCAATCATTTGAAAAAATAAAATATTTAATCGATAATCACATAGAATATTTTGAAACGTTTGAACCAGAAAAAACATCAACTCATAATGTTTTAAGAGCAGCAGAGCGATATATTATTGAAGATTTCTTATATGAGTTTCACAATGAATTTAAAAAAGAATTCACAAAGGAACTTGAAAAAGAATTAAGTGTCGAAGAAGAAAAAGATTTAGGTATTGAAATGTAAAGCAGGGAAAATGATTTTAAATAAAAAAGAATTCAAAGAATTAATTGATAAATTCAAAGAAACAAATACCATAAATAAGCTGACTAATCAAATTCTTAATAACAATAAAGAAATTGCTGACTTTGAAAGTCTTTCATTTACAAACACAGCAAATGAATATCTTGATAGAGCAATAGAAAACTTGAAAGATAAACAAGTTTATACCTTTGAAGAAATTATGTTTCTAGCAAATCAAAATCTCAAAGAAATAGCAGAAAATAATGTTAATAGATATGAAGACGATTTAAGAAATGAACTTTCTAAAAAGTTTGAATATTTCATTGAAAATGAAAATGATTATTTCAATACCTTTGGGTGAAATAATAAAAACAAAATAAATATTAATGATATGCTCACAAAAGCAGAAACATTTGTTCTTTACAAATTTTTAATTAATTTTCATTCAAAGCTCGAAACAAAATTAAAGAAAGAGCTTGATAAAGAAAGTTATAACGAAATGACTTTCTAAACTTAAACTTACCACAGGAGATATAAAAATGGAAAAGAATAAAAAGAAAAATAGAAAGAAGCTAATTTTAGCTTCAATATTAGGTATGGGAGTAGCTGGTGCTATTATCATACCACCGCTCCTTATGAAACATTGTTCTCAAATTAAGCAAATTGAAAGTGATAAAAAGTATTTTGAGCTTAATAATAAAGCAGTTAATTTAGAAAATGCTATTTATAGACTTGAAGAAAAGCAAACAAATAAGGAAGAAGAAATCGCTTCTTTAAGAAATGAATTAGAAGCAGAAAAAAGCAAACTTAATAAAGCAAGAGCTAAATTGCGTATTTTAGTTGGAAGCGAAGACGAGAATTTTGACTTTGGTGAAAAAGGTATAAATTCATTACAGGGTTCGCTTGTTAAGGAATTAAGAAGAGACGTTGCTGAAAAAGAAGAAACTATTCGCCTATTAGAAATAGATTTGGAAGAATTAAAAGATGCTTATAGTGAATTAGAAAGAGAAATAGAAGAAAAAGAAAGCAAAGTTGCTTCAATTATTAAAATAAATATAGATAAAAACATTGCTATTGCTTCTTTATTAGAATACCGGAAAGCAATCAAGGAATTTGCTCTTTTAACAAACTCTATGAAAGAGAAAAATAGTGCTTTTGTTGATAATTTATTTCCTACTTTCACAAATGTAATGGGAATATATGAAAGTAATTCAAGTTTATATGTAGAACATCAAAACGATATAATAAAAGACATTTTGTGAATATCTCTTGACAGCGAACAATACACAAGACTTTTAAATGGTGAAACAATTGAGCGAGAAAAAGATTATTGAAGTAGCGGCGATTATTTTGTTGATATTGATTTTTTTTCAACAATTTCTTTACCTTATGCTTATGATAATTTTGATGGTGTTGTACCTAAATACAACATCTCTTATAATGAAATTTTGAATTTAAGCGACGAAGAATATATAGAATTTTTCTTTAATAATGAAAACTTAATTGACGAAAACTATAATGAACAAATTAAGCTTCTTAATTACATAAAAGATAAAGTAAATTTAAATGTAAAGTTACTTAATGATAGTTTAAAACTAGTTTTAGAAATATACAAAAAAAGAAATGAAGCATATGTTAAATATCTTTACTTGCTAATGAATTCATTATCATTTCTTACAGGTGCTTGATATCAAAATCCACCTATAATGAGAGAAGATATGGACAATGAAGCATATGAAAACAAAATTTCTGCTATCGAAAATGGGCCTTTATATAAACTTAAAAATCAAATTGCTAACTTGGAAGAAAGATTTAATAAAGCGAAAGAAAAAATCAATGAATTAACCGGAAGCGAAGACGAGAATTTTGAAACAGGTGAAAATGGTGAAAATGCTAAACCTGGTTCATTAATTTATAGATTAAGAAACAAAAATCAAGACAACTAGTTAATTTAAAAAAATATTCATAACTTAAACTTACCACAGGAGATATAAAAATGGAAAAAAATAAAAAGAAAAATAGAAAGAAGCTAATTTTAGCTTCAATATTAGGTATGGGAGTAGCTGGTGCTATTATCATACCACCGCTCCTTATGAAACATTGTTCTCAAATTAAGCAAATTGAAAGTGATAAAAAACAAATTCTAAATCTTAATATTGAAATAACTAATTTAGAAAATGCCGTTGATAATTTAAAAGCAAAGTTAAGAGATAAAGAAGAACAAATTGCTTCTTTAAAAGAGCAGTTAGAAGCTGAAAGAAACAAACTTATCAAAGCAAGAGCTAAATTACTTATTTTAGTTGGAAGCGAAGACGAAAACTTTGACTTTGGATCTAATGGTGAAAACGCATTAAACGGTTCGCTTGTTAATGAATTACGAAGAGATATTGCCGAAAAAGAAGAAACTATTCGCCTATTAGAAATAGATTTAGCAGAATTACGTGATGCTTATAGTGAATTAGAAAGAGAATTAGAAGAAAAGGAGAAGCAAAACCTTATGCTTCTTAATAAAATTGAAGACCTTATAGCAGAAAATAATCACAAGATTGCTATGCTAAATATGGAAATTTCATTTTTACAAGGTGAAAATGATAAAAAAGATCAAATTATTGCCGAAAAAGAGCAAGAGATTACTAATTTAAATAATCACATTGTTGATTTAAACAATACTATTACTGAAAGAGAAAATACAATCAAAGAAAACGAAAAGCAAATAAGTACTCTTACAGAACAAAGAGATATTGATAAAAAAGCTTTACTTAATTCTTTATTAGAATATCGAAAAGCAATCAAAGAGCTTGTTGCTTTAACAAATTCTATTAAAGAGAAAAATACAAACTTTGTCGATAATTTATTTACTGACTATAATGATTTATTAGAAGAAGAAAACAGTGATTTAGCAAAAATTATTAGTCTTAAAGTTAATCAAGGTGATTATACAAGACTTTTAAATGGTGAAACTCTTACTATTAATGATAATAAGCAAATTTCATTAAACTCTACTTATGATAACCTTGATACTCTTGAACCTAAATATGAAATTCCTTATGATAAGTTCTTAAATTTAAGCGACGAAGATTACAAAGAATTTTTCTTTAATGACGATAATCTAATTAAAGAAAACTATGACGACCAAATTAGATTGCTTAATCTTTTAAAAGATAAAGCAAATGCTAATGCTACTGTTCTTAATGATAGCTTATTCAAAATGTTAGAGCTCAACAAAGAAAGAAATGCTGAGCTTGTTAAATATCTTAACCAGCTAATTGACCAAATTGAAAAACTAACAGGTGAAAGAATTAGTCCATTAAAAGATTTTGGAACTAATGGTGAAAATGCTACTGGTGGAGTAATTCAAACACTTAAAAATAAAATTGCTAATTTAAAAGATAGATTTAACAAAGCAAAACAAAAACTTAATGAATATGTTGGAAGCGAAGACGAGAATTTTGAAGCAGGCGAAAATGGTGAAAACGCATTAGCTAACTCATTGGTTGAAAGATTAAGAAGAGAAATAAATGATAAACAAACTATCATTTCACAAAAAGAAACTGAAATTAGAGAAAAAGATGCTACTCTAAAACAAAAAGAGCAAGAAATTTCTAATTTACAAACTCAAAATCAAGGACTTAACCGTGATTTAGAAAACAAGAAACAAGAAATTTCAAGACTTGAAACAACTAAAACGCAAAATGAAGCAAGAATTAGCGAATTAGAAACTCAAAAAGCTAATTTAGAGCGTGAAAATGCTGAAAAAGACGAGAGCATAGCGACTTTAACAAGAGAAAAACAGGAAGCTCTTGCGTTAGCGGAAGAATATAAACAAAAATATGAACGTGAAAGGGGGAATTCTGCTTCTAGTTCAAGTGAATTAACTAACTATGAAGATAAGCTTTATGAATTAACAGGAAGCAGAAATTGGCGATTTGATGTTGGAACAAATGGCGAAAACGCTCTTGCTGGTTCGTTAATTTATAGACTAAATCAAGACATTAAAGAAAAAGATAAACAGATAAAAGACAAACGAGGTGATGTTGTGGTTACCGAAAATACCAACGACGAATATAAATTGAAATATGAAGCGTTGAATGTTAAGAGTGTTGGACAAATAACTAATACTTTTAACACAGATACTGTTTTCTTTAAAGCTGGTCACGAATGAGATACTGTTAAGTCACAATTCCAAAAATTTAATAGAACTAATGAAGAAAGTTATAAAAACAACGCGCTTGCTTTTGATATGTATTTTGAAAATGAACGTCATTTTAACTTTCAAGATATTTATGAAGCATATAGAAAAGAAAACAGAAAACAAGAAAAAGACACATACTTTCAATATTTTGTTTTAAACCCTAGGGACTTAGGTGGTTATTTAGGAGCAACAATAGGTATTGACCAGTGAGAAGCTTCAAGGTCTTACGCTTTGGACAATATTGATTATTCTTATGAAAGCTATCCAGGTGAAGCGAGAAGAAACATAGAAGATTATCACGACGAAAAAATCAACTCTATTATGTCTAAATCTCTTTTATTTAAATCAAGAATAAGTTTTAATCAAAGTTGAGAAAGTAGAAATTCAAATTTCTTATGTAATTTCAATAACGAAAAGAAAACACTAACTTATTCAAGTCTTCAATCAAAGGTTTATGATTACAATAGAACTGCTAATGAAATCACTAAAAAATATACAATAAGACAACTTATTAGAATTCCAAAATCAAACGATGACCACGCTTTTACTTTTAGAGAAAGCGTTATCGAAATTCAATGAAAACCTAAAATTGAAATTTCTCGAAGCGGTAATGATATTGTGTTTGAATTTTATGTTGTTCCATTAAGTATGACCACAAAATCAGGTGACGATAATTTAGTTAAGTTTGGTTTTTATCTTGCTGGTCAAAACGGTATTAGGAATTACCCTGTATATTCTTATACCGAAAGTTGAATGAGAGCAACAAATAAAAATATTGGAACAATTTCTTCTGCTGACGATGTTAGTTCATATTTAGGTAGTGTTTTCTTACACGATAAAATAGCCGTTCCAAATGAATTTATAGATTACGGAGAAGCAATTCCTAGTTCAATGACTTTACAACTTAATTAAAACTCACTATAAAACTTGACTTGTTATGTATAAATTGTTATAATTTTAATATATTAAAATTATAAAATAAGGAATGTATTATGAAAAAGTGAAAATGAATTTTACCCTTAACATCGTTAGTTTTAGTATCTTCTTTATCTACTGGAATATATTTTGCAGTAAAAAAACATCAAGAGCAAAAACAAAAAGAAGAAAAAGTAAGACAAGAAACTATTAAAGAGCGTGAAAAAATATTTTTGGCCGCTTTTAATAAATATCAAGAAATAAAAAATAAAGACATTATGAGCGAAATTAAAGCAAAAATCATAATTCCTTTTAATAGTAAAATTCAAGAAAAAGTTGAAAGCTTTTGAGAAGAAAATTATGCTAAACTCCAAAATAAAGATTTGAGAAATTTTTATTTAAAATGAAAGAATAAACTTTTAGAAGAATTTACTTTAAGAACAAATTATGAAAAAGAAACTTTATCATTTTCTTGAAATAACTATAACTTAAAGATGTTACAAAGTCTTTTTGAAAAGATAGATAACAGTTCTACAACTTTAAAAGAAAAATTAATACGTGAGAACGCAGAAAAATCTCTTATAAACCCTTACTTGATTAACTCTGCTATTCCTTTATTTATGGAAATAAATTTTAATTCTTATTTTTATAAACCTGGTCAAAATCATTTTATAGATTATTCAAATGATTTAAACTTAAAAAAACGCAATATATCTATTGAGACAAATAATCGAAGCGAATGAATTAGTCCTAAAAAACAAGAATTAACTATTTTATATCAAGAATTCAACAGTGCTTTTGAAGAGTTTAAGAAAGATGCTTGAATTGTTGCTAATCAAGAAGATTTAGTTGATACAAGTAATTGAACCTTGGAGCAAATTCCTGATTTTTGAGAACACGAATACTATTCTCGTTTAGATTATGCTTTCAAGAAATTAAGAGAATTGTCCTTAATAGAAATGAACAAAGAAATCATAATCGAAGATAATCAACTAACAGAAGAAGAAAGAAATATTCTTTATGCTAAAATAAACGCAAAGAAACAAAAATATTTATCTTTACTTAAAAACATTTTAGGAAGCATCGTTTCTAAAAAGTGAGATTTAGAAAAAACTGTTAAAGCAATTGCTAAATATTTAGTAATTAAAACCGACTATGTAAAAGGTAATAATAACATTTTTAATATGACCTTTTTAAGCTTAGAAAACGAAATAGCACATTTCAATTGCCAAGCTTATAGTGAATTTACTTATATGAGTTTAAATTTACTTGGTTATAGAAATCTTGGTTTTGAAAGTCGCTATTACGATAAAAAAACAAAAGAGTGAGTTCCGCACGTTAATGATACTTATTTAATTGACGGAAAAACTTTTATTATAGATGTTACATTCGCTGATAAATATTACACTAATGAACTAAATGAAGCTGTTTCATTAAGTACAATAGTATCAATTAATAACAAAATTAACGAAGAAATCAATAAAGCTGTTTTGGTTCCTGTTAATGACTATTTAAATAGATATTCAATATATATTGGTAAAGATACAAGTGATAACACTGAAATTCACATTTCATAACATATTTAACATTAAACATTTGTTTGAAGAAACATTAAAAACTTAAAATACCACAGCATAAGCATTTTGTTCAAAATATACCTTATTTTTGATAAGGTCTTTTGAACATATTAACTCTTATATATTAAGCTTAAAAATTAATACAAGCAAAGGAGTAAATATGGAAAAGAAAAAAGCAAGAGCATCACCCTTGCTTTAATGGTATGTTTGAAAATTAAAACTTAAACTTACCACAGCATAAGCATTTTGTTCAAAATATACCTTATTTATTATATAAGGTTTTTGAACACATTCCAAACAAAAACAACATTTATATCGTTCTTAATTTAGTAGAAAATGAAAAGAAAACCCTTAACTTATTTATAGCAAGTAAATAAGTTTTATTCTTTTGGTTTTCTATAATAATTCTTAACAAATTTTAATAACAATTAATAAAAGAAATTTTAGGGGGTAATCATTATTAAAAGAAAAAATAATAAGGTAATAATTACTTTTTCAACAAGTCCTAAAATTAGAGACGAAATATCTAAATATATCTTTGATAAAGCAGATATTTACTCTCGTTCTGAAATCATTAATCAAGCAATTATTAAATTCATTTCGAAAAAATAATGAAATGAAAATACTTAAAGTCAATTGCTTTCTTACCAGTTATTTTGCTTTCAAGCTCTTGTTCAACTAATTATCTTGTGAAAGATAATAATAAAGCCGTTAAAAACACACAAAAAATCAATTTTTATACAAATAACATAGACGATAAAGTAGCAACCTTTCATAATATTCAGTATCTTGATAACACTAACTTTATAAATGCTTTTGAAAAAGAAGAAACTAATAATGATTACTACTTTTATAATCAAAAGACATTAGACGATTTTAATCAGCAAAAACTTATCAGTCCTTTCAAACTTACAAAGAGCATTCGTGATTATTTTGATTTTGATAAGACGAACATTGACTTTGAGCTTTGAAAAGATAAGCTATGAGAATTTAAAGTTAAAACAACTGAATTTTTAAGTGTATGAAGAAACGAAGAGATTGATAGAAATTTACCGTTTGATAAAATAGGAAGATTATTTGGTCAAATGTTCTTCTGTATTGGTCCAGCAAAGTTAAAGTCTTTCAATTTTATTCTACTTGAACAAATCACTCATAATTACATTCAAAATTTAAACTCCTTTTATAAAACTAATTTTGTCTCATTAAATGATTTTCCTAAAAATACTCCTTATTTTCAAAGTGTCCTTTTTTATCTCTCCTTATTAAACGACCAACTTTTATATTTAGAAGAAGATAACCATACTTTCTTATTTTTATCAAATGAAACAGAAATTGATAGTTTTGAGTATATTAGCTACAATCAAATCGTTTTATACCTTAAAAGAATTTATTTTGAAATTGTCTATACATTTGATTATTTACACATCATAAACAAGCTTTTAACTAACTTTTATAGTCCAAACCTTGATACAGAACAAGATGTTATTAAAGCAAAAGAAATGTCGAGAGATTTAGGTATCTTTTTCCTAGTTCATAAACAACAAAAACAACTTGCTAATTTCTATGAAAATTGAAGAGAAAAACTTTATAAAGTGATTGACCCGAATTACTTTTTTGGTTATGTTTTCAATTTAGATAGTAAGGAAAAACTAATTAGCATTGATATTGATAAAAATGCTATCGGTATTGAAGATACTTACAATTCACTTGATTTTATCAATTGAATATACAAGCTTGAAAACAGCAATTTAACAAAAATCTTTGAAATGATTTTAGAACAAACAGATTATCAAAAAACGACTTTTTGAGAAAAGATTATTACTAATCACAATCGAAAATACGAGTTATTAAAACTATATTTAGAAATGAATTTTGAAGAAAATACTAACAATAATTCATTTTGAAAATTTAAACAAAAATTTATTGAAAGTCTTCAATTAGACTATCACTGACGACTTGAAGACGGAAAGGAATTATAAAAATGAATAATTCAGCCGCAGGGAGCAACACACTAACAAAAGCAGCGGAAATAATAAGTGGTCAAAGCAGCGACCTTAAAGGTGCGCTTAATATCTTATTTACATCTGTTGGTTTAATTGTGCTTGTTGGACTTGGTATATTCTTTATCATTATGTATTTTGTAAAGCAAGTAGGTTTAAAAGGTGATAATGCGGACCAACACAAAGTTGAAGCAGCGAAAAAGAACTTAAAAAATGGTTTATTATGTTTATTTTTAGCAATTTGTTGGGTTTCACTATTACAAATAATATTTAATTTAGCATAAGGAACAAAATGATTTTTGACGGTATATTTTATTTTATTTTTCAAGCATTTTGAACTCCGGTTCGCTTATGTCTTTTGTTTTTCCATTGAATACAAGAAATATTTATTGGTGTTTCTAATGAACTACCTTTTTATGTATTGTTTGGTGTTAAAAGCGAAAATTTATTAAGTGGTGGAGTTTCTGTTCCACCGCTTTTTCTTCGCTTTATCTTCACAAGCTTTATCTTGCTTTTTATCTTTTTAATATTTCAAGCAATTAAGGGTTATAAAAAAGAAAACCCTGAACCTTTTGTTAATATGTGAAAGAATGCTTTCAAACATTACTTATTCTTTCTTTTCTTTGTTTGAATATTAGCATTATTTATGTTTGGTCTAAAATGACTTATTTTAGTAATGTATGACGGTGATACGCTCGCAATTGACCAAGAGATATTTAAAGCAATCAAACCAGAAGAAATAGACGATAGCTACTGGGAAAATGTAATTGAAAATGGTTATTCGATCGATTTTGATACATATACATTAATTAAAAGTGGAACATCACTTTTCTGGTTTCTTATATTGGTGTTATTGTTCCAACTATTCTTTTTGCTTTTACTTTGCTTTCAGTTATCATAAAATGTTTTGAAATTCTTTATATGTTCATATTAAGTCCTTGAATTCACGCTTATTCTATTATTGATAATGGTAAAGTAATGAAAAAATGGTGAGCAATGTTCTTCTCGAAATTTATGACCATTATCTTATACCCTGTTGTAATACAAATTTATGTCTTTTTCATTAATAGGACTTTGTCTTATTGAGATACAAATGACGGCGGAACAATTTCACATACATTTATGAAAATCATAATTTTAATTGCTGCTACTTTATCAATCAATGGTGCTGGAATTATAACAACTGCTTTCTTTGGTGATAATCTTTCAGCACGCGAAGGAATTCAACAAATTTCTCAAATTAGACAATTAGGAGCAGCAACAATGGGAGCTGGAGCTCTTGCTTACGGAATAGCTAAAAAAACTGGTGTTGGTGTATTGAAAGCTAAAAGCGGAGTTGGAATGGCCGCGCGTGGTGGAGCAAATTTAGTGCGAAACTTTGGTTCTGTCTCGCAAGGAGTTAAAGGAGCATTTAGTAAATTTAGTGAAGCAAGTAAAAATATTCAATCATTAGATATGAATAAAAATATGGGAATGGCCGCAAGATTACATAAAGAAAGTGGAAGAAGATTATTTAAAGATTTAAAACAAACTTTCTCAACTCCATTTAAAGACGCTAACCAAAAATTCGCAAAAAGACAAGAAACATCAAGCAAACTACTCGACAAACTTAACCAAATGAAAGACAACTTAAAAAATTAAGGAGCATAAATGAAACATACAAATAAAGATTTAACAAAGATATCTACCGAAGTTAAGTTCGGTTTATCATTTAAAGAATTTTTCTGTTTTCTATTAGTTAGTTGCTTTATTTTCTTTTTTTGAAGCTTAACCTTAAAAAGTTTTTCACCTAAAATTAAGTTTGCTTTCATTTTTGGTTCAATAATTATTTCAACTTTCTTTTTCATACCATTTAATGGTATAAGAAGCTATAAATGATTGTATAAAGCGCTTGTCTTTCTCTTTTCGAAAAGAAAATACAAAAAGCAAGAGCTTAATCAATTAATTCCCTACAAGAATATCATTAATGATAATGTTTTAATTTTATACGAAAGCAATCTTAATAAATATATAAAGATTGTTAAGTTTCAAGGTTTTGATATTTGAACACAAAATGAAATTGATATTACCAAAAAGCTTGAAGAACTTAATTTTGCTTTCGAGAATATCAATACTGATTTTGAAATCATTAAAACAAATGAGAAAAACGATTTAAGTATTAACTTACAACATTTAGAAGAAACAATTGACGCAAAAAATGATTGAAACAAAACACAAATTGATTATTTTGAAAATTTAGTAAAAGATATTAATTATGAAAACGAAAATATTCAAAAAGAAAATTACTATGTTGTTTTAAAAGCAATGGACTTACAAAATTTAGAAACTGAAACAACAAACCTTACCAGAAACTTATATAACATCGGTATCAATAATAATGTTCTAAATAAGTTAGAAATTATTGATTTGCTTGGCGTTTTAAATAACTATGAAATCAACTTTGAGATTTTAGAAAAATTTCTTAAACAAGAAAGTGAAAACCTTGCTATTAACCAAAAGGTTAAACAAAAAACACAAACACAATTTACCTTTTGAGAAAGCATTAAGTGTCTTTGAATTAATCTCTTCCAAAGAAAAAGACTTAAAGCTTTAAACTTAAACGCAATAACAAAATACGAAGATTTAATCTTATACCAAGAAGCTAACATTAAGCTTTCATTTTGAAAAATTCTTAAAAACAAATTTAATAAAACAAAACTAAAAGAATTACAAATTGAAATTGATGTGATAAGAAAAGCAGCAAAAAACAAAGCTTTATCACAAACAAAAGAAACTAAAAAGGTAATTACACTTAATGAAATTTATTATCAAGAAGAGTTTGAAATCAAAAACAAATATATCAAATATAAAGACGGTGATTATCAAACATTCTTATCTTTAAAAAGCTTACCATTTAATTTGAATTATGGGTATTTAAATGCTTTTCTAACAAATTACGGAAACACCTTTTTTAAATTCGAAAAAATGAATGATAAAAAGACTGACGATGTAATTAATTATGCTCTCAAAAAGACAATGGAAATTGAAATTAATAAAAAAGCAACCATTAATCGTATGAATGATACATACGTTAATACACTCCAAGAAATTTTAGATAATGTTGTTGAAAAAGGTAAAAACTTATATACATTCAATTGTTATGTTGAAATCAAAGCAAAAAGCTTACAAGAGCTAAAAAGCAAAGTAAGAGAAATCAAAGTTTTTGCTCGCAACAACAAAATCAAATTAGATGTTCCTACCTTTAACATCAACGAAGCATTTTTATCAAACAAATTATGTAAAAACTTTTTCAAAGACAACAATAAAACTGTTTTTGTTGAAAATATCATTCAAGGGTGAGCATTTTTACAAAACTCATTTAATGATTACAACAATTTATTTGTGGGTAAAGGTATTAATGGTGAATATATTTTCTTTGATAGATTTAAGAAAACACAAGACAGAACAAATGCTAATATGTTTATCACTGGAACAAGTGGAGCGGGTAAAAGTACTTTTGCTGAAAAAATGATATTAAATGATATCGCTAATAATAGAGATGTAATTGTATTAGATTTACAACAAGAGTATAAGCAAAATGGACTAATGCTTGGAGCAACAATTTTAGATTTTACAAGCAAAAAACAACCACTTTCAATTAACGTTTTACAAGTAAGAGATGTTTTTGAAGCTGAAAAATCACACAACTATTCAAATAATCTTACAAAGATTAATCGACATATTGACTATTTAGAGAAATTTTTCCGTTTAGTTTTTAAAGAAGAGATTTCTCAAAGTTTAATAAGCTACCTTAAAAAAGCACTTGGTCAGTTATATAAAGAAAATGGTTATTTTGACGATAATGTTGATTTAAGCAAAATTCCTAACGATAAATGAATAACAATTAGTGATTTAATTAAGAAACTTGAAAATTATACTTTTGAGACAAAGTGAGAAAAAGCAAATTTTGAAGAACAAATCAAATTACTCTCACATCAATTAAAACTTTATTTTGAAACTCAAAATGTATTATCAACATTATTTAATAACCACACAAACTTTGATATTAATAGTCAATATACAATCTTTGACTTACACAACATAATCAACACAAGCGAAAGTGGTGAAAGTTATAACGACCAAATTATTCTTTTTGTTTTACTTAACTTTTTACAAGACAAAATTGCTAAAAACAGAGAAAACAAAAAGCAAATGAGCTTATTTATTGGTGAAGCACACTTTTTCGTAAAAAGCAAAAATCAAATTCTTTTTGATTTCTTATTCTTCACAATTAAGACAGCAAGAAAGTATGGACTTTCTGTTGTAATGGACACACAAAATTTAAGTGATTTTTACCGTGAGAAAGACAATGCGAATGCTTTACTTTCTAACTGTGATTACTCGCTCTTTTTAAGACAAAAAAGTAGTGAGATTGAAGATATTAACGAAAAGCTATTTAGCACAAATAAAGTTTTAACTCAAACAGAACAAGACTTTTTAGAAAGAGCAAGTGTTGGTCAAGGTATTTTAAATATTGGAGCTAATTTAAGATATATTGTAAAGCTTCATTACAATGA
This sequence comes from Mycoplasmopsis glycophila, assembly GCF_900660605.1. Lineage (NCBI taxonomy): Bacteria > Bacillati > Mycoplasmatota > Mycoplasmoidales > Metamycoplasmataceae > Mycoplasmopsis > Mycoplasmopsis glycophila. Next base: position 660,428 of record NZ_LR215024.1, on the reverse strand, counting down.
CTATGAACAAGAATTATTATTCAAAAGTAAAGGAGATTATATTTAATATGAGCAAAAAAGACGAAAGTATTAAAAGTCTTTCGGTTAAGTTATCGAACTTAACTGAAACAGAACAAGTTTTATTAACAAAGTGAATTGAAAATTTAAAAGCTCAAAAAAAGAGCGTGAATGGTGAATTACAGAAGATTTTATTTCAATATTTAACCGAGAACAATTCACAAGAACTTTTTAAAGAGTTTCAAACAAGTATTTTCTATGCTTTTAGAAAGAGCATTTTCGCAAGTTTAAGTCCTTATCATTCAAATATAAAGTATTGAATAAATCTTCAAAACATTGAACTTGAAGCTATCAATAAGAAGCTTGATATTATACTCAATTTACTTGCTTTAAGTGGTAATTTAAACTTAAATAGTCCAAAAGAAGAATACACCAGAGAGCTTGATTATTTCATTCGATTAAGAAATGAGAAAATAACAAAGCTTATGACTGATAAACAAGAAGAAGACGATAGTAATAAGCAAGTATTAAAAACGTTTGAAAACTTTCAAAAAGTCGCATTTGATACAGACAAAGATATAGCAGAACGTATTAAAAAAGCAAAGGAGAAATAATTAAATGAAACTTAAAGATACCATTTTTATTTCTCTTGCTCCATTAATAACAATACCAACTAGCGTAGCAATATCTTCTGCTATCAATAATTCAAATGAAACAAACACTCGCATTTTGACCTTTCATAACTTACCAAATGAATTTTATGATTTAATTAAAAACACTCAAATCAAGCGAAATATTGCGCTTGATAGAGACGAATTGCTTTTAGCTAAATACGAAACCAAAGCTATTCCACTTGATATAAAAAGCATTAGTATTTACTATGATGCTGGTTTCGAAAACACTGTAAGGTTTTTAGATAATATTGCTGATAGAGACAGTCGTAGAATTGAAATTACATATGACGAAAATATAGATTTTAATAGCGAAGAAGCTAATAAAATTAAAAACACGAATATGTTCTATAAGAAATTAGACATTAAAAGAACTGCTTTTTCATATGCTTTAATTGGGAAAAAAACTAATCCTGAAAAGTATATGAATACGGTGCTTCAAGACTATAAATATATAGTGAGACAACTTGCTTTTGAGAATGTTAAAATAAATAAAAAACAAGCAGAAGCGTTATTATCAAGTGAAGCAATCATTTCGCCGAAAATTAATCACGATAGCTATTATGGTTGAGAAAATGGAGTAGCAAAACATATTAACCATTTAGGACTGTATGATAGTGTTATTCCACTTCATTTTGAAAATAGAAAATATAGTAAAAGTTCGTTGAATAGCGGTGGAATTCAAAACATTTTATTAGAAAAAGCAAAGTCTAAAATTGCTGATAATGAAGATATTTTGATAAATGAAACCAAAATAGAAAAAGATTATCAAGTAGTCGTAAAAGCTTTCATTTTAAGTGATAATGAAAACAAAAACCAAAGAGATTGATTACCATATGCTCCTAATATGATAATTAATAATAACAGACAATTAAGAGATAATTTTATCTTATGAGAAGACAACTTAAAATTGAATGTTGAAATTTATGCTCCACAAACAAATTACGTTGTTATCAATAATGATAATGCTAAAATTTCTCAAATTGTTTCTAACTATGAGAAAGCTTTCTTAAAATCACAAAATGAACTGAAAAACACACAAACATTAAACATTGTAAGTGAAAGAATTGGTGATAGAACTTTATATTCATTAGAAAACCAAAGCTTACTTAATCAAAAAATCAATGAGATTAATAAGAAGCTAATGGAATACAATTTTTTCGTTGAATATAAAGTGATTGACGAAGATAAAATTGACCTTTATCTTTCTAATAAAACCAACTCTTTAATTAATAAGTCTTATAAAATTGCTTCTAATTACCCTGTGAAAATTTCACCAAGCGTAAGAGCAATTGATAAGGAAATCAAAAATAGACTAATTATCAAAGCTAATAAATGAGTTGATTTTAAAACAAATACAACTGAATTAGTCGATGATGTTCCTGTGCTTTTAGAACCGCAAGCTAAAAAAGGTGAAAAAAGCTTTTATGGTGGTAAATGACTTTACCACTCACCAGCAAGTGTTGATTTTACAACAATTGACGAAAGCGAAATTCTTTTAATTAACGACAAAAGAATTGAGGTGCTGGATAGACATTTTAGCGAAATCTTATCAAATGAAAGCTTGATTATTGATAATTCTTCCAAAGAAGAAGAAAACAAAATCAAGAGCTATGAAATCAAAATTCTCAAATACGAAAAGAATTCAGGTAATGTTGATAGTAAGCTCGAATACGAATATAAAATAGACCTTTTAATCAACTCCAACGCTTTAAGTATTGATTATAAATTTTATGCTTGAAACCCAGAAGAAAACCCTGACCAAAAGAAACTTATTGAAGAATATAAGAAAGATCCTAATGGTAATTTACTAAAAGACGAGCAAGGCAGAAAAATCAAAAATGAATTTTATGACCCTGAAATCGATAAAAATACTGGAACTAAAAAGCAGCTTGTATGAGTTGATGTTTCTTCAAATACAGAACTTTTAGCTAATGACGAATATACACAAAAAAGTCATTTACCTTATGGAACTAAAACCCTTTTACTAAAAAATGGTAATCAAATCATTCAAGGATTTTTAGCGGAAGCTTCTGTATTAGGAAGCGGAGCATTACAAATTCTTAATGGTGAGACTAAAAATGGTCAATATCGTGTTTTTAAACTTAATCAAAACAACTTATCATATAACGACGAAATTTCATATGAACGCTTTGAAAATGGTCAAAAATACAAAGATTTACCATTGAACACAAGCGAAAATAGTTATTTTAGTGATAGTGGTCTCTACCTTTTTACAGCACACGCTTCTTCAAGTATTGATAACTATAAATTAGTTTTAATTGATAAAAATCTTAATGCTCAAAAAACTAAATTTATTGAAACTATTAATGGTTTAACAAGAGTTCAAAGCTTTTGAGAAACTCCTGTTGGTAATGAATTTTTAAATTATTTAGAGCTTAAACATAATATAGGAAGCGAAAGAGCTAAAAAAATGAGCTATGAAATGGTTTTACAATATTTTGTTTTATTTACTAACTACATTTACAAAATTCAACACTACACACAAAAGAACGTTAAATATATTTCACCATTTTTCAAAAATGTTCCAAGGGTGTATTCTTATGAAACATTCAAGAATAAATATATTATTGCTGAAAATGGTTTTAATAAGTTCTTTAATGAATATAGCGGCGATTTTAAGTATAAAGAGCTAATCAATATTAGCGATATGAGAATTTCACAAGATAGAAGAAATTTGATTATTAATGTAAGCTTAAAATACAACCCGAATACTAATATTTTTGGTTATGAACTTACGCAAAGTGAAATTACAATTCCTGTTTCATTTATTGATAATGATGTTCCTGAAATTTTTGCTAAACAAGTTAGCTTTGAGCTAAATCAATCCAAAATTGAAGACATTTTATTAAATTCTAACCCTGAAAATTGAAACAGTTTAATTGTAAATTATGACTGATTAAAAGATGTTAGTTTAGAAGATTACCAAAAAGCTTCTTGATTTTTAGAATGAGAAAAAGTTGGAAATAAAGATTTTAAAATTAAGATTTTAGGTGCTGCTAAAAGTGAATTTGAAAGCGAAATCCAAATTGTTCCTAAAATTAAAGTGTTTGACTTAAATTTAGAAAAAAGAGCAATTAATCTTGAAGAAGACCAGTGAGAGATGCGTTTAAAAAACACCAAAATCAATCTTGCTGGTCTTACCGAAAATGACCAAATCACAAAGTTTATTAAAAAGGAAATCCAAGAAACTTTAAGCGATTTAGCTTCTGCTTATGATTATGAGCTTACAAATTTAAATGATATTTTACCTTATCTTTCTAACATTAATTTAGCAAGTGATGTTCCACTCTTTTACAAAGTTTTAAACATCAAAAGGAAAGCGGATAGCAAAGTATTTAAAATAGCTATTTATAATTATGTTTCTCATAAATACAATAAGCAATTTGATTTAAGTGAAATTAAAACAGATTTATTATTACTTAATACAAATGATAAGGAGCTAATTTCAAAGACAATTTGAGATAAAGTTCAAGAAATTAGCAACCAAAGAAACATCACTATAAGCGATTTAAGACTAATAAACTTGGAAGATGTTTTAAGACACTTAATCGCAAAAAAACAATAAAGTAAGCTTAATAATTGGTTCAAATCACTATCAATTGATTAAACAATTTTAAGCCTTGGAAATTCAAAATACATTACAAATTTGATTTAAAAATCAATGAAACAAAATTAAAATGAAAAAGAACAGCAATTGAATTAGCTAAAATATCAATTCCTGCTTTAAATTTTTGAATAATAAACCGAGAATTTAAAGAATTCAAAACGAAAATGTCGGTGTTTTGAAACTATGACCTTGGAAAAAAAAAGGCTTGAATGATTTAAGGATTAAGTTTGAAAAGAAATGGTGAAACAAATTTTACTTATTTAAATAAAAAAGAATATAAAAGCTCAATTTATGAATTTTAGCATAAAATTCTTCTTAAGAAAAAAACAATTTTTAAAATCTTTTGATTGCATAATATGAAATTTAAAAAATTAGAGTTGAAAAAAATAAAATTTAATTTTTACCTAAATCAACATTCTTATATTGAAGCTGAATGACTAAAAAGAATATTGAACTTAAAACAGATTTAGACGAGAAAATCAAACAAAGTTTAAAATCGTCATTCAATAAATTGAAAAAATTTGAGATTAAACCTGAACATAATAACATTCTTTTTGTTGAAATTGACGACACATATAAGAGAATTCAATACAAGAAAATGAACAAAAAATTTATGTGTAGAATGATGACCTTTAATCTTTTTAATAGCAAAACAGGAAAATATGAAGCATTAAATAATGTTCAAATTTACTTTGAACAAGACAAAAGATTAACCAAATATGACGAAAAGAACAAACTTATCGAGCTTACAAATTACATCAAAAATACATATTATGATAGCAAAATGAAAGTTTGTGCGAAAGGAGACGGAGCATATAATATCAAGAATTTAGCAAAGAATTTTGACTATTATATACTTGATAAATTTCACGTTTTGAAATATGTAAAAGACACATTTACTCTCAAAAAATACATTCAAAACAAAGATTTAAAAGAGCTAAACGCTCAATTTTATCAAATCAAAAGTCCAACATTTTGAAAGAATGCGATTAATGATTACAGCATAAATGACTGAGATAATTTGTATTTAAAGCTCAAAAAATGATTTGATAATTTTGAATTTAAGACAAATTTTAAGAAGCAATTTGAGAAATTTTTGAATTATTTGAACAATAATAAACGAGCAATTTTTGGAATTTTAGACGGTATAGAGAGAACATCACATACAGAAAGTTACATTCGTAATTTCTTTAAAATTTACCTTGATAAACGTAACGCTTCTTATGGTTTTGAGACTATGACTGAACTTGTAAAAAATAACTTTAATTATGAAAATGGACTGCTTCAAATTTTTTAAATCAAAATTGTCGTTGGAAGATTTTTGGAAAATTAACCTTTTTCTTATATACGTAGTATATATTTTTGATTTTTGAACAAGTTTTGGAAAAATTTTGGAAAAAATGACCACTTTTTAAAGAGCGTTGGAAAAACCACTTTTCAAAAAATAAAAAAATAGTATTTATTACATAAATACTAAATTGCTAATTTTGGGTATCGTTAGATGCTTTTTCCAAAATGTTATCTTGTGCTTAAAAGCATGTGCGGGTGAGCACGTGCGCGCTTAACACAGTTTCCACAAATTCAAAGAAAATTTTTTAGGAATGGAAAGATTTTGCGAGAAATTCGTAAAGTCATTTTTGTCGTGAAAAAAATGATTTATTTTTGAAAATTTGTCTGGCGATGTGTTAGAATTTAAGTGAAAGGCAAGTTAAATTCTTGCTAATACCTTAATGGACTTGACGCCAGTTGGCCTAAATTGTCCGCTCACTTTTTTGATTAAGTTAATTTTGTTTTAAAAAAGCACGAATTAACTTATTTTTTTTATAAATATATGTAAAATTAATTTATTATGAAAAAAGAACTAGATAAGATTACACCTTTAGAAAAAGATTTTGCAAAATGATACACAGATGTTGTCAAAAACGGGAACTTAATTGCATATGGACCAACTAAAGGAACCTTAATTTTTAAACCAAATTCATATGGAATTTGAGAATTAATTCAAGAAAACTTAAACAAAATTTTTAAGTCAAAAGGAGTTCAAAACGTTTATTTACCTTTATTAATTCCTGAAAGTTTATTTGCACTTGAAAAAGAACACGTAGAAGGTTTTAATCCTGAATTAGCAACTGTTACACATGTTGGTGATCGTGAGTTACATGAAAAACTTTATATTCGTCCAACTTCAGAAGTTCTTTTTGCTGATTTTTTCAAAAATTCTATTAATTCATATAACGACTTACCTTTACTTTATAATCAATGAGCGAACGTTTTACGTTGAGAAAAAACTACTAACCCCTTTTTAAGATCAAGAGAATTTCTTTGACAAGAAGGACATACAGCTCACTCTGATCCGCTGGAAGCACGTAAGTTTACTCGAACAATGATTAACACTTATGCTAAATTTCTTAAAAATTATTTAGCTATACCAACTATTGTAGGTAAGAAAACTCCGCACGAAAAATTCGCTGGAGCTTGCTCAACATACACAATTGAAGCAATGATGAAAGATGGTAAAGCCTTACAATCAGGTACTAGCCATTATTTTGCACAAAACTTCTCAAAAGCTTACAATATTACATTTAAAAATAAAAACAATGAAGAAGAATTTGTTTATCAAACCTCTTGAGGTGTTACTACAAGATTAATTGGTGCTCTAATCATGACACACGGAGATAATAGAGGAATTATCATTCCACCTAAAGTTGCTCCTGTGCAAATTGATATTTTAGAATTATTTGCTAAAAAATCACCAATTGTTTCTGAAGTTGCACAACAACTCAAACTAGAACTATCGAGAAAATTCCGTGTTAGATTAGATAACACTGATAAAAATCCAGGCTATAAAGCTGCAAACAGCGAAATTCAAGGTGTGCCATTAAGAATTGAAGTTGGGCCTAGAGATCTTGAACAAGGAATGGTTACTTTAGTACGTAGAGACGATGTTGAAAACAAAATTTTAGTTAAAGTAGAAGAAGTTAAAAATATTGTAGCTAAAACTTTAGATGATATTCACAATAGTCTATATAATGCTGCAGAAAAAAGATTAGAAGAAAGAACTGTTTTTGTTTATAACTACGAAGACTTCAAAAAAGAAATCGCAGAGCAAAAATTTGTTATCGCTCCTTTCTGTTGTTCAGATTTTGCTGAAGAAAAAATTAAAGAAGAAACAGGTGCTACAGCTAGATGTATACCAAAGACACTTGATAAGCCACTTAAAAACATTGATTGTTTAATTCCTACTTGTCAAAATAAGACAAATAGATACGTTGTTTTTGCTAAAGCATATTAAGATACCACAGTCATGTGGTATTTTTTCTTGCAAATTTTTTCCTGCAAGAAAATTAAAATAAAAAAGTACATTTGACTAGTCTAGCCAAAAAACAGGAAACTGATTTTTTTAAGATTATTATAAGGAGTAAAATATGCAAAACACAATTCAAGATGTTAAATTCCAAAACGAATTTTATGCACAACAATGCAAAATGGTTAAAGAAATCTTTGTTACAAATGACTGATATAAGGAAATCCTAAAATATAGACTCTTTCAATTAAAATTCACTAATAATTTTGAAATTGATAACGAAGAAAATCAACTCGAAATTGAACGTGTTGAAAAGCAAATCCAAGGAGAAGGAACATTAATTAAATTAATACTTTCATTAATGAGTCCAGAAAATGCGTGATTGATTGAAAAATGCTATTTAGATCCAGAAACCAAAAATGGTAAAGGTTGATATTTAGATTATTTTTCAAAAACTACATTTTATAAGAGAAAAAAGCAAGCAATTACGGAGTTTTTAAACTTTTACTTTACACATGTTCATGAATAGTGACTATCTAATTCATACTATTAATTTTGAAAATAGTAGAAGAATTCAAAACCAAACTTATACTACTAAAATAGCAATTAATGATCGTCCAAAAATTCGAGAAGAATACGAAAAATCGCAAATAACTTTCAAATTATTAATTAGTAAAATACTAGGTGAATCTAAAAATGTCAATTTGTATTTAGATCTTACAAGTAAAGTAAACAAATATACTAAAGGACAGCTTTTTATTAATGGTAAAGCATTAATTGAAAGCGCTTCTTTAAAACAATATATTTCAGTTGATCATACTAAAGCAGATATTCCGTTTGATAAAATCAAGCGAATTGATTTTTATCTTTATTCTGATGTAGAGCGTAATGCGATAATGGCAAAATACACCATTTTATTTTCTGATTTTGAAAAAATTAAACTTAAAACAAGTAACCAATACAGAGAAAACTTTCTAGAAATTCCTTACTTAACTTTTTTTGAGTTTAAGGATAAAGGTTGCAAAATCGATGAAGCGAGCAGCATGGTAAGGGTGCTATGAAATGATTTGCCAATTGATAATCCTACTAACAAGATAGCTTGTATTGAACTTTATAACATAAAATTAGCATATTCGTTAGGGCTTAAAAATTATGAAAAAGCTGGTTTTATGAATTTGAAAGATTCTAGCTTTATTTTTAAACCTTTTCTTAAAAACTTTTTAAACGCCCAGCTTCGAAAAAATTCACAATCAACTAGCGAAAATAAAATGGTATACGACGTTTATTTAAATGATAATTTTACAGTGAATACAAATTTAACTAATTTATCAATTGATTTAGACAACACAATCTTAAAAGGACTATTAGTTCCTAAAAAATATGATAAAGAAATGCAATGAACGTTAAAATTAGAAAATGACTTTTTTAATTGAGAATTAACTTATTTATTTGAAAATGAACTTCCAAAAATTGATACTGCTAACTTAATAAGAAAACCAATTTTACAAATAACTGAACTTGAAATTTCACAAAGAGATTTTGTTAACTTTGAATTTGAATTCCCAATGGCAAGATATGAATTCTTTATCAAACAAGAAAATTGAGATTTTAGTTGGTTTATTAAAAGAGACGCATACAGGGTAGAATGAAATTAAAAAAAAGATGAAAAATTATGCTAGCAGTTTTTCTTTTTGCAACTTCAACAGGAATTCTTTTGTATAAAGTTATTCAGACAAGAGTTAGAAAAAATAAAGAAAATCAAGATCCAAAAAACAAATCAAGTCAACCAGATGAAAAACACAAACGTTTAAGTTTATTTCCAAAACTTGATCAAGAATTCTTCAAGACATATATTAAACAAGATGAGGAAGGGACCTATTACATTGATGAAACAATAATTTTAGCTATTATGAAAGATATAACATCCCGTTTTGGTACTAGTGAAGGAAAAATAGAATTTCATTATGAAAAAATTAAAGGAACAAGTAAGGAAAACGATCATTTCATTTTATATTTACAATACAAAAATCAAAAATACACTGAAAGAAAGAAATACAAAATTTTTCTTACTAATTAAAGCAAAAATTAAATATTAAATATATAATAATTTTATGAACATAAAAGAAACAATTCTAGATGCTCTTAAAAGAGTATCAAAAAAACAAGTTAAAGAAGATGATCATATTGTTGATTTAGGAATCGATTCTTTAGACTTAGCTATGTTGGTCGTTCATTTGGAAGAGAAATTTTCTATCCAAATTTCAGATGAAGAAATTATGAATATCAAAACGGTTAAAGACATAATTTTACTTGTTGAAAACCAAAAATAGTGTACAATATAAAAAGTGATAGGAGTATAGTTCAACGGTAGAACAACGGGCTTCAACCCCGTGTGTTGTGGGTTCGAATCCTGCTACTCCTGCCATTTTTTTTATTCCTTTTTTTCATCAAATAATAATCTGTAAATTATTAAACGAATTGTCACTCTTGTTTACTTCTTTTGAATATAATTATATTGAATTCTGTTGAATTCAACACAAGCAGTTTTGTGTAACTTATTTTATAAAGTTTTAACAAAATGTCTTCACTTCTTTCAAGTATTTTGATTATCTTTTGTGCATTTTCATTTTTGAGAATTTCGTCGGGAAAATGTCTTAATTGTGACTGTGCTAAAGTAAATTTTCTAGAATTTACAATTGCCTTTGCAATCACATGTACTTGTGGGATAGAAATATCTCACCCTTTAGCTAAAGCATAAATTTCGGTTTCATTCAATTCAGATTCTTCAACAACTTTTGCAATATATTTCTTATTATTGATTTCGAAATATAAGTTTTGGTTTACATCTAAACATAAATTAATATCTTTTCCGCTTTGTGAAAAAAACATTAATCTTTTATTATGTTCGTCGTAAGGGGCGAGCATTTTATTTTTATACATAACGACTCCATTATTTACTCTTCTTCTAATTCTTAAAGAAAAATCGTAAATATTTGAACTAGGATCATTTTTGATAAATTTGCTTTCCTTATTGCCTTCTGTTTTCCAAAAATGTCTATTATATTCATCAATAATTTCTTCGCTTCTTTTATTTAATTCATCAATAGAATCAATACCTTTATTTTTAAATAAATAAGGGTAATAATTTTGAGCACTAGCAAAAGATCTTTCCACATTTGGCTTATCTTTAGGGTTAGATGACACAAATAAAGTAATTCCTCTATCGATTAAAGCCTCTTCAAACATTGTGTATGTTTTTTCTGAACCTCAAAAAGTTCTTCTGCGATCTGTTGTTATTATTGAGGGAAATCCGTGTTTTTTAAAGAGTTTGTCAATTAGTTTTTGGTAACCTAAATTTGTTTCTTGTTCTTCACATTGAAGTTCAAGTAATTTACCTGTAGCTGAATCAATTGCGTGATAAATGAAGACTTTTTTATTACCGAAAAACACTTCTTGACAAGCATCTAATTCAACATTTTCACCAAATTTTAAATATCTATTTTTAGCTTGATAAACGCTTTTTCTTTTCTTCTCACGCTCACCAATTTCTAAAGAACCAATTCTGGTGAAAAGTGAAGTTTTTTCACCAATTTCTTGTTCAAGCAATCTTCTAATTTTTCTAGATTCTCTTTTACCTTTTCTTGTCATTTGGATGTTAATGAAACCTTGCTTTTTAACTCTTTTAAAAGCTTGTGAATAACTAATGTTAAAACTTTGTTTTACCTTTTCATGATAATAAAGCGAAAAAAGAGCAGTGTTAATAGTTGCATTTTTAGGAAAAAACTCTTCCGTAAAATCATAATAATCACACATAATTTTATTTATAGTCTCATCTTTATATTTGAGGGCATTTTCATTTTTTCTACCTTTGTGAGCAACAGTAAA